>SVNA01000009.1 GCA_015067145.1 Oscillospiraceae bacterium | reverse complement strand
AAGGCAGCTTTATCAAACACGAAGCTAACGATGGCAAATGGACAGTAGAAGTTCCATTCCCAACACACACAGAAGCATTTGCAAAAGTTGTTGAAATGATGACAACAGGCGAAGGCAAAGTTATCGATGACGTAAAAGAAGTTTCCGCTATCGGTCACCGTGTTGCTCATGGTGCAGAAAGCTTCAAGGAATCCACACTTGTTGATGATGAAGTTATTGCAGAAATCGGTCGTCTTGGTGCAATCGCACCATTGCACAACCCAGCACACGTTCTTGGTCTCAACAGTGCAAAAGCTGTATTCGGTGCAGACGTTCCAAACGTTGTAGTATTCGACACAGTTTTCCACGCAACAATGCCAAGAAAAGCATATATGTACGCAGTACCATACGAATGGTATGATGAACACAAAGTTCGCCGTTACGGCTTCCACGGCACAAGCCACAAATTTGTTTCCCTCACAGCAGCTGAATTCCTCGGCAAAAAACCAGAAGAACTCAAAATCGTTACATGCCACCTTGGCAACGGTTCCTCTATTGCAGCTGTAGACGGCGGCAAAGTTGTTGACACATCCATGGGCTTCTCCCCACTTGCAGGTCTCCTTATGGGTACAAGAGCAGGTGATGTTGACCCATCCGTTGTTACATTCATCGCAGAAAAAACAGGTATGACAGGCCCAGAAATGTCCCAGTACCTCAACAAAAAAGGCGGCTTCCTTGGCGTTTCCGGCATCTCCAGCGACTGCCGTGACCTTGAAATCGCAGCAGGCGAAGGCAACGACAGAGCAGCTCTCGCACTTGAAATGCTCGTTTACCAGATTCAGAAATTCATCGGCTCCTACACAGCAGCTATGAACGGTCTTGACTGTATCGTATTCACAGGCGGTATCGGTGAAAACTCCGCTTCCACACGTGCAAAAGTTTGTGAAGGCCTTGGCTGGTTTGGCGTAGAAATCGACGCAGAACAGAACGCAAAACGCGGTCTTGCTGTTAACGATATCACAGCTGCAAACGGCAAAGTTAAAGTTCTCGTTGTTCAGACAAACGAAGAATTGATGATTGCTCGTGACACAAAACGTGTTGCATTTGGTGAATAATCTCTGCAAACGCGCTCTGACTGCGCAGTGTCAGAACATTCTGTAAAAATGAAAATTTTATAGTAATAAAAAGGTGAGGAGTTTTCCTCACCTTTTTTGATGTGTAATACTGTAATATAGAGATGTTGTTTTCTTATGTGTAACACCCTTTGCTCACATTTTTTCTGTATTCTTAAAGCATAAAGAGAAATGGGGTGACCGTATGAAAAAGAAGATTGCGTGGGCTGTTGTTTTTATTGTTATATGTATTTCATTGTTTGGAAATCCTGTTGTAAAATATAATAACCACAGGCTGAAAAAAGCGGTGACAGCGCTGGAAGCAGGGCAGCCGGTAACACTTAATGAAGTTGTGCCTTTCGGCTGGGATACGGCATATACTTTCAGCCCTTATACCTCAGAACAGGAAATCGAAGAAATTATCGGCTTTAAAAGCCGCAGCATAGTTGCAAACAATATAAACGAGGGTATGGTGCATCTCATCTTCGTAAAAGGGGAAAAGGTGCAGGCGGCGGTGCTTGGGTATGCAGATGCTTTGGGATATTATATTGACTTCTTTCCGAAAGTGGAGTATGGAGAAAATGCACAGTTTACAGTGACGAAAAGCAGGGAATTTATACACCTTATAAAAGAATAGCAGAATAAAAACGGCAGGGTGGTTTTACACCCTGCCGCAATTTTTTGTATGAATATTTACGCAAAACTGTTTAGTTTGCTTTCTTTTCGTCCTTTATCTGTTCCTTTGGCTTTTTCATTGTCAGGGAGATACGTTTTTTGTTTACATCAACGCTCAATACCCATACAGTTACAATATCGCCAACTTTAAGCACTTCGTTTGGATGCTTGATGTATTTTTCGCATATCTGGCTGATGTGCACAAGGCCGTCCTGATGTACGCCGATGTCCACAAAAGCACCGAAGTCGATTACATTTCGCACAGTGCCTGTCAGTTCCATACCTGCCACAAGGTCGTTCATATCCAGAACATCTGTGCGCAGCAGTGGTTTTGGCAGCTCGTCACGCATATCTCGGCCCGGTTTGATAAGCTCGGATACAATATCTTTAAGTGTAGGAACACCTACATCCAGCTGCTGGGCAAGTTTTTCGAGACCGATTTTTTCAACATCTTTTTCAAGATCTTTGATTTTTTCTGTGCCGATGTCATCTGTTGTGTAGCCTACAGCAGAAAGCAGCTGTTTTGCTGCATCGTAGCTTTCCGGGTGTACAGAGGAGGAGTCCAGCTTGTCCTTTGCCCCCGGGATTCTCAGGAAGCCTGCAGAGAGCAGATAAGCTTTAGGGCCAAGTTTTGAAACTTTGAGCAGCTGGTTTCTTTTTGTAAATTCGCCGTTTTCTTCTCTGTATGCAACGATGTTTTTAGCGATGGATTTGTTGAGACCTGAAACTCTTTCCAGAAGCGGTGCAGAAGCTGTGTTAAGGTCAACGCCAACTGTGTTTACACAGTATTCCACCACGCCGTCAAGGCTTTCTTCCAATCTTTGTTTTGGCATATCGTGCTGATACTGGCCAACACCGATGGATTTAGGGTCAATTTTTACCAGCTCTGCCAGAGGGTCCTGCAGACGTCTTGCAATGGAAACAGCACTTCTTAAAGCAACGTCAAACTGCGGGAACTCTGCAGCTGCAAGCTTGGATGCGGAGTAAACGGAAGCACCTGCTTCGCTTACAACCATATAGCTTACAGGTCTGTCCAGTTCTTTAAGCATGGAAGCTACAACCATCTCGGTTTCCTTTGTAGCTGTGCCGTTGCCGATGGAGATAATATCAACATTGTGTTTTGCGATAAGCTTTTTAAGCTGGGATTTTGCCTTGTCCTTGTCGTGAATATCAAGTGTCATATACACAACACCTGTGTCCAGCACCTTGCCTGTTGCGTCAACAACCGCCATTTTACAGCCTGTGCGGTATCCTGGGTCAAGTGCCATACAGGTTTTACCCTTTACAGGAGGAACAAGGAGAAGCTGTTTAAGGTTGTCACCGAACACCTTGATGGCACCTTCGCAGGCAACCTCTGTAAGACCGTTACGGATTTCTGTGTCGAGGCTTGGGTGGATAAGGCGGCTGTAACCGTCAGCGATGGCTTCTTTTACCACCTGTGCACATTTTGAGTCGTTTTCAATGTAGATTTTTTCAATTTCAGCAATAGCTGCGATTGTATCAACAGTTATATTAACCTTGAGTAATCCTTCCTTTTCGCCGCGGTCGATTGCAAGTACACGGTGAGAGGCAATTTTGTTTACCTTTTCGCTGAAATCGTAGTACTGTGTGTAAACACTTTCCTTTTCTTCATCGCCTTTTGCTGTCACTTCGCCTGTGCGGGTGTAAAGGCTTTTCAGTGCTTTGCGTACATTTGTGTTGTCGGAAACATCTTCCGCAATAATATCCATAGCACCTTTAAGTGCATCTTCAACTGTCACAACGCCTTTTTCCTCATTTATGTAGTCTGCAGCGAGGTCTTCAGGTACAGCCAGAGGACGCTGTTCCAGAATTTCTTTTGCCAGCGGCTCAAGACCTTTTTCCTTTGCAACAGAAGCACGGGTTTTTCTCTTTGGTTTGAAGGGACGGTAGATATCTTCAACTTCGCTCAGAGTTTTTGCACGGCTGAGCATATCCATAATTTCGTCGGTCATCTTTTCCTGTTCTGTTATGGATTTGATAACTTCTTCCTTACGCTGTTCAAGATTTCTCAAATAGGTGAGACGGTCGAAGATTTCTCTTAAAATCTGGTCGTCCAGTTCGCCTGTTTTTTCTTTTCTGTAGCGGGCGATAAAAGGAATGGTACATCCTTCGTCCATAAGGGCAACACTGTTTTCAATCTGCCATATTTCCTTTTTGAATTCGCTTGCCAAAACTTTGATAATTTCCATTTAAATTTTAACCTTCTTTTTTAGAATAAGAATAATATAGGCTATATAAATGCCCAGGCCTGCAAGGCTAAGGGCTATACCTGCTTTAAGATACGGTGTTTTGTAGGTGAATATAATTTCGTTGTCACCGCCTGGTGCATATACGGCACAAAGACCGTTGTTCACCCTGTAAATTTCGCTTTCTTTGCCGTTTATAAAGGCGGTAAAGCCCTCATCATACGGCACAGAGTAAAACACAAGATTTGGTTTTTCCAGTATGATATTGGAGATAAAACCGTCCTTTGTCTGCTCAAAATAATAACTGCTTTCGCTTTTTCTGTCCTCAACGTCGGAGGCAAATACCTCGAAAGTCAGATTTTTAAGGGCATCGTCGTCAATCTGTTCCATATCCAGATCCAGATTTTCCGCAAGGTCGCTGTGCATAAGCAGAGCACGCAGCATTATCCTGCTTCGGCTGGCTTTGGGGAGGTTTTCCATCTGTTCATTGGTGATATAATAATCATATGTGAAACCAAACGGAATAAAGAAATCGTTTTCAAGCACCTGATATGGTCCTGTAACGCTGTGTTCACTGTATATGTTCATATAGTCTTTCTCCTTGAAATTATCGTATTCATGGAGAGGCATAAGAATATATTTTACAGATAAAAGACTTCTCAGGGCATAGTCGGTGTGTTCCGGTTTTGATGATACATCACGTTTTGTGTTCACAAAGGGGTAAAACTCCATTATGGACGGTGTCACAGTGCTGTTGAAAAACTGTATAACAGGCTTATTGATAAACAGCCCCAGATTGTTGTAGCACTGATAGGCATCAAGGCGATAGTCTTTACCCTCATCGCCGATATCGAGATTGTCCACAACATCGTAGTTCTGTTTTATATAGTTTGCGTCATTGTCCATCTGAGGCATCTTCACCAACGCCATATGTGTTATGGAGAAAACCATAATCATTGCCAGTGAGCCCCGCAGCAGCTTCTGTGCATACATTCTGTCACAGCGGAAGTTCTGCACCAATATAAAACAGAGATAAAGACTTGCCGCTGCAATGAGGAACATCAGCCAGAACAGAGCGGTGTCTTTCTGTAAACCCAGTTTGAACAACCCCGCATCATTTTTTGACGGGGTAAGTGCAAATATGCAGAAAAACGCTGTGCATATTGCTGTGTACTTAAGCCCGTGGTAAATTTTTGCTTTGCAAAGGGCGAAGCTCTGTATATTCATCGCTGCAAGGATAAGCAGCGGCATATAGAACCAGCGTGCGTAGTAGTTGTCGTTGAAAGCATAAAAGCTGCTGTTCAGCACAGGTACAAAGGCAAATACTATGCAGCAAAGGAATGTTTTTGTAAAAGCGGATTTTCTGAAATATTTAATAAATACAAAAAATCCGAACATACCGCCCAGCACCACAAAGGCGGACATACTTGTCCATTTTATGCTGCAGTCGGTGAACATATTTGGGGAATAGGGGATTTCCGGCGGATAAAATGCCGACATAAAGATGGCAAAATACTGCTGAACCTTATTGTAAAGCCAGAACTCCATACCCTCGAACATCTGTGTACTGCGTGGGTTGTCCAGTATGCTTACAACCGACGGCACAAACAGTACACAGCCGCAAAGTACCCCCAGCAGGCTTTCAAATGCCAGCAGGAAAAATTCCTTGATTTTTATGCGGTATTCGCCGCTTAAAAGCTTGCAGATAAAGTAGATAAATAAAAATACAACCTGACCTGCAAAGAAAAAGTAGTTGTTTATAAGATTTATTGCCACAAAAAATACAAATGGCCCTCTGCGGCGGTTTAGTACAAATTCGTCAAGGCTCCACAGTAAAAATGGAAAAAACGCCACCGATTCCAGAAAGTGGTTGAAGAATACGTTGTACACCGAAAAACCGCTGAAAGCATAAAGTATTGCACCTATGTATGCAAAGTTTGCATCCTTTGCATATCTACGCAGAAACATAAATGACCCAAGGCTTGCCAGGGCAAATTTAAGCATCAGCCACAGCGGCATCATATACGGCACCCATTTATACGGGAACAGACAGCTCAGCCAGAAGAAAGGGGAACCCACAAGGTAGAATGAATAGCAGTTCACCATACTGCCGCCAAGGTCGGTGTTCCAGCTCCAGTTAAAACTGCCGTTTTGCACTGCACGCACAGCGTTCATATAAAAAGGTATCTGCTGGCTGTTGAAATCCCCCGCGTAGAGAAAAAATCCCTTGTCCGCCACAAGAAAGGGCAGGAATATACATACTGCGGTGAAAAATCCCAGCGAAAATATCTTTATATACGGTACCTTTGATGTAAAATTACTGTTTAAACTTTTCAATTTACCGCCCCGCTATATTTTTGCAAGTTCGTCAAGACAAAGGTTGTAGGCAGGCAGCATATTCTCCATAAAGTAAGCCACCTCAGGCAGATTCATAGCTTCCAGAGACTGTTTTGTGCTCTCAAATGCCAGCTTGAACTCGGTGTTGCCGCACTGCAGCTCTTCCATACATTTTATAAGTGCAGACAGTTTGTCGGCTGCTTTGAGGATTTTGTGTTCTCTTTCACTGAGTACATCACCCTTTACAAAAGGAGCAATATGGTTTTTAATCTGCGGGTCAACCGTTTCAATCATCTTGTCGGTTGCTTTTGCCTCCATATCCTTATAGGCTCTTTTAAGCACAACATCATTGTATTTTACAGGTGTAGGCATATCGCCTGTCAGAATTTCGCTTATATCGTGGTACAAACCGCACATGACAATGTTCTTTTCGTCCACATCAGCACCAAAGTTTTCCTTTGCAACTGCGGAAAGGGTGTGGGCAATCTGCATCACCTCTGTGGTGTGCTCTGCCAGATATTCCTGGCGGCTCTGTCTCATCAGGCTCCATCTAGGTATATATTTTATTCTGGAAACAAGTGCATTGAAGTTATACATTTTCCTTTAACACCTCTTTTACAAGATTTTCGGCATCGCTGAATACAGAAAGGCTGTTGGTAAGATACCTCAGATGTGCCGCACCACGCAGACCTTTCATATATAACGCTGCCTGTCCGCGGGCTTTTTTCATGCCTGCGAATTCACCGTTTACCTCGCACAGCTTTTCAATGTGCCACATAAGCAGCTGCATTCTTTCTTCAACTGTCAGGTCGCTGTCTATAGTTTCGCCGTTTAAGGCCTGTTTAATCTGGCGGAAAATCCACGGACGGCACAATGCTTCTCTGCCCACCATAACATAGTCACAGCCTGTGTAGTCCATCATTTTTATAGCGTCTTCAGGACAGGTGATGTCACCGTTGCCGATAACAGGGATATTAACCGCCTGTTTTACAGCTTTTATAATATCAAGATCAATGCCAGGGGTGTACATCTGCTGTTTTGTTCGTGCGTGGACAGTGATAAAGCTTACACCTGCGGCTTCGCATCTCTGTGCCATCTCCACGGCGGTGAGATAATTTTCGTCCCAGCCTTTGCGGATTTTTACGCTTACAGGTTTGCCCTTTGCGTTTTCCACCACAGCCTTTGCGATTTCTGCCGCAAGGGGCGGGTTCTTCATCAGTGCACTGCCGCTGCCGTTGTTTACAATTTTAGGGGCAGGACAGCCCATGTTTATATCTATAAAATCAGGATTATGGTCCAGAACATGTTTTGTGGCATGGACGAAGTCATTTGGGTCAAAGCCGAAAAGCTGCACGCCAAATGGAGCTTTATGGGAAAAAGTTTCCATAAGCTCGTGGCTTTTTTTATCACCGTAGTACAAAGCACGTGCACTTACCATTTCGCTCACGGTAAAACCTGCATCAAAATCGTCTGCCGCTTTACGCATTACAATATCACAGAAGCCTGCCATAGGGGCAAGCACCGCTTTGTTTTTTATATCCAGACCTTTAATTTCCATAAAACCTCATCTGTAAAATTTATTTTTGCATTAGATAAATAGTATACCATAAAATAATAAAATATGGTATACTAATTTAAATATATATTATGTATTGTAAATTCCAGCAAGGGAGACATAAATATGAAATTTCTCGCCATTGACGGCAACAGCATTTTAAACCGTGCTTTCTACGGTATAAAGCTTCTCACAACAAAGGATGGCCAGTACACTAACGGTATCTACGGCTTTCTCAATATACTCATAAAACTTGAACAGGACATTAAGCCTGACTGTGTGGCTGTGGCATTTGACCTCAAGGCAAAAACCTTCCGCCACAAACTGTTTGACGGTTACAAGGCAGGCAGAAAGGGGATGCCTGACGAACTGGCACAGCAGATGCCTGTACTCAAGGAAATCCTCAGTGACCTGGGATATACCATTGTTACAAAAGAGGGATTTGAAGCAGACGATATCCTTGGCACAATCGCAAAAAGCTGTTCTGCACGCGGGGACGAATGCTATATCGCCACAGGGGACAGAGACTCCCTCCAGCTTATCGATGACAATGTATGCGTTGCCCTTGCCACAACACAGATGGGCAAAGGCCACACACAGATTATGGACAGGGAGGCTGTTTTTGAAAAATACGGCCTTTATCCCGAAAGCCTTATCGACCTTAAAGCACTTATGGGCGATACCTCCGACAACATCCCGGGGGTAAAGGGCGTTGGCGAAAAAACCGCTGTTACACTGCTGCAGAATTTTGGCAGCCTTGACGGCGTGTACGAAAATATCGACGATGCAAAAATCAAAAAAGGTGTGAGGGAAAAGCTGGTAAACGACAAAGAGATGGCATACCTTTCAAAAATCCTCGGTACAATCAAGTGCGATGTGGAGATGGATATAAACCCTGAAAGCTATCTGAAAAAGGCTGCAAACAGCGATAAGGTGTCAAAAACTCTCAGAAAACTGGAGATGTTCTCCCTTGCAGAAAAGCTGGTACCGCAGCAGAGTGTGGAAAATATAAACCTCTTTGATGTGGTGGATTCTGCCCTTGACAGTGTTGAAATAAAAGAGTTTGACAACTCTCTCAGCAGGGCAATCATCTATCAGAACGGCGATAAATTTATCGCAATGTGGGATGAAAATATATATTCCTGCGGTGCTGACAGCGAGCTTCTCAAAGCATTTCTGGAGGACGAAAACAAAGAAAAAATTGCATATGACAGCAAATCTCTTTACACGTTCTGCATAGAAAACGGAATAGATATAAAAAATGTGTCCTTCTGTATGAAACTGGCGGCATACCTTGCAAATCCCCTTGCCGCAAGCTACGATTTTGAGCGTATTTCCGCCGCCGTGGACGCTGTTGCAAAGTTTGAATGCGAAGACAGCTTTGCCCCGTTTGCACAGCAGGTTTATGAATATTATCTCAGATTTATAGAGGACGAAAAACAGCACGGGCTGCTATATGATATCGAAATGCCCCTTGCGAAGGTGCTTGCAGAGATGGAGTACGAAGGCTTTGGCATGGATAAAAAGGCTTTGGAAGAATTCGGTACAATGCTCAAGGAACAGCTGGCAAAATATCTTGCTGATGTTTATGATATGGTTGGATATGAGTTTAATCTGAACAGCCCGAAACAGCTTGGCAAGGCACTTTTTGAAGACCTTGGGCTGCCTGCAGGCAAAAAGACAAAATCGGGCTACTCCACCAATGCCGAGGTGCTGGAGGGCTTAAGAAAATATCATCCGGTAATTGATAAAATTCTCAGCTACAGAACCTATCAGAAATTAAATTCCACCTATGTTGAGGGTATGAAGGATAAAATCCGTGAAGACGGCAGAATACACACCACCTTCAACCAGACAGAAACAAGAACAGGCCGTATCTCTTCGGGAGAACCGAACCTGCAGAATATCCCCGTACGCACAGAGCTGGGGCAGGAACTCCGCAAATTCTTTGTGGCAAAAGAGGGGCACATCCTTCTCGATGCCGACTATTCACAGATTGAACTGCGTATTCTTGCACATATCAGCGGTGATGAGTCCATGAGAGAAGCCTTCATAAACAACGAGGATATCCACACACAGACAGCGGCAAAGATTATGAAGCTGCCTGTGGAGATGGTTACACCGCAGATACGCTCCCGTGCAAAAGCGGTAAACTTTGGTATTGTGTACGGCATTGGTGCTTTCAGCCTTGCAAAGGATGTGGGCATCACAGTAAAAGAGGCAAGCCAGTTTATAAGCAACTATCTGGATACATTTGTGGGTGTTAAGGAGTATATGAACACCATCACACAGTTTGCAAAGGACAACGGATATGTTGCCACTCTCTACAACCGCAAACGCATACTGCCCGAAATCAGCAACTCCAACCGCAACATTCAGGAGATGGGCAAGCGTATGGCCATGAACACACCAATCCAGGGTACAAGTGCGGATATAATCAAAATTGCAATGGTAAAGGTTGCAAACCGCCTCAGAGACGAGGGCCTCAAAGCAAAGCTTATCCTGCAGGTACACGACGAACTTATCGTTGAAGCACCACTGGACGAAGCCGAAAAAGCGGCACAGATTCTCGGCGAAGAGATGAGAAACGCCGCACAGCTTTCGGTACCGCTTAAAGTGGATGTGAACAGGGGGGAAAACTGGTATGTTGCGAAAGGTTAGACCCTTTGAAGAAAAGGACGTGGCAGCGGTTGCACATATTTTTGAAAATGTGCCTGACGGCTGGAGCAGAACCGCCCTTGAGGACAGCTTTTCCAACGACAGCATAAAAAGCTTTGTGCTGGAAGGGGAAGACGGTGTAGTGGCTTTTGTCTCCTATCTTGTTGCAGATGATGCAGAACTGGTGTTCATCGTCACAGACAAAGGCCACAAACGCAAAGGATATGGCGGATATCTGCTGGCAGAAACATTAAAGCTGCTGGGACTGCCCTGCGTATTGGAAGTAAGGGAGAGCAATGCTTCTGCCATCGCATTGTATGAAAAACTGGGATTTGAGCATATCGGCACAAGAAAAAACTTCTACTCAAACCCAAGGGAAGCTGCCCTTATCTATAAACTTGACTTATAATATAATCGGTAATAAAATTATAAAATCAGCTATATCTATATAATTAATCAGAGGAAAATCTATGTTAGTATTGGGTATCGAATCCAGCTGTGACGAAACAGCGGCTTCCATCGTAAAGGATGGCAGAGAAATAATTTCCAATATTGTATATTCACAGGCGGAAGAACACGGCCTTTACGGTGGTGTTGTGCCTGAAATTGCTTCCCGCAGACATATTGATGCAGTCAGCGAAGTGGTGCAGAAATGCTTTGACGAGGCGAACTGCACGGTGGATGATATCGACGCCATCGCCTGCACCTTTGCCCCGGGGCTTATCGGTGCACTGCTTGTTGGCGTAAATTTTGCAAAGGGACTTTCCTTTGCCAGTGGCAAGCCGATCGTGCCAACACATCATATACGCGGACATATTGCGGCACTGTATCTCACCCATAAGGACCTTAAACCGCCGTTCATCTGCCTTGTGGCATCGGGCGGTCACAGCCATATTGTTGCAGTGGAGGACTACACAAAATTCCGTGTAATCGGTAGAACTATCGACGACGCAGCGGGCGAAGCCTTTGACAAGGTAAGCCGTACTTTAGGTCTTGGCTATCCGGGCGGACCTGCAGTATCCAAAGCGGCCCAGAGCGGCGATAAAACAAAATACAAGCTGCCTACACCTCACACAGAAAACAAATATGATGTAAGTTTTTCGGGGCTTAAAACAGCGGTTATCAACATCTTCAACATCAATAATATGAAAGGTGAAGAAACCGACATTAACAGCCTTGCGGCAAGCTTTGAGGAAAAAATCAGTCAGATATTATCCGACAACCTTGTAAATGCGGCAGAGGAATTCGGCTTTGACACCCTTGCAATCGCAGGCGGTGTTGCGGCAAACAGACGCCTCAGGGAGCTTATCGAAGAAAAGGCAAAGGGCAAACGCTTTGTATGCCCAGAAATTTCCCTCTGCGGCGACAACGGTGCGATGATTGCGGCACAGGGATATTATGAATATCTGTCCGGCAACATTGGTGATGTAAATCTTAACGGTATGGCAAACCTCAATATAGATTACAGATAAAAATACCTTGACAATATAACATAAAAGTTATAAATTATAAGTGTATATGTAAGTATAATAAGCAGAGATATCTGCATAAAACATAAGGAGAACTACTATGGTTTTTGAAAAATTGAGAGAAATTATCTCAGAACAGCTTGAAATCAGCGAAGAACTCATTACAATGGAATCCAACATCAGAGACGATTTCGATGCTGACAGCCTTGATTTCGTAGATATTGTTATGTCTATTGAAGACGAATTTAGCGTGGAAGTTCCCGATGAAGCAATCGACGATATCAAAGTAGTGGGCGACCTTGTTAAATTTATCGAAGAAAACAAGTAATTTTTAGAGAATAATTCAGTTTGCCCCTTATCATCGTTATAAGGGGCAAATTTTATGAAAGAGGAAAATAAAATGGCAAAAGACAACAAATTGGTTAAAAGTATTACCAGCCGTGACGAAGATTTCGCACAGTGGTATACTGACATCTGCCTTAAAGCAGAGCTCGTAGACTATTCCACAGCTAAAGGTTTTGTTTATGTGCGTCCATACGGCTATGCAATCTGGGAAAATATCCAGAAATGCCTGGACAGACGTTTCAAGGAAACAGACCATGTAAATATGGCACTTCCGCTTCTCATTCCTGAAAGTCTGCTTCAGAAGGAAAAAGACCATGTAAACGGATTTGCACCGGAAGTTGCATGGGTAACATACGGCGGCAAAGAAAAACTGGAAGAACGTATGTGCGTACGTCCAACATCTGAAGTTCTTTTCTGTGAACACTGGAAAAACGTGCTTCAGTCCTACCGTCAGCTTCCATTCCTCTACAACCAGTGGGGCAGCGTTGTAAGATGGGAAAAAACAACACGTCCATTCCTCCGCAGCCGTGAATTCTGGTGGCAGGAAGGTCATACACTTCATGAAACAGCAGAAGAAGCACAGAGAGAAACTCTCCAGCAGCTTGACACATACGCTGCTTTCCTTGAAGAAGAAGCAATGATTCCTGTTATCAAAGGTAAAAAGACAGACAGCGAAAAATTTGCAGGTGCAGAAGCAACATACACAGTTGAAGCTATGATGCACGACGGCAAAGCTCTTCAGAGTGGTACAAGCCACTATTTCGGCGACGGTTTTGCACGTGCATTTGACATCACATTTGCAGACAGAAACAATGGCCGTTCATACCCACATCAGACTTCCTGGGGTATGTCCACACGTATCGTAGGTGCTATCATCATGTGCCACGGTGACGACGAAGGTCTTGTTCTCCCACCGGCTCTCGCACCACACCAGCTTGTTATCATCCCTGTTGCACAGCACAAGGAAGGTGTTCTTGACAAAGCATACGAACTTAAAGAACGCCTCAAAAATCTCTATCGTGTAAAACTTGACGACAGCGACAACCAGCCAGGCTGGAAATTTGCAGAGTACGAAATGAAAGGTGTGCCAATCCGCCTTGAAATCGGTCCAAAAGATATCGAAAAGAACCAGTGTGTTCTTGTTCGCCGTGACACACGTGAAAAAATCTTTGTATCTCTCAACAATCTGGAAGCAGAACTTGAAAGAGTGTTCAAAGAATACGCAGATGCTCTCTACGCACGTGCAAAAGAAAATCTCGTGACAAGAACAGTTGAGCTTGAAAAACTGGAAGATATCATTGCACAGGCTGACAAAAACGACGGCTTTATCAAATCTCACTGGTGCGGCAGTGCAGAATGTGAAGAAGCAATGAAAGAAAAAGCAGGCCTCTCATCCAGATGTATGCCATTTGGCGAACAGGGTATTAAAAAAGGTGTTTGCCCAATCTGCGGCAAAGAAACCGAAACAGTTGTTGTCTGGGGCAAAGCTTACTAGTATTCATAATAAAACAATCAAGGGCAGGGATATCCCTGCCTTTTGTTTTGTTGAAAAATGATTATATATATAGTAAAATATTCTTATAAGAATAAAGATTGGATTTTTACACTATGAAAACAGCTCTTGTTACAGGTGCAAGCAAAGGCATCGGCCGTCAGATTGCCATAACCTTAGCTGAAAAAGGCTATACTGTTATCGGCACATACAATTCTACCAGTGACGGTCTTGATACAATTTCAAAACTTCACGGAATAATCTATACCAGGTGCAATGTGGCGGATTACAGCGATGTTGCGGCACTTTTTGCACATATAAAGGACAGCTTCAAATCTCTTGACTGTGTTGTGAACTGTGCAGGTGTTTCCTGGGTTGGTCTGCTGCAGGATATGAAGGAAGAGGATATCATAAAGCTGGTAAATATAAACCTGGGCGGCACAATATTTGTATGTCAGCAGGCAGTGGATATAATGGTAAAACAGCACTCCGGCAGCATTGTGAATATCTCATCAATCTGGGGCAACAACGGAGCAAGCTGCGAGGCAGTTTATTCTGCAACAAAGGGTGGTATAAACGCTTTCACAAAAGCTCTCGCACAGGAACTGGCACCAAGCGGTATCCGAGTAAATGCAGTATGTCCCGGTGTTATAAAAACTGATATGCTCAACTGTTTCAGCGAAGAAGATCTGCAGGCACTTGCAGTTGAAACACCTCTTGGCCGCATTGGCACAGTGCAGGATGTGGCAGATACAGTGGAATTTCTGCTAAGCGATAAGGCAAAATTCATCACAGGCCAGCTTATCACCGTTGACGGCGGTTTTGCACTGTAAAACAGATAAAAAAATAACCGTATGGAACAATTTGTGCCCATACGGTTTTTGTTTTTTATAAAATTGTAATTACAGCTTGTCTTCAATACTTTCGCTGAAGTTGCCAAAGGTTTCAATCATTTCATCGGCCATTTCATCCCTTGCAAGATACTCTTTAAGTTTATCTTTTGTTTCCTGTAAAAGTATATTTTTCATCTCATAGCCCGAACCGTCAGGGAAGGTGCCGAAGATTTCAAGACAGAAATAGCCTTCGCCCTTATAGCTTTTTACTATACGCAGACCGCATTGGTCTATACTCCAGCCATTTACTATATTTTTAAAATGCACTGAAAAACCACGAAAGTCTTCCTTTTCCAGCTGTTCAGAAAGAAATTTGCGGCATTTGTTGCAAAGCAGAAAAAGGTCTTTTTTGGTCTTCTGACCGTTCAGTTTATCAAAAATCATGGAAAAACCTCCTTGATATATCAGAAAAGGTAAGTGACGAATGTACAAAATTATCCGAGGGAGAAAAGAATACGGATATTTTCTTTGTCTTTTTCTTTTTCGCTGTCAGAAAGTGTATCGTAAGGAACAAGGTCTGCGTGAATGCGGTTTTTAACATCCTTTGTGCCGTTTTCCACTTTGCCGTATTTCCAGTTGTTCAGATAATGATATCTGCACCAGCGTATATGTTCAAGGTTTGCAAGCCGGTCAACCCAGTCTTCGGGCAGCTGCTCAATATCTGCAGGCTGGTTTTCGCAGATGAGGATATATTTCATTATATCGTAAAAATCTGCGGCACTGATATTGGAATAACGGGTAAAGGTGTTGAGCTTCTGCCAGCACAGTTCCTTGTTTTTGCTGTTTTCTTCTACGTTATTATAGAGATTTTTATAACGCAGATTTAACAGTTTTGCCTTTTCAAAAAGTTCGTTTTCAAGGATATTTTTTGCACAGAAAGCAGTTTTGGTCCAGTCGAAAGGTGTAATTCTGTCGCTGTTTTCGATAAGACGTATATTACAGTCGGCAGCACTGAAAAGATATATTTTTTTACAGTCTGTGGCAAGCAGCAGCTTTCTGACAAGGTCGGACTGATTATCCTGAGCAGTGACGATAATCATATTGCACTGATTTAGGAAACCAATTTCTTCATACCAGTTTTTATAATGAAAAACAATGTTGTCCTCAATCTGTGAAAGCTGATGGTGGATATTCAGAAAGCCGTCAGCATCACCCCAGATGTGATAGCTAAGCTGCTGAACAGAGGAAAAGATGTTGCTCTGCAATGCAGATAAAATCAGTTCTCTGCCAAGCTTGTCAAAGCCCAGAACAGCAATTTTCATTTTGTGGTCACACTGTCTGGAAAGAGGATAGATACAGTGTTCTTTCCAGAAAACAGAGGCTGCAATCTCCTCGGGGCAGAACAGGTGCAGATTGTGTTCAGATGCCCACTGTGCTGAAAGTGAGTCGCTTTTGGCAAAAACTTCATTGTTCACCAGTTTTTTGCGGTGCTTTTCATAAAATGCAAGGTTTTTATCTTCACTGTCCAGCAAAATATAGTTGTCGGCTTCAACAAATTTGTCTCTGCCGTCTATGCCTTTTTTGCCCAGCTGTTTCAGCATATTGTCTTTTAGCTTGTCGGGACCATATACAGCAGTGCTGTTACCACCGATATTTGCAATAATATTGTGTATGCCTCTGCGAAGTAGTGCTACAACGGCAACTATGGTGCTGGCAGTTGCAACAGGACCTACCCATCGGGCGATTTCTATAATTGTATTAGGCGGTGTTTCTTCTGCACCAAATCCGTAAAGCTTTATGGAAATGTACAAAGATTGCAGAAAGGGACGCCCGTCTACAATAAAGTAGCCTGTCATACCAAGAATAAGCGGCATAGCAAGCAGTATAATTTTTGCCAGTTTTTTCTTCTTCATGATAAGTCTCCTTTTAAAGAGAGATTATATAATATATTAACACTATGCAGCAGTATTTTGCAACAGAAAGCAGGTGTATAAAAATATCGCAACAAAAAAATACCCGCACGGATAATGTTTTATATCCGCTCGGGTATTTTAGTTACATTATGCCGATTTCATAGCCTTTTTCCTTTGCGGCTCTGATTAAATCGCCGAGAATTATGCTGTTTGTTTCCATCGGATGCAGCAGATAAACAGCACCGGGATGCAGACGGTCGCTTGTTTTCTGCAGGGCTTCGGTTACATCGGGCTGGTTTGCGTTGTCCCAGTCGTTGTAAGCAAAGGACCAGAACACGCTGTGGTGGCCGTTTTCTGCGGCAATAGCCAGCGTTTTTTCGCTGAAAGTACCTGCAGGGAAGCGGAACAGATATGTTTCGTAGCCGTATTTTTCCTTTACGATGTCGTGTACGGATGTAATTTCTTTAGCGGCATCACTTTCAGAGATTGCAGTCATATCAGGATGGGTGTCGCTGTGGTTGCCCACTGTGTGTCCCTCGGCGATAATGCGTTTTATAATTTCTTCCTGATTTCTGGTATAGCTGCCTGTCACAAAAAAGGTGGCTTTCACATTGTTTTCCTTTAATGTGTCGAGAATATCGTTTGTATATCCCGATTCATATCCAAGGTCAAAGGTGAGATAAATTCTGCTGTCATCATGGAGAAAAACCGCACCCAGATTTCCGTATTTTTCATGCAGGGAAACACAGGCAGTTGGTTGGTTGTCATCATTGAAGCTTACGCCGGGTCCCCAGGTAACAGCATCACTGCTGAGGGCGGAGATATCCTTGCTTTCTATATCACCCAAAGTAATTTTAACAGCATCCTTGCTGTTTCCGGTTTCGTCTGTCTCTGTTTCATCTGCAACAGGAGCACCAGTCTGAATATCTTCGCTTTGTGCATTCAGCAGCAGGTCAGAGGAGTCTGTGCTTTCGGAAACAACCTGAGATGAACTGTCATCAGGTTTTCCGGAAGAAAGCTGTACTACGGTAAATATACCCACAGCAATCATACTTACACTCAATACTGCAATTATTACAAGGCGTACAGCTTTCATAGTCTAATTCCCTTCGCTTACTACAACAATAACCCCTGCAGGCAGGCAGGATGCACTTTCTCCGTCATAGCTTATTTTGCCAAAGCCCTCACAAAGATGGTCTGGGCACTGGCTGTCTGTAAACCAGATTTCGCCGTTTTCAACCACAAGGGTTACAGGCAGATTGGTCTGGATATGGTGTGTTTCGTCAACGGAAAGGTCAATTTCCACCCTTTCCTGTTTACCTTCAAAGTTTATATCCACAATCGCCTTGCTGCCGCTGGTTTTGTTTGCGTTTATAAACAGCATACCTGCAATACCCGCAACAAGTACAATGCCGATGAGGATTGTATTTATATTTAAAAGTTTTTTCATATATATTTCCTTTCGGTTTTATCGCCATAATGATATCATATCTTGTTATATAATACAAATGTTTTATGTTGTAATTATGACAGTTTCATATTATACTATAAAATAGCAAAATATAAATTTTCTGCAAAAGGAGAAACGTTTATGGAAAATTTTCGCAATAAAGTTATAGAATTTGTAAAGGAAAACGAAAGAAATATCGTTCAGGACATCAAAGATATCTGTGCTATCAGAAGCCTGCTTGGACCGGCAGAAGAAAATGCACCATTCGGCAAAGAAAACCGCGAATGTCTGGACCTTGCCCTTGAAATGAGCCGCCGTCTCGGTCTTGATACAAAAGACTGCGAAGGCTATATGGGCTATGCAGAGGTTAAAGGCGAAAAGGAAGAATACATCGCTTCCATCGCTCATCTTGACGTTGTTCCGGAGGGCAACGGCTGGAAAGGCGACCCGTTTGTAGTGCGTGAAGTTGACGGCTGGCTTATCGGCCGCGGCGTATGCGACGACAAAGGCCCTGCTGTTCTCTCAATGTATGTGCTCAAATTCTTCAAAGACAACTACGAAAAACTGCCTTATACTCTCCGTGCACTTTTCGGCTGCGAAGAGGAAACAGGTATGCGTGACCTTGATTACTACCTTGAAAACTATCCTGCACCTGTGTTTGCGTTCACTCCTGATGCAAACTTCCCTGTATGCTGCGGCGAAAAAGGTCAGGCATCAGGTGACCTTGTAAGTGCAAAAATCGAAAACGGCAACGTTGTGGATTTCACAGCAGGTGTGGCTTCCAACGTTATTCCTGACCGTGCATCCATCACAGTTAAACATCAGGGCAAAGCACTTCCTGAAGCTGACGGCATTGAAATCACAGTTGACGGCGAAACAGCAACAATGAAAGCTTTTGGCATCGGCGGCCATGCTGCTATGCCAGAAGGTACAAAGAATGCAATCGGTATGCTTGTTAATTATTGCCTTGATAACGGTCTTTTAACAGCAGATGAAGAAAAATATTTCAATATGCTCCGTGACCTCCACGCAACAAACTACGGTGAAGGTATGGGCGTTGCTTCCGACGACGGCATCTTTGAACCTCTCACATTTATCGGCGGTATGATGAAGATTGAAGACGGATGCTTTGTGCAGAACTTCAACTGCCGCTATCCAACATCCATCACAGGTGAGGAAATCGAAAAAATCCTCGCAGAAAAACTGGCTTCTGTTGGCGGTACAACAAAGAATATTCATACAGTAAAACCATTTTATGTGGACAAAAACTCCGCACCAATCCAGGCACTTCTCTCTGCATACAACGATGCAACAGGCAGAAATGAAGATGCATATACAATCGGCGGCGGCACATACGCACGTCATTTCCCTGCAGCAGCAGCATTCGGCATTGAACCATCTGCAAGCGAAACAGACTATTTCCCTGATTTTATCGGTCCTGTTCACGGTGCAGAGGAAGGCTATGACATCAAAGGCTTTATGAAAGCCCTTGAAATCCTTATTATCGCAACAGCAAGACTTATGGAAATCGAGTTTTAATTTATAAAAATATAATTACAAAACAGCTTTTTCACACGGGGGTATACTCCGTGTGATTTTTTGTTTACAAATTATTCACAATTAAGCTGGAAATATACCTGTTTGTATTGAAATATATCTGTATGTGTGGTATTATTTATAGAAATTATTTGTATAAAAATAATTTGCAGAAGTTGGCGCAAGTCAAAAATCAAACTTCTGCGATAGGAGAAAAGTATGGAAAAAAGAGGACAATTTGCCAGCAAATTTGGCTTCATTATGGCTTCCGTAGGTTCCGCAGTTGGTCTTGGTAACCTCTGGGGCTTCCCTTACAAAGCAGGTATGGGCGGCGGTTTTGCGTTTATCGTTGCATACCTCATTTTCGTTGCACTGGTTGGTATCCCTGTTATGATGTGCGAATTCGCACTGGGCAGAAAGGTAAAAGCCAACGTTGTAACAATCTTCAAAAAGCTTGACAAACGCTTTGGCTTTGCAGGCTACATCAGCGTTGTTGCTGTTTCGCTCATTCTCGGCTTCTACGCAGTTCTCGGCGGCTGGATTGTAAACTACACACTTCAGTACGCAAAAGCTGTTTTCAGCCCTTCAAATGCGATTGCAGCACCTGGTGAATATTTCGGTGCATTTACAGCAAGCCCATATCTGGGCATCATCTTCTTTGTGCTGTTTATGATTGCCACAATCTTCATTGTTACAAAAGGTATCGCAGGCGGTATCGAAAAAGCATCCAAAATTATGATGCCTGCACTTTTTGTATGTCTTATCATTATCATCATCCGTTCTGTAACACTGCCTGGTGCAGCAGCAGGTTTTGAGTTCCTTTTCAAACCTGACATCTCCAAGCTCACACCTGAAACACTTGGTCTTGCTTTGTCCCAGATGTTCTTCTCCTGCTCCCTTGGTGTAGGTACAATGATTACATACGGTTCTTACCTCAAAGATGACGACAATATCCAGCAGAACGCTGTTATCATTCCTCTTATGGATACAGCAGCTGCAATCCTTGCAGGTATCGCAATTTTCCCTGCAGTATTTGCTCTCGGTCTTGCTCCTGATGCAGGTCCTGCACTTATGTTTATCACTCTTCCAAGCGTTTTCAACGAAATGGCTATGGGCAATATCTTCGGCCTCATCTTCTTTGTGCTGGTTCTGTTTGCTGCACTTACAAGCTCCATCTCTATGCTGGAAGTTACAACATCCGTTCTCAGCGAAAATAAAGGTATCAGCCGTAAAAAAGCAGCTATCGGCACAGGTGCTGTTATCACAGCACTCGGTATCCCTGTAGCACTCAGCTTTGGCGAACTCAGCCACGTTACAATTCTCGGCATGGGCTTCCTTGACTTCTATGACTGGTGCGGTGAATACATCGGCATGACAATCGGTGCACTTATCATCGTTATCCTTGTTGGCTGGATTCTCAAACCAAAATTTATCTATGATGAAATCGAACAGGGCGGCAAATTTGGTGTAAAAGCAAAGGGTTATTTCAGCTTTGTAATCAAATTTATAGCTCCTGTGCTTATCCTTATCGTTATGATTACAAACGTAATCAGTATGTTATAAACAGACAGCTGAAAATTACCGTGTATGTCTTGTGGCATACACGGTTTTTTGCGTTTATATTGTTTACAATTAATAAATTAAGGAGTATGATAAATCTGGTACAACAAAGAGAAGAAGGCAAATGTTTTGCAGAATTTATGGACTAAAAATTTTACAATTATAACAATCGGTTCGGCAATATCCATGCTGGGCAATATGGTGGCAGGCTTTGCCATTGGTCTGCTGGTGCTGGAAAAAACCGACTCAACATTTCTGTACTCACTTTTTATGGTGTTCTACAATATGCCAAAGGTTATAGCACCTATTATGGCAGGGCCGATAGTGGACCGTTTTTCCCGCAGAAAAATCATATACACGCTGGACTTCACATCGGCAACTATATATCTGTTTATGTTTCTTGTGCTCAATGCCGATTTCTTCAACTTTTTCGCACTGCTTGCAGTCTGCATCGTCATCGGCAGTATTGACGGCATATACACCGTTGCCTACGAAAGCTTTTATCCCAACCTTATAACCGCTGGCAACTTCCGCAAAGCTTACTCCATCTCCAGCATGCTTATGCCGCTGGCATCCTTTATGACGCCTGTGGCATCCATGGTTTACGATCTGCTGGGCACCCTTGCACCGCTGTTTCTGTTCAATGCCGTAACATTCTTTATTGCCGCAGTATGTGAAACACAGATTAAGCACAAGGAAGAGGGCAGAGAGGGGAAGATATCTTCAGGTGCAAAGCACTATATCGAGGACTTCCGCAAAGGTCTGGAATATATCAAAGGAGAAAAAGCCCTTATCGTTATCACCAGCTATTTCTTTGTCTGCAATATGGCAGGCGGTGTGATGAACACCCTGCTGCTGCCGTTTTTCAAAAACAACGCACAGCTTTTCAGCCATGTACCGATAAATGTTATAACCCTATACACACTTATCACCACCACAGGTCTTATGGGGCGTTTTACAGGGGGCCTTATACACTATAAATTCAAATACCCTGCCGAGAAAAAATTCCTCATAGCAATATGTGTATATTTTGCCTGTTCGATATGCGACGGTTTCAAACTGTGGCTGCCGGTGCCTGTGATGTTTGTGGTGTTCTTCTTTGTGGGCATCATAAGCGTTACCAGTTTCAACATCCGCATCTCCGCAACACAAAGCTATGTTCCCGATACAGTACGCGGCCGCTTTAACGGCACATTCCAGATGATAACCACAATGGGTACCCTCACAGGTCAGATTGTGGCGGGTTCTCTGGGCGAGTTTTTACCGGAAAGAACAATCCTCATCGGCATGATGGTGATAAATGTAACTGCAATTTACCTTATAATGTTCCGCCACAGAAACGAGGTTAAACCCTTGTACAACAGGGATGTATAGACTTTATCAAAGCACAGTGGAATTTCTGCTGTGCTTTTGCTTTTTCGGAAAAAACAGCAAAATATTTTAAAAATAAACCTTGACAACAGACTGCCGGTGTTATATAATAATTTAGCAACTTGTAAAGGGGTATAGTTCAATTGGTAGAGCAACGGTCTCCAAAACCGTAAGTTGTGGGTTCAAGTCCTACTGCCCCTGCCAAATTGTTTACAGTTGCTGATGGCCCGGTAGTTCAGTTGGTTAGAACGCTAGCCTGTCACGCTAGAGGTCGTGGGTTCGAGCCCCATTCGGGTCGCCAAAAGAAGAAGCAACTATCCGCAAGGACAGTTGCTTTTTCTGTAAATAAGAGGTTGAAACAACTTTGATGTTATAACAACCTGACAGAATTGTTGCACAATTCAATGCTTGTGCATTGCAGTTGCTTGCACACCTGCTGTCAGAACGTTGAAACAGCTCGCTATGCTCGCTGTTATAGCTCAGTAGGCAGAGCACTTCCTTGGTAAGGAAGAGGTCGGCGGTTCGAATCCGCTTAACAGCTCCAAAAAAGACACATCATGCGATGTGTCTTTTTTCTTTGTGAAAAATCAGTGTGTTGTGCCCATATTGCCGCCGCTGTGCTCCTTGTTCTGCACAATGGCAAGTATGGCGTATTCCAACCCTTTGGCGATTGTTTTTTCGTCCATGCTTGCAGTGCCGTCGGGTTTTGCAGCAGCCTGTGACGTTGTATATGGCACGTGGATAAAACCGCCTTTAATATGGTGATATTTACTGTCAATCAGATGCAGCAGACGGTACATAATCTCGTTGCATACAAATGTACCTGCAGAGTAGGAGATGTTGGCGGGTATGCCGTGTTCACGCACATTTTCCACCATAGCCCTTATTGGCAGGGAGGAGAAAAAGGCGGTTGCTCCGTCAGGTATAATGGATGTGTTTACAGGCTGATTGCCCTCATTGTCGGGGATTCTTGCATCGATAAAGTTTATGGCGACCTTTTCTACAGATATGCTGCTTCTGCCGCCGGCCTGTCCCACACAGATGACATAGTCGGGGTTGTGCTGTTCAATGGCCTTTTCCATCTCGCAGGCACCTTTGCCGAAAACGGTGGGAATTTCTTTTTTTATAATTTCCGCACTGTTTATTTTATCGGGCAGCAGCTTTACCGCTTCATAAGCAGGGTTTATCTTTTCTTTGTCAAAAGGGTCAAAGCCTGTAACGAGAATTTTCATATATAAATCTCCTTAAATTATTATCTTTCCGCTGTGAATTATCTTAAACCCGTCAGCATATACATCGGGGTTACGGATTGTCAGGTCAAAATGTCCGCTTGCTTCCCACATACCGCCAAGGGCAAGGTTTCTGCCAAGGCCGATGTGGACGGTACCAAGGGCGGATTCGTCCTCTATATAGCAGTTGCCGTCGCAATGGGAGAGGGGGTTCAGCCCGATGCCGAATTCGCTTGCTGTATACATTTTATCATCTTTATAGTCTTCTATAAAGTCTTTCAGGATATTTCCGTCCTTGCTTTCTTCAATCCCTGTTATCTTTCCGTGGTTAAAGGTTATGTTGAAAGGCGTCTGCACCTTGCCGATATATCCGTAAGAGCCATCCAGCACCACAATGCCGTGGGTTTTGTCCTCCTGTACAGGCACATACACTTCTATGCTTGCGGAGGAATACCCATCACAGTCGTGTACCTTGCCGTTGAAAAACTTTGCGTGACGCTCCTTTTTATAAAAATAAATGTCAGTGCCCAGCGTGGTTGTAACGTGTATTATATGGGCATGCTGCAGTTTTTTTATAAGGGTCTGTGCGGCAGTTCTGCTTCTGTCGGTATCGCACATCAGAAAATCATACTCCAGCATACTGTGTCCGTCGTTTGTGTGCAGAGGCAGGGACAAAAACTTTTTGCCCTCTCTTATGGCTGTTCTGGCGGCAACGGTGGTCACAAGGGAATAGTCGGTTGCACCGATGATATAGTCATATTCGGTAAAGGCATGAGGAGTGGCATCAAAATACACCCCCACCAGCTTGCCCTTGGTCTGTGTGATATGGATATACGCCTTGCTGCCCGCTTCCTCGGCAACGGTTTTCAGCAGTTCCGCTTCTTCTTTATGACCTGAATCGGTAACAATCAGCAGCCGGTCGTTTTCTTTCAGACACATCCAGTTTTCGATTATAATTTTTGCTCCCCGCAGAGCTTTTTCCTTGTTCATCTGATACCTCGTTTATTTTATTATAATCATATAGATTATCTGAAAAACAATCATAAATACAGCAGGCAGAATCTGGTTTTTTATTACCCCCATCTTGTCCTTCATATCAAGTATGGCCACAGGCACAATGTTAAAGTTTGCCGCCATTGGTGTCAGCAGTGTGCCGCAGTAGCCGCAGGTGAGTGCCAGCATAACAATCGCTGCAGGGTCAGCACCGTATGCCAGCACAAAAGGTGCACCTATACCCACAGTCATAACAGTAATCGCCGCAAAGGCGTTGCCCATTATCATTGTGAACAGCACCATGCCCAGTGCGTATACAACAATGCCAAGGTTTACATTACCCTGAGGGATAATTCTGCCCACAATGTCAGCGATAACATCTCCAACGCCTGCAAGGGTGAACACTGTGCCCAGCACTGCAAGGAGAGGCGGCAGCATACTTGTTGGCCCTACAATAGAAAGAAATCTCGCCGCATCGTCAAAAAACACCTTTGGTCTGTTGTCAGAGGAAAATGCAAACAGCAGCACCATAGCCACCAGAACACCAAAGCCTGTGCCTACAAGGGCGTTTCCGCCGAGAAAGGCAAAAATAAGGGAGAACGCACCGATTGAAAGGGCAGGTATAAATATTTTCATACCGATTTTTTCAAACTTTGCCTTTGTCTGTTCGGGTGTGGGGGCAAGGTCCCGCCCGGATTTTACAAGACGCAGAATGGCACTGGTGCTCATCAGCAGAATAAGCCCGCCGTTTATGATATTGGGCAGCCACCTGCCAAAGGCGATGACAATGCCCACACTGCCCCAGAAAGCAGATGTGCCCCAGGGGGACGGATTTTCCCTGTCAAAAAGGTTTATGCCTGCAGTGTACAGACATATTAAGCCGATGATTATATATACAATCTCCAGCAGTTTTGTCATCACAGGTATATCGGCACTTGTAAAAAACTCCATATTATTTCTCCTTGCTGTAGTATTTTCTGCTCAGGCGTCGGTCTTTTAAATAGTAATAAATAACGCCAAAAGCCACCCCCGCAATCGCCACAGGTATCTCCACGGCAGCCAGACGTATAAGCGGTACATCGTAGCCGAGATTTGCCAGAGTGCCCTGAACAAGCAATGCTCCCGAACCGCCCACAAACAGCACCTGACAGAAAAACCAGGAGATATTTTCAATCCCCGCCGCCATACCTTTTATCTGTTCAAGATGGTTTTCGTTTACAGTATGCCCTTTGGATTCAACAGTGCCTGTTGCCATAGGTATCAGCACAGGGCGTATAAACCCTGCCACACCGCCGATGCCAACGTTGAAAGCACCGAACGCTCCGCGGATAACACCGTAAGCGGCAATAACCATCCCCGCTGTTGCACCTTTTATTCTGCCGATAAGGGCAGAGGAGGCCTCTTTAAGTCCGTTGCGTTCCATAGTTCCCGTCACAAGCATAACAAGGATAAATATAGTCATGCTGCGGTTTGACACAAAGCTTTCCCCAAAGGTTTCCACCAGCGTGACCATATCAACACCGCCCACCAGTGCAGTTACAAAGGCGGCGATTACGATAATCAGTATCGAGTCCAGCTTAAGTGCAAAGCCCAGCACAACAATCAGAATTCCCAGAAGTTTAATATATTCCATATATTTTCCTCACTATATAATCTTTTAGAGGATTATTGACAGAAATACAGATGTAAAACATATAACGGAAATTAATTGCTGCATAAACAAACTGACATATTTTGATAAAATATTGCGAAAAGTATAAAAATATGGGCGGCATTTACCCCAAAACCGTAAAAAAATGCTTGCAATTTATAAAAATGTTTTGTATAATAATAAAGCTGTATAAGCCGGTGTGATGGAATTGGCAGACGTGCTGGACTCAAAATCCTGTGGTAGTGATACCGTGTCGGTTCGACCCCGACCACCGGCACCAGATCGATAGTATTCGAACAGATAGGTTTGAATACTATCTTTTTTTGTGTATTCAGCTCTATATAGACCTTTTGTATATAAATCAAAACAGGGAGGACCAATGTTAAAAAAGCATTTTGTTTTTGACAAAGAATATTTCATAACCCTTGTAGCCGTTGCACTGCCTATAGCAATGCAGAATGTCATCAACCACGGTGTTTCAGCTATGGATACAATCATGCTGGGGGAACTGGGTGATATTGCAGTTTCCGGTGCAAGTCTTGGCGGACAGACATTTTTTCTTATGATGATTGCAGGCTTTGGTGTGTGTGGCGGTGCTTCGGTGCTTATCTCTCAGTACTGGGGCAAGGGCAACACAGATGTTATCCGCCGTGTTATGCGTATATCCACCATGACAATGTTTGTGGTTTCCATCGTTTTTTCAGTAGCGGCATTTTTCTTTACCGAGCAGATAATGTCCCTTTTTTCCAACGAGGCAGAGGTTATCACAGCAGGTGTTTCCTATCTGAAAACTCTATCGCTGGGTTTTGTGTTCTACTCTCTTTCCAACTGCTACTTCCTCGCTCTGCGGGGAGTTGAACAGGTAAAGGTGAGCACCACAGTTTACGGTATGTCCTTCTTTGTAAATGTAATCGTAAACTATATGTTTATCTTCGGTAAATTCGGGGCACCTGCCCTTGGTGTGCAGGGTGCTGCGGTGGGTACCGTTACAGCACGTGTATTCGAGTTCTGCTGTGCAGCAGTATATATGTACTTTATCGAAAAGAAAATCGGTTTCAAATGGCACTGTATGTTCAAGATTGACACAAGCCTTATCCCGGACTTTATCCACCATGCACTGCCTGTTATGGGCAACGAGCTTATCTGGGGCATGGGCAGTGTTACAACAGGTGTTATCATGGGCCACATCGGTTCCACATTTGTTGCGGCAAACAGTGTGGTAACTGTTGTCTACAACCTTGCTTCCGTATTCACATTCGGTGTGGCAAATGCTGCGGCAGTAATCTGCGGCAAGACAATCGGTCAGGGCAAGCTGGAGCGTGCACAGAAGACAGCTGTTACAATCAACCTTACAGCTTTCTGTATCGGTTTTATAATGTCCATCGTTGTTCTTCTTGTCAGAAATCCGTTCCTCTCCATCTACAACATCACTCCCGAGGCAAAGCTGGCAGCTTTCCAGATGCTCACAGTTGTGGTATGCATACAGCCTCTTGCGGCTATTGACATAGTAAATATTGTTGGTGTTCTCCGCGGCGGCGGGGATACAAAGCTGGCACTTCTGCTGGACGGCGGCGGTATGTGGCTTATAAATATTCCGCTCAGCGTGGTGCTTGGTCTGGTACTGCACGCACCTGCACCGCTGGTGTATCTTTCCATGAGATGTGATGCATTTATAAAAATTGTAATAGAGTTAAAACGAATAATGTCAGGCAGATGGATAAGAACAGTTACAAGGGATAACGCATAATGAATATATTCAACAATTATTGAAAATAAATTGTGCTCAATTTGTTGTTTTTGTACAAGATAATAAAAATAATTTGACATAGTGTGTCCGGTTTTGTATAATATGTTTAATAATACAAAAAATGACACACTATGTTTTTTAATATATTTTTTCTGAGGTTTCAAAGTGCAAAAGGAAATGGAGCAGTATGTTGCCTTGGCAAAGCAGGGTTCCCACAAGGATATTGAATATATATTCAAAGTTTTCAGACCTGCAATAGAATCATGTGCATACAAGTTGCGTACAAAATCCTTTGACTTTGAGGATGCCGTACAGGAGGGCAACATCGGCCTGTTCAAAGCGATTTTAAGCTATTCACAGGATAAGGGTGCAAGTTTCCCCACCTATGCCAAAAAATGTATACTCAACAGCATAATAACTGCCTATAACTCCAGCCAGAGCCAGAAGCACCAGATTTTGTCAGAAGCGAAAACTCTGGAGGAAGAGGATATCGCTTCCGATGCAGAAAATGATATCCTCACAAAAGAGCAGAACAAAGAGTTTATCCTTACCGCCAAACAGAAGCTTTCAAGGTTTGAGTTTCTGGTTTTCAGTTTATATACAATGCAGTATTCTTATAAAGAGATTGCTGATATGACAGGTAAGGACGAAAAGGCTGTAAACAATGCAATACAGCGTATTCACAAAAAACTTAGAAAATAGAGACGAAGGTCTTTATTATATAAGCCCGGGCAACTTAAAACAAGGCTATAAGCCACAAGCAGCGGCATTGGTTTAATTTCTCACAGGGCTAATACATTTTTAAGGAGAGGTACCAATGTACGAAGACAAAGTATTAGTTTGCAAAGATTGCGGACAGGAATTTACTTTTACAGCAGGCGAACAGGCATTCTATGCAGAAAGAGGTTTTGAAAACGAACCACAGAGATGCAAACCATGCCGCGATGCAAGAAAAAATCAGGTTAAAGGACAGAGAGAATACCACACTTCCGTTTGCGCAAAATGCGGTAAAGAAGCAAGAGTTCCATTTAAACCAAGAGAAGACAGACCTGTTCTTTGCAGCGAATGTTTCGCAGCAGAAAAAGGCGAATAATCAGCAGATACTATTCCTAGCAATCTAAAATATCCCCATGGCACTTTTTATCTCCAGGCAAAATTAAAGCACCTGCATTTGCAGGTGCTTTTGATTTTTATATGAGATTATACAGGGTGGCTTATTATATTCAAAAGTGGCTGAAACACAAAAAATCCGCCCATAAAAATGGACGGATTTTGCTTTGAATACATATTTTATTTTGTGCCGAAAATTCTGTCACCTGCATCACCGAGGCCAGGAACAATGTAACCGTGTTCGTTCAGATGGTCGTCCAGTGCCGCACAGAAGATGTCAACATCAGGGTGCATTTCGCTCAGCTTTTTAACACCTTCAGGTGCTGCGATAAGGCAGAGGAATTTGATGTTTTTTGCACCGCGGGCCTTGATAAGCTTGATTGCATCAACTGCACTGCCGCCTGTTGCAAGCATAGGGTCAACTACAAAAACATCTCTTTCGCTGATGTCACTTGGCATTTTGCAGAAGTATTCTACAGGTTCAAGGGTTTCTTCGTCACGGTAAAGGCCGATATGGCCGATTTTTGCAGATGGGATAAGCTCCAGCATACCGTCAACCATGCCAAGACCTGCACGGAGGATTGGCACGATAGCCAACTTTTTGCCTGCCAGCATCTGGCAGCGTGCAGTTGTTATTGGTGTTTCCACATCAACATCTTCAACAGCAAGCTCTCTTGTTGCTTCGTAGCACATCAGCATTGCAATTTCCTTTGCAACAGCCTTGAATTCCTTTGTACCTGTGTCCTTATTACGCATAATTGCAACTTTGTGCTTTACAAGCGGGTGGTCCAATACTAAAACTTTTGACATAATATATTTCTCCGTTTAATTAGATTGTGTTTATGATATAGATATTTTTATCAAAAAGGGAGGGAATACCCCTCCCGTATGAGCATTATTCAGCTTCGATAGCCATAATTTTGCCAACGCGTGTTGCGTGACGGCCGCCTTCGAATTCTGTTTCAAGGAACAGGTCGGCAAGCTCGCAGGCAACACCTGCACCAACTACACGGCCGCCAAGGCACAATACGTTTGCATCGTTGTGGAGACGTGTGTATTTTGCACTGAAATGGTCGCTGCAGCAGCATGCACGGATGCCTTTAACTTTGTTTGCAGCAATAGAGATGCCTACGCCTGTGCCGCAGAAGAAAAGGCCTTTGTCACATTCACCGCTTGTGATTTTTTCACAGCCTTTTTTTGCAATGTCAGGGTAGTCGATGCTGTCTGTAGAGAATGTACCTACGTCAACAAGCTCAACACCTTTTGCTTCAAGATATTTTTTTACTTCTTCTTTAAGGTGGAAACCACCGTGGTCAGCAGCTAAAACTATCATTTGTTCTTCTCCTTTAATTCTCTTTCTGCCTGTGAAAGTCTCAGATAGCTTGGGCTCAGCTCAAAATGTGTCTGAGGCGGCATATTTTCTGCCATAAGGCAGGCACCGTAAGCTATACAGGGCATCAGTGCAGAATGATTTTTAACATTTTTGTATTCTTTGAATTTATTATAACATACATCCTTGCCGTCGCCAACAAAATATATGTCTTTTTTACAACTGGAAACAAAATCCTCAAGGGTTGCAGCCATAATGCAGTCATCATCTGCAATCACTTCATCGCCGTCGGTTATGCGGCAGTATACCTGACCGCGTCTTGCATCAAAGCAAGGGATAACAACACCGTCAAGGTCCACTGTTTCTGCCATAGCGGCAAGGGAGGACACCCCTACACAAGGTTTGTTAAGTGCTATGGCCATACCTTTTACAAGAGCAAGACCAATTCTTAAACCTGTAAAGGAACCGGGGCCCAGAGTAACTGCAAAAAGGTCAATATCCTTTTTGTTTATGCCGCATATTGTCACCGCGTTTTCTATAAGGCTAAGCAGATTCTGGCTGTGTGTCATATTGGAGTCGTAAACACACTGGTACAGCGGCTTTGAATCCCGCACAACTGCCACGCTGCCCTGTTTGGAGGAGCAGTCCACACCTAAAATCAACATCAGAAATTATCTCCTTCTATGGTAATTTTTCTCACTGTCTCTCCCAGCTTTTCAAACTTAATTGTAACGGTATTTTCATTGAAAAAGTCCTTTATATTTTCCGCCCATTCGATGGCGGCAATACCGTCGTAGTCCAGATAGTCATAAAAACCGATATTGTAAAGCTGGTCTTCATTTTCTATGCGGTACATATCAAAGTGGAAAAGGCTGAGAGGATAGCCTGTATATTCATTTACAATGGCAAAGGTCGGGCTGGTGACGGTGGCATTGATGCCAAGGCCGTCACAAAGTCCCTGACAGAAGGCTGTTTTGCCCATGCCGAGACCTCCGTCAAAGAATATTATATCGTGGTTGGATAAAAGAGGAACAATGTTTTTTGCAATTGCAACTGTCTCTTCCTTTGAGTTGGAAATATATTCTTTCAAGATAATACTCCTTCCCTTGAATTTTCACATATTATACTCTTAAATAATATATCATAAAAACAGTAAATGTACAATTATTTTAAAGTTGATATATTTTAAAATATGTTATATACTAAATAAAAATTTTTAAAAGCAAAGGAGGGCTGTATATGAACAATAATCCGTGGCTGCGGGAGTTTATCGAGCAGACAGACTTTATCTTTATTGGCCTGTGTGCAACCTGCAGCGCCATATCTGTATACAGCATCTATTCCATATATAAAACAATGAACGCCGTAGGGGATGTAAAGGTTGTTATAGTGCAGCTGGTGGCAAGCCTGCTTGGCGTTACAGCGGCAATACTGCTTTCCATAATTGACTATAAAGAACTGTGCGAGTGGTATAAAGTCCACATGGCTTTGTGCATCGGACTTATGGTGCTTACAGCCATTATCGGTTTTGCTCCTCCGGGCACAACCAACAAGGCGTGGATTGCCTTGCCCGGCGGCATGTCACTTCAGCCGAGCGAACTGCTGAAAATCAGTATGATTATCACCCTTGCCCATTTTATAGAAAGAAACAAGGATCATATAAACGAAGTAAATACACTTATCAAACTTGTGGTTGTAGCACTTGTGCCTTTTGCCTTTGTTGCCTATCAGCGAGACGGCGGCACAATGCTGGTTTACGCATTTATCATCGCAAGCATGTTCTTTGCGGCGGGTATAAGCTGGAAACTTATCGGCATAGCAGCAGGGGCTGCAGTTGTGGGGCTTCCGATACTGTGGTTCAAGATTATGGAGCCATACCAGCAGAACCGAATTCTGGCTCTTTTTGACAGCGAGAACCCAGAATACGCATCAATATTGCTGCAGCAGAATGCAGGCAAAATCTCCATCGGTTCGGGCCAGCTTTTCGGCAAAGGCTTTATGGTGGATAACCACAACAATGTACCGCTGCCACAGAATGACTTTATGTTTTCCTTTATAGCGGAGAGTGTGGGCTTTATCGGTATTCTCATCGTTATAACCGTTATCCTCACCATGTGCTTCCGCATACTTGCCATCGCAAACCGCTCTGCCGACGTTCAGGGCTCACTCATCTGTGTAGGTGTTTTTGCTATGATTATCTTTCAGAGCATTATAAATATAGGGATGAACCTTTCAGTTCTGCCTGTTATCGGCATCACCCTGCCGCTGTTTTCTGCGGGGGGTACCAGTGTACTGGCGACCTACTGTGCTATGGGTATGGTGCTCAGTGTAGCACGGCACAACAAGAAAAAACTGTTTTAATCTGTTTATGATAAAAAGAAAAGGAGGAATGTTATGTATTGCAGATACTGCGGCACCGATATAGGTGATAAAGATGCTTTCTGCGTAAACTGCGGAAAGGCGACAGGTGTTGAAAACGAAAATAACAGCACCTCAAAGGTGTATACAGACAGTTCCATAGACCCTGTGGAAGAACAGCTTGTGGGCACAAAACAGGAGTATTACATTCCGCGTTTTCTTGGGTTTAAATATCAGGGTAAAAAAGTTTCCTGGAACTGGTGTTCCTTCCTCTTTCCTGTAAACTGGATGGTATACCGCAAAATGTACGCCGTTGCAGCAGTATGGTGGATTGCGGTTTTTATGCTTAATGTGATTACAGAGTTTTCCTTCGGGTTGCTCAGCGGAATTGCGTCCGGCCTTTTCGGCAACTACATATATATGATGCATATACAGAAGCTGGCACAGCAGGCAAACGTTATGGACGAAACCTCACGGCAGAATTTTATCCACCGCAAAGGCGGCACAAACAGACTGGCGGTAATTCTGCTTATACTTCTTCAGGTGATTATGTGGGTGCTTCTGTTTACCCTCATCTTTGCCTACGCATACACCATCGGCGATTATTTATGGTAAAACTGAATATATAATAAGAAAACAGCTCAGGGCCAAATGCTCTGAGCTGTTTTCTTTATTGGGTGATATGTAAAGGATATGTATTGAGAATTATGCGTTGAATATTCTATTTTTCTATCTTCAGCAGGTGGGGATTGCAGGTTTTTATTGTGACATTTTCCACTATGAACATATCGCTGTTTCTGACAATAACCTTATTCTGACAGATATACTTTACAGCATCAAGTATCTCTTTTGGCATCGGTGTGGACTGATAACAGTGCAGGCTGTATACAGTGCTGTCGTTGCCGCTGTAGTCGGAAAAATTAAACAGTGGTCTGGAACCGCGGTAATCTATGCTTATTTCAATACCTTCGGTGGAAGGGGAGTCCACAATTTTGTATCCTCCGTACTGACTGAAGTATTCTCCGAGATAGACATTTATAACGACTTCTTCGTCAGTGTTTTCGGTAAAAATACTGTCATCTTCAAATGTAAATGTTTTTATATTATCTTCTTTTATGTATGCAAAGTAATCGGTGCTGGAAAACTCCGCTATCTCCATAAAGAAAACCCCGACGCCGACGCCGATAAAAATTGCCCCTGCAATAAGGGAAGCTATAAGTTTTTTCATGATTTTTTACTCCTTTTAACGGTAAAAACTGCAAAAGCAGCAAATGTAAAGGCAGTGATAACTGCAATAAATATTTTAAGCTTCATTTTTATGTTTACCTCCAAAGATAATGTCGGTCATCCATGCGATGATACCAAGGCTCACTATACCGCTGCCGATACAGATAAGGCAGATACCCCACAGACCTATACCCTGTGTAATCATAAGCAGTGTGAGCAGTACAGATGCAACTATAAACATAATTGTGCAGGCAACACCAGGCAGCCATATTACAAGGAAAAGGAATATTTTAAGTATGGAGGCAATCAGTTTAACAAGAAAATCTCCGCTGCTTCGGCCCACATCGGCAATGGTTTTCTTATTTTTCAGAGGTTTGCCCGTTTGTACATCAAAGTTTGCTTCGCTGTAATCAAAGTTGTTTTCATCAGAAATAAAATCTGTTGTTTCTTTTTTCTGCTTATACTTTGGCATAACGGGTTTTCTGGTCATAACCCTTGTTCTGATAAAGCTGTATACAATCAGAAATGCTACAGCCAGATTGATAAGCTCGGCAAACAGGTTTACAACACCTGCCAGCACATCGGAAATACTGCCCAGATTAAAGCTGTATATTGTACCTGTTATTGCTCTTGACACCATATCAACGGGTATAGACAGCAGCCATATTGCCAGCAGCACCACAAAAAACTCAACGATTATTTTTGCAATATCGCTCACTGAAAGGCTGAGTATTCTTTCTGTTACATCGTTGATAAATCCTACACAGCATTTTATGTAGTATTCAAGACTTTTCTGCTTTGTTGCACTGTTGTCTATGTGGTATGCCTCCAGAATTTCATCTGCCAGAGCGTCAATATCCCCAAAATCACTGATAGCCTGTGCCTCGGTTTTTCCGTCCTGCATTTTAAATTCTATATGGCTCTGATACTCTTCAATAATGTCCTTGCGTTCATTTTCGTTGAGGATGCTGAGCCTTGCGTCCAGTTTCGCAAAAAATTCTTCCCTAGTCATTGTTCTGCATCTCCTTGATAAAATTGTTTACAATCCGGGTGAACTCCAGCCATTCTTTTGACAGAACTTCAAGATAAATTCTGCCTGCAGTGGTGATTCTGTAGTATTTTCTCGCAGGGCCCTCGGCGGACTGCTCCAGATATGTTTCACAGTATTTTTCATTGGTAAGTCTTTTCAAAAGAGGGTAGATTGTACCTTCGTTTACGTCCACAATCTTTCCGACTTCATTTACCAGCTGATAACCGTATTTGTCCTCCTTGCTTATAACCAGAAGAACGATAAGTTCCAGAACGCCTTTTTTAAATTGAGTGTTCATCTATATCTCCTTTTGCAGATACATCTATATATCGCAGCAGCATTATTACAGAACGTGTGTACCATAACTGCATATCTGCAAAATGTATACTCTGCTGCTGTTGTTGCTATTATATTATCACCACTACTATGTAATGTCAAGTAGTGTGCGGAAAATAATACTGTGAAATTTTTACTGTAAAATTTTCACAGATTTAACGGAAATATCCCTCTTTGCATACCCTGTTAATAGAGCTTTTTATATATGAAAGACTTAAATTGAACACAAAAAGAGGGTAATTTATATGATATATCCAATTTTGTTATCTGCTTTTTCTTCGCTTTCCACAGGGATAGGCGGGGTTATTGTAGCACTTTTCAGAAAAATATCGGACAGGACAATGTCGTTTTTTCAGGGATTTGCAGCGGGGGTGATGATAACCGTTTCTCTTATCGAAATGATGCCCAGGTGCTATGAAAATATGTTGGGATACATGGATGCCATGTCTGCGGCGGCAGTTATGGCACTGATTTCTACAGTGGGATGGGTCACAGGCCGGGGGATATCAGCTGCAGCAGATTATATATACAGAGACAAGGCTGATTATACACAGGCTGTGCATATAAGCCTTGTAACCACGGCGGTTATGGTGCTGCACAATCTGCCCGAAGGCATGCTTACAATTTTTTCAGGGCTGGAGGATACCCGTTTCGGGCTGGAGATAGCCATTGCGGTGGCACTGCACAATATACCGGAGGGCATAGTGGTGGCCAGCGGTGTGCTGTATCTCACGTCATCAAGAGCAAAGGCGGTGGGGCACAGTTTCTTTGCGGGAATAAGCGAATTTATAGGCGGATTGGCAGCCGTTGTGCTTTTTGGCGGTATGGCCAATGAACTGTTTACGGGGGCAGTGCTGGCGGCAGTGGGCGGTATTATGGTGCAGACCTCACTGTGCGAACTGCTGCCTGCTTCGCTGAAACTATCGGGGAAATTACATACAATAACAGGGGCTGCAGCAGGTGCGGTGATTATATATGTGAGTTTATATGCAATTTAAAGCATCGGTTTTGTTGCACCAAAATGATATTAGTGGTAAAATATATTGATATGAGTAAATTTATAAGGAGGGATATCCTATCAAAAGACTGATTTTGCTGTTATGTGTAGCTCTGACATTTACAGGCTGCAGTGGTTTCAGGGGCAAAAACAATATCACAAATCTGCTTTCGGCTCCAAAATTTTCACAGACCGAAAGTGAGATTGTTAAGGCGATAGACAATTATATAGGAGAAAATGTAACCCTCAGACATTCCACCTCTCAGGGGTATTCCTCTCCGGTGCAGTTTATAGATATAGACGGGGACGAAAAGGAAGAGGCAGTAGTGTTCTATTATGCACCAAACAAAGGTGCAAACATACGTATGGCATTGCTGTCGCACAGTGACGGCAGATGGAATATAGTTTCTGACAAGGAAGGCCTGGGGGCGGAAGTGTTCTACTTTTCTGCGGTTAGCTTTGAAGGTCTGGACACAAAACAGCTTCTTGTAGGATATAACACTGCAAATATTGACGAAAACTTTTTTGTTGCATACTTCACAGACGGAGGTTCGGATATATGGGAATATGCCGAAAGCTGTCAGGATATAATCGTGGGGGATGTAACCTATGACGGATATGACGATGTGATACTTTCCAACAGAACATCGGACGGCAGAATGCGTCTGCGTTCGCTGTCCTTTACACAGGACGGAACCTTCAGGGTGGTTGGTACACGTCTGCTTAAATATTATAATATTGATATAACACAGTTTACACTGGCACACAGCAAAGCCGGTGAGATGGTGCTGTATGCAGATTACCGGGATGACTATAACCAGATGCATACAGAGGGGATGGTTTTCCGCGATGGCGGCAAGATGTTTGATGCTTTTCAGATGACGGTTGTAAGCAAACTGTGGGAGTACACCGACGACCTTAACTGTGCAGATATAGATGGCGACGGATACATAGAAACTCCGTCGGTTATTCAGGAAGAACGCACAGACGACCCTGCAGTGCTGAAAACAGTGGAGTGGACAGACTACACGCCGGAACAGCCGGTGAGAAAATATATAGGCATATATGACACACAGGAATCACTGTTTGTGGCAATACCTGACAGCTGGCAGGGAGAGGTTTACACCGAATACAGTGACGGCAGCTGGCAGGTGCTGCGAAAAACGGACGATGATAAAGATGGGGATAATCCTCTCTTTACAGTGACACAGGTGGAATACCGCAACGATATAGAGCTTGGTGCCTATTCGTACATTGTTTACAAGGATACAAAAGCCTGGCATCTCAGCTTTGAAAAACAGGTTGGACTGTCAGATATACAGCATATACTGAAAAGTGTAACAGATTTGGGATAAATGCAAGGAAGGTACAGATTATGGCTGAAATTTTAATAGTTGAAGACGAACTCAGCATTGGCGAGATTGTTGAGATAAATCTTAAAATGGCACATCACAGTGTTACAAGGGTTACAAATGCGGAGGATGCAATCACACTTATCGGCGGCGGCATAAAGTTCGACGTGGCAATTCTCGACATTATGCTTCCGGGAATGAACGGTATATACCTCTGTGAACATATCAGAAAAAATGATGATAAAATAGGCATAATCATGCTCTCTGCCAAAAGTCAGGAGTACGACAAGGTAACCTGCCTTTCTGTCGGAGCAGATGACTACATAACAAAACCTTTTGGTATGCAGGAGCTTCTGGCAAGGGTGGAATCCCTTCTGCGTCGCCTCAACCGCACAGAGCAGGTGGCATCAAATGAGGATATTCTTCAGTCCGGTCCTTTCACTCTGGATCTGAAAAGCCGTGTGCTCTATAAAAACAAACAGATGATTGACCTGACAAGTGTGGAGTTCAGCATCATGGAGCTGTTTTTCCGCAACAGGGACACAGCCCTTGTAAGAGAAAAAATCCTTGAGGGTGTATGGGGCGAAAATTACTATGGAGATGTAAAAATTGTTGACGTAAACATCCGCCGTCTTCGCATAAAAATCGAGGAAGACCCGTCAAATCCGCAGCACATTGTTACAATCTGGGGCTATGGCTACCGCTGGACAGTGTAAACGGGAGAAAGTATGAACAGTATTACAAAAAGATGGATTAAGGGCAGCCTGCTCATAATTATCGCCCTGCTCATAGTGGCCGAAGTTTTTCTGGTGACCACCTTCCGTAACAGCTACTATTCTGCAGCACAGACAGCTCTGACCAACCGTATCAACACAATGGACGGCACGCTGGCAGCATCGGGCATAATGTCATCGGAAGAAAAGCAGCAGCTTATGTTCCGCCTTACCACAGAATTTGCCGAAAAAGAAACCTTTGAGCTTATGCTGCTGGATGACAGCGGCAATATACTTGCCACCTCGTCAGGCTTTAACCCTGCAGGAACACATCATGCAGAGGATTATATAAAAGCAGTCAATTCCGGCGAAAAGATGTACATCAATACGTATACATCCCAGCTTGATGAAAAGATAATGAGTGCAACCTGTATTATTGACGAAGATGCAGGTCAGGTGTACGGTGTGAGAATCATCACATCCCTTGAACGTGTTGATGAAGAACTGGGCTTTGTAATTGCCCTTGCAGTGCTTGCAGCTGCAATAGTTATAGTGTTCAGCGTTATGTCGGGTATGTACTTTGTTAAAAGTATTGTAAATCCGATACAGTCGATAAAGGATACTGCAGACAAGATAGCACAGGGCGAGTTCAATGTGCGTATCGACAATGCACAGTACAACGATGAAATAGGGGATCTGTGCACATCAATCAACCATATGGCGTATGAACTTGGCAGAAACGATGAACTTAAAAACGAGTTTATATCATCAGTTTCCCACGAACTGCGTACGCCGCTTACAGCAATAAAAGGCTGGGCAGAAACTATGGAAAATACCGAGGATGTTGCCACAATGAAAAAAGGCACCGAAATTATCCTCACCGAGACGGAACGTCTCTATTCCATGGTGGAAAATCTGCTGGATTTTTCCCGCCTGCAGAATTCAGCACTTGTGCTCAGCAAGGAAAAACTGGACCTTGTTGCCGAGGTTTACGATGCGGTTATCATGTATACACCTCAGGCAGAAAGCATGGGTATAACCATAAAATTTGACGAACCTGAAGAGTTTATACCTGTTATGGCCGACAAAAGCCGGATAAAACAGGTTATGATAAATCTTCTGGATAACGCAATCAAATATTCAGGCGAAAATTCTGTTATAGAGGTTAACATCTTTACAGACAAAACACAGGAAAAGGCCACAGTAGAGATAAAAGACTACGGCAAGGGTATACATCCTGATGATATCAAAAAGGTAAAACAGAAATTCTACAAAGGCAGAGGTGCAAAAAGGGGCAGCGGCATCGGTCTTGCTCTTGTAAGCGAGATTGTCACCCTCCACGGCGGTACCTTTGATATTGATAGTGAATACGAAAAATATACAAGTATGCGGTTTACACTCAGAACAGTGCGTACTGTGAAAGGATAATAATGGCACAACACAAAACATCAATCGGCGGACAGGCTCTTATTGAAGGCATTATGATGAAAGGCCCTCACATCACAGCCACAGCTGTGCGTCGTCCTGACGGCGGAATAACTGTCAGGGAAGAGGATACAAAAAAGAATAAATTTTCAAAAATTCCTGTGCTCAGAGGTATGTTCAGCTTTATTGAAAGCCTTGTAACAGGCTATGACTGCCTCATGTACTCTGCAAATATTGCACTGGAGGGCGAAGAGGAAAAAACAAAGCTTGAAATCTGGCTGGAAGAAAGATTCGGCAAAAAGGCAACGGATTTTCTCACAATGGTGGCAGGTGTGCTGGGCGGTATGCTGGCACTGGTGCTGTTTATGGTACTGCCGACAGTTATCACAGGCTTTATTTCTAAGTTTGTGGAGCTGGGAGCATTAAAAGCTGCTGTGGAAGGTCTGCTCAAACTGATCATATTCTTTATCTACCTGTGGGGAATCACCTATCTTGACGATGTAAAACGTTTGTTTATGTACCATGGTGCAGAGCACAAAACCATCGCATGCTATGAAGCAGGGCTGGAACTGACCGTTGAAAACATCAGACCGCAAAGCCGTTTTCACCCTCGCTGCGGCACAAGCTTTCTCTTTATAGTTATTATTGTAAGTATCCTTGTGTTCAGTTTTGTTCCGTGGAACTCCACCCTTGCACGTGTGGGTCTTAAACTGCTGTTTCTGCCTTTGGTTGTGGGCATTGCCTATGAAATTCTCAAATTTACAGGCAGACACGAAAACGCCTGCACAAAGGTGCTTGCAGCTCCCGGTTTGTTTTTTCAGAAATTCACAACCCTTGAACCTGACGATGATATGATTGAGGTTGCCATTGCGGCAACACTTAAGGTTATTCCGGAATCAAAGGAAGATGACAAATGGTAATAAATGATATCTACAGGCAGATGTGTGCTGTAATGGAGGAAAACCCGAACAGTGACGCAGCCTTTGAGGCAAATCAGCTTATAGAATTTGTCCTCGGCAAAAAACGTATCGAGCTTTTTGCGGCAGATATCTCTCGGGCAGATGCAGAAAAACTGCTGGAATATGCACAGAAAAGAAGAGAGGGCTATCCTCTGCAGTACATTCTTGGTGTATGGCAGTTTTTTGATATGGATTTATATGTGGGCGAAGGGGTGCTTATTCCCCGTCAGGATACCGAAACTGTCTGCGAAGCCGCCTTTGAGGTTATTGAAAAGCTGGAAAATCCAACCGTTGTGGATTTATGCAGCGGCAGCGGCTGTATTGCTCTTGCAGTGAAAAAATTCTGTCCTGAGGCAACGGTCGCAGCAGTGGAAAAGTCCGACGAAGCTTTCAGATATCTTGAAAAAAATATTGCACACACAAACCTCAGCGTAACAGTGGTTAAAGGTGATATTTTTGAATATGATAAAATTATTGCAGAAAATTCTGTGGATGTTATCATCTCCAACCCCCCTTATATACATCCCGACGTAAAGCCGACTATCCAGACCGAAGTTTCCTTCGAACCGGAAATGGCACTTTTTGCGGAAGAAGAAGGACTGCTTTTCTACCGTTATATTTCTAAAAACTACCGAAAAGTGCTTAAAAAAGAGGGATATCTTGTGTTTGAATACGGCTTTGACCAGCAGCAGTCTGTGAGAAATATTCTCACACAGGAGGGTTATAATATAATAAAAGAAATAGTGGATCTGGGCGGCAATCCACGGGGTGTGGTTGCTCAGAAGTAATAAACAAAAAACTGCAGAAGTGTTTATTTTATGGAAAAAAGTTTCAAAATACTCTTGCAGTTTTATTATGAATATGATAATATAATTACAACCAACAGTTGTTAAATGTAAAATTTATATATAAAGGAGAATCCTTATGGCTCAGGCTAAAAAACCTATGCAGTCCGCAGCAGTAGCTTCCGACAAAGAAAAAGCATTGGCGACAGCCCTTGCGAATATTGAAAAACAGTTCGGTAAAGGTGCAATTATGCGTCTTGGCGAAAACGTTACAATGAATGTGGACAAAATTTCCACAGGCTCCCTTTCTCTTGACGTTGCCCTTGGCATCGGTGGTGTACCAAGAGGCCGAGTTGTAGAAATCTATGGCCCTGAGTCCAGCGGTAAAACAACAATCGCTCTGCACATTGCAGCAGAAGCACAGAAAAAAGGCGGCACAGCAGCTTTTATCGACGTTGAACACGCACTTGACCCAATCTATGCAGGTGCATTGGGTGTGGATATCGATTCTCTCCTTGTTTCCCAGCCAGATACAGGTGAACAGGCAATGGAAATCTGCGAAGCACTTGTGCGTTCAGGTGCTATCGATGTTGTGGTTGTGGACTCTGTTGCTGCAATGGTTCCACGTGCTGAAATTGAAGGCGAAATGGGCGACAGCCATGTTGGTCTTCAGGCAAGACTTATGAGCCAGGCTCTCCGCAAACTCACAGGTTCCATCGGCAAGACAAACACAGTTGTTGTGTTTATCAACCAGCTGCGTGAAAAGGTTGGCGTTATGTACGGCAACCCGGAAACAACACCTGGCGGCCGTGCTCTCAAATACTATGCTTCCGTTCGTATTGATGTAAGAAGAATCGAATCCCTCAAGCAGGGCGGCGAAGTTGTGGGCAACCGCACAAGAGCAAAGGTTGTTAAAAACAAGGTTGCTCCTCCGTTCAGAGAAGCTGAATTTGACATTATGTTCGGTCAGGGTATCTCCAAGGTTGGCGAAATTCTCGATATCGGCGTAAATATGGGCATTGTTCAGAAATCCGGTTCCTGGTTCAGCTACGGCGATACAAGACTTGGTCAGGGCCGTGACAACATCAAGGAATACTTTGTTCAGAATCCTGAACTTGCACAGGAAATTGAAGAAAAGGTTTTTGCAAAGCTGGCTGAAGAAAACAAAAAGACAGTGAACCGCCTTGCAGCAAGAAAAGCCGAAGCTGCACCTGCTGATGTGGAAGAAATCAAAGAAGAAAAGCCTGCACCAAGAAGACGCAGTGCAAACATTGATATAGATGTTGAATAGTATAAAGATAACAGATATAACAAAAACAAAAAAAGGCCTCAACGCACTTTTCTCCGAAAATGGTTTTCTCTTTTCGGTGGACGATATGCTTCTGGCACAGTATAAAATAGAGATAGGCTCTTGCTTTTCACAGCAGGAGCTTACTTTGCTTTACGAAAAAAGCAACACAAACAAAGCGGTGCAGAAAGCGTATAATCTGCTCAGTTACCGCAGTCACAGCCGCAGGGAACTGTTCACAAAGCTGTGCCGCAATTTTGATGCTGCCTGTGCCGATGCCGCCTGCGATAAAATGGAAGAATACGGTCTTATAAATGACGAGGAGTACTGCAGGGCAAAGGCAGAATATCTTATAAATGTCAAAAAGTGTTCTTTATCTGAAACCCGTGCCAAACTTTTGACATTGGGGATAAATAAAGATATAATAGAATGTTGTATAGAAAACTATGACAGCGATACACAGACGGAAAATCTGCGGTATTTAATCGAGAAAAAATACCACAGCAAGCTGGACCAGCCCCACAAGGTTATTGCATCACTTATGCGAAAAGGTTTCAGCTATCACGATATAAAATCTGCCCTTTCATCGCTGGATATTGAATTAGAGGACGAATATTAATGGTTATAACTTTAGTATCTCTCGGCTGTCCTAAAAACCAGGTGGACGCCGATATAATCGCACACGCACTGCTCAAGGCAGGTCACACAACCACAACAGATATGACCGAGGCTGATGTATGCATCATCAACACCTGCGGTTTTATTACCTCTGCAAAGGAAGAAGCAATCGAAAATATCTTCAACGCAGTGGAAGCACGTCTGGAGAACCCGAAGCTTAAAATTGTGGTTACAGGCTGTCTTGCAGAGCGTTACCGTGACGAAATCATCAATGATATTCCTGAAATTAATGCTGTTGTGGGCATTGGCTCCAACAGTGATATCTGCGATATTGTGGAAAGTGTTGTAAAGGGTGAAAAGGTCTGCCGTTACGGCAAAAAAACCGACCTTGACATCACAGCAAAACGTATTATCTCCACACCAAAGCATTATGCTTACCTCAAAATTGCAGAAGGCTGCTCCAACTGCTGCCACTACTGTGCAATCCCGATGATCCGTGGCCCACACCGCAGCCGTGCTATGGAAAGCTGTGTGGAAGAAGCAAAATTCCTTGCTGACGAAGGCGTAAGAGAAATCATTATCGTTGCACAGGACATCACAGCCTACGGCGAGGACCTGTACGGCGAAGGCAGACTGAACACCCTTATCAGCGAAATCGGCAAAATTGACGGCATCGACTGGATTCGCCTTATGTACGCATATCCCGAACGTCTCTCCGACGCAGTTATCGAGGAGATGGCAAACAATCCAAAGGTTGTGCCATACCTTGATATGCCAATTCAGCACATCAACGACCGCGTACTTAAATCCATGAACCGCAAGGGCGGCACAGCAATCATCAAGGATGCCGTGTCACGTCTGCGAAAAGCTATTCCGCATATCTCCATCCGTACAACCCTTATCACAGGCTATCCGGGCGAAACACAGGAAGAATTCGACGAGCTGTACCAGTTTGTAAAGGAAACAAAATTCGAACGTCTTGGCTGTTTTGCATACTCCGAAGAGGACGGCACAGTTGCCGCACAGATGGAAAATCAGATAGACGTGGAAGTCCGTCAGCAGCGAGCAGATGCAATTATGCTTATGCAGACAGATATTATGGCAAGCTGTCAGGCAAAGCTGGTGGACAAGGAAATCGACGTTATCGTTGACGATTATGACAGCGAAAACGGCATCTGGATCTGCCGCAGTGTTTATGATGCCCCTGAAATTGACGGCGAGGTTTACATAGACGGCGACAGCGATGTTGAGATGGGCGACATCGTAAAGGTAAAGGTTGTCCAGAGTGATATCTACGACCTTTACGCAGAACTTGTTTAAAGGAGATTTTGTTATGAATTTACCTAATAAACTTACACTTTTAAGATTTGTACTGGTACCTGTTTTTATGGTGTTTATGTATATTGACAACCCATACAGCTACCTTATCGGTCTTATTGTTTTTGCAGCGGCTTCCTTTACCGATTTTCTGGACGGCTCCATCGCAAGAAAATACAATATGGTAACAGATTTCGGCAAATTTATGGACCCATTGGCAGATAAACTGCTTACAACAGTGGCTCTTATCTACCTCTGCCTTAACGGTATGTGCCACGAGGTTGTTATCTGTATAGTTCTGGCAAGAGAATTTGCAGTAAGCGGTATAAGACTTATCGCTGCAGCAAACCCAAAAGGCAGCAAGGTTATCGCCGCAGGTATGATGGGCAAGATGAAAACAGTGCTGCAGATGGTGGCAAGCATGCTTGGTCTGCTGGCAATGTCACTGCTTGCTATGGGTGCAATCCCACAGGCAACATACAGCACAATGGCAGTTGTGACAAATGTACTTATGTGGATTATGGCTGTGCTCACAGTGGTAAGCGGTATGCAGTATATTATCCCTAACTTTGACCTTATCAGAAATGCAAAGTAAAAAGAAAGCGGACAGTTCACAGCAACTGCCCGCTTATTTTGTTATTTGATTTATAGTGAAACTTTCGTATGGATTACTGACGGTGTTCAACCTATTGGAATTTATGCCATTCTGAGGCTTTAGCCGAAGAATCTCTCGGTTTGCACAGACATTATTTTGAGCAGACAGAGAGATACTTCGCGTCGCTCAGTATGACAGTTTGAATTTATAAATAGTTTGCAAAATTGAAATATTTATAACTGTTTTCTTTACATCAGGAACCATATGTCTGACAATGTTTTTTTCCTGTTTCAGACACAGCCTCCACAGATGAATACATCTTTATATCTTCACCGACAGGGCAGAATGTAGCACAGTATCCGCAAGGGAATCTGTGATGCTTGATAAGGTCCATATGATATAATGTGCATTTGTCGCGGTCAAAACCATAAAGCCCCGACAGCTCCTCTTCTCCGCCTTCAGTAAAACACTGGGATGGACAGCATTTAAGGCATTTTTTACAATGAATGCACAAATTCTTTTCAATTTTGCTGTCTGGCACAATAGGAGCATCGGTAATTACCGAAACAAGCCTTATCCTTGGTCCGAACTGGGCAGTAATCAGATTGTGACTGTCGCCTATTGTACCCACGCCTGCATAATATCCCGCAACCACGTGGGAAAAAGCAGCCGCTTCGTGCCGCAGCAATGCTTCCATACCATCATAGCAATCTCTCGGGAAGAATATTGCTCTGTAATGCTTTTCGTGCATTATATACTTTGCAAGGAAATATGCCATATTATCTGTAATACGATTACTTGTATCATATTGCTCTTTGAAAACCATTGACGGCGCAGTAGCACTCATCGGGTAAAGCAAAGGGATCGCCATTACGATAACAGTTTTTGCCCATGGCCAAATATTCTGAGGCCAAAACTCAGGACTTTGGAGAGGTTCGTCTTTCCAGCTTTCAACAGAACATACACCTACAATATCTGCCCCCAATTCACGTGCTTTGCTTACAATGCTATTTTTCAGATTATCATCATACATCAGTATTTCCTCCGCAAATGCAGATTTATAACTGCATTTTACTAAATAAATGTAAATATTTCTACCTATTTACTGTTCGTCAAATTCAAGTTTATCTTTCAGTTTCACTTTAGCATATTTTTTCAATAGTATCAATATTTGATGGAAACGATGGAGTTTAAATCTGTCGGGACAAAAGCAAAAAGGGACAAATGCTGTTTCCAGTTGACAAAACACCCCCGAACTGATAATATATTTGTATATGTGAAATGCGTTATTATCAAGAATAGTAAGCAGTGTAAAACCTTGACAGAGAATAGGCGTGACCCGCTGAAAGCGCCTTAAGGACAATAAGCTGCCCAATGCACTTGAAAGCACACAGGGCGAACTTCAAGAGGATATTAGCCTTGTGCGGTGTCCACCGTTATATGGAGCCCGAGTTATAAACCGAAGTGGAACCGTGGTAATTTTGTGTATTATCGCCTTCGTCTGTTTTTGTGCAGATGAAGGCGTTTTTTATTTATCTGTTTCCTTTCAGTTTCGCTCAGCGGCAGTATTTAAGGCTATTATTGTAAATGACACACATCATATAAAATCATTTTAAAGTAAAAGGAGAAAAATCTATGGCTCACATGAAGATTTTCAACACACTTACACGCAAAAAAGAAGAATTCATCCCACAGGTTGAGGGTGAATACAAAATCTACGTTTGCGGACCAACAGTTTACAACTTTGTGCACATCGGTAACGCACGTCCTGCAGTTATCTTTGATACACTCCGCAGATATCTGGAATACCGCGGCAACAATGTAAACTACGTTTCCAACATTACAGACATCGATGACAAAATCATCAAAAAAGCAAACGAAGACGGCACAACATTTGAAGCTGTTGCAAGAAAATACGAAAACGAATACTACACAGACCTTAAAGGACTCAATGTAAAACCAGCAACAAGCCGTCCACGCGTTTCCGACACAATCCCAGAAATTATCGATATCGTTCAGACACTTATCGACAAAGGCCACGCATACCGCGTTGACAACGGCGACGTATACTTCCGTGTACACAGTTTTGACGAATACGGCAAGCTGAGCCACAACCCACTGGAAGAACTGGAAAGCGGCGCAAGAATTGCTGTTGACGACATCAAGGAAAGCCCTGCTGACTTTGCTCTGTGGAAAGCTTCCAAACCCGGCGAACCAAAATGGGAATCCCCATTCAGCGAAGGCCGTCCTGGCTGGCATATCGAATGTTCCGCAATGAGCAAAAAACACCTTGGTGACAGAATTGACCTTCACTGCGGCGGCGAAGACCTTATCTTCCCACATCACGAAAACGAAATTGCACAGAGCGAATGTGCAAACGGCTGCGAATTCAGCCACTACTGGATGCACAACGCATTCCTCAACGTTGATAACCAGAAGATGTCCAAATCTCTCAACAACTTCTTTACAGTAAGAGAAATTGCTGAACAGGTTGGTTACGAAGTTATCCGTTATTTCCTTCTCACAGCACACTACCGTTCACCGCTGAACTTCACAAGAGAAATTATCGACCAGTGCAAATCCAGCCTTGAAAGACTCTATACAGCAAGAGAACATCTTGACTTCCTTATCAGCCACGCTGGCGAAGGCAAAGACGAAATCGTTGCTGAAGCAGACAAACTCGTTGCTGAATTTATCACTGTTATGGATGACGACCTCAACACAGCTGATGCTCTCTCCAAGCTGTTTGAACTTGTTACATTTATCAACGTAAACGGCAAGGAACAGTCCAAAGCTGCTTTGGAACACGCTGCAAAGGCATTTGACGAAATGGCAGAAGTTCTGGGTATCCTCTACAACAGAAACAAGGACGAAATCCCTGCAGAAGTTAAAGCTCTGGTAGAAGAAAGAACAGCTGTAAGAAAAGAAAAGAACTGGGCACGTGCTGACCAGATTCGTGACGAACTCAGTGCAATGGGCTACGAAGTTAAAGACACACCACAGGGCCCACAGATTATCAAAAAATAATACCATATAACTAAATCCCCGACAAAAGTCGGGGATTTTTGTTATTTTAAAAGAAAATATTACTAATAGTATATGATTTTATAAAGAATTTTCTCCAAAATGTGTACAACTTGTAAAAAAGATGTGAAAAGCCTTGCATATTTGGCAAGGTATGATATTATAAAACTGTAATAACTGTACTATAACAACTAATACAGTTGATGTGGTGCAGCCATACAGCAGAGGAGAATACATGGTGATGTAGTCTCTGCACAGAAAAAAGAAAGGAAGGAGAGGCGTATGTTTATACTTGACCTGAAAAGCCGTGTGCCAATATATGAACAGCTTAAAAACAGAACACTGGAGCTTATAATGGCAGGCGTTCTTGAGCAGGACTCCCAGCTTCCGTCTGTACGCAGTCTGGCCCGTGATTTGGGGGTGAATCCAAACACAATCCAGAAGGCATATCAGGATATGGAAAAAGAAGGTATCATTTATTCTGTTGCAGGCAGAGGCAGCTTTGTAAACGATATAAATTCCGTAAAAGAAAAAGAGGTTAATCTGGCTTTTGACAATCTGGAAGCTGTCCTCAGACAGCTAAAGGATGCAAAGGCAGACAAAGCACAGATTTTAAGCTGTGTGGAAAAAATATTCAAGGAGGACAAGGTATGATAACAGCAACAGATTTTACAAAAAAGTTTGATGAAAAAGTTGCGGTTGACTCCCTTAATATATCAATTCGGCCGGGCAGCATCTACGGCCTTGTAGGCACAAACGGCAGTGGTAAAAGCACATTTCTGCGTACTGTCAGCGGTGTTTATTATGCCGACGGCGGTACAGTTTCGGTAGATGGGGAAGAGGTTTACGAAAATATCGCTGCAAAGCACAAGGTGTTTTTTGTAAGCGATGATATGTATTTTCTTCCAAACAGCAGTATGGATGATATGAGCCTTATCTACAAAGGCCTCTATCCAAGCTGGAGTCAGGAAAAATATGAAAAGCTGGCAAGCCGTTTTCCGCTGGATAAAAAAGCAAGGGTAAAAACCTTTTCCAAAGGTATGAAGCGTCAGGCGGCAATTATTCTCGCCCTCAGCTGTCAGCCCAAATATCTGCTTCTGGATGAAGCATTTGACGGCCTTGACCCTGTTATCCGTGTTGCAGTGCGAAAACTCATCGCCGAAGAGGTACTGCAGAACGATATGACTGTTGTTATCTCCAGCCACAACCTGAGAGAGCTGGAAGACTTCTGCGACACAGTTGGTATTCTCCATAAAGGCAGGCTGATTATGCAGCACACAATGGACGCACTGTCCGACCGCTTCTGCAAGGTGCAGCTGGCACTGGATAAAAACAGCACCATCCGCCTTGAAGAACTGCAGCACGACAGAATACTATCCGTTAAAAAGAGCGGCAGTGTATATACAATAGCCTGTGCAATGGGCTGTGATGAAGCAGAAAAATTTATGAGCAAATACAATCCTATTTTTGTGGATTACATCCCTCTCACTCTGGAAGAGGTATTTGTATACGAAATGGAGGCGATAGGCTATGACACAAACAGCATTATATTCTGATAAAAAACTGTTTTTATCTCTTTATAAAAGTGCCCTCAGACGTATCCGTGGCATGGGTATAATCTACGGCCTCATCAGCCTTATCACTCTGCCGATGTTCTTTGTCATAGAGGCAATAGAGGCACAAGAACGTATGCTGCAGGGTTACAGCTACTACAATTTCAGCGGCATGCCTGAAATATACACAAACGCATCAGTGATTCTCTACTTTGCGGCGGTTATCGCAGGCACAATAATAATTTCGGTGTATGTAAACAGCTTTATGCACAGCAAAAAGGCGGTGGATGTTTTCCACGCACTGCCTGTAAGACGTCCGCAGATGCTTATGGCAAACTTTGCTGCAGTTCTCACAGTGCTGCTGGGTGTGCAGTTTATCTGTTACGGCATCGTTATCGCGGTAAACGAGGTTACAATCGACCAGATTACACTGCTTATCGTTTATGAGATGCTGCGTGTGGCACTGCTCACCGTACTTATTGCGGCAATAACATTTTTCTGCTGTGTATGCTGCAACACCAGCCTTGACAGTGCAATCTTCACAGGTGCATTTCTTGCAATAGTGCCAAGCTATACAGTGCTTATATGTCTGCTTATGGAAGAATATGTTACAGGCTTCAGCGGCTCCGGCGAGGTGATGTACACTGCTCTTAAATTTTCGCCGGCAACAATGCTCTATCAGGTGTTCTCCGATGGGGAACTTACACAGGGCATACTGCTTAATACAATCTACATAGCGGCAATTATAGCAATAATGTTTATATCCTGCCGTCTTTATACAAGCCGCAAAAGCGAAACTGCCCAGAGTGCAAGCACAAAAAGTGTGCTCTATCAGTTTATCCTTCTTGCAGCTTCCGTTGGCGGCGGTGCACTATTTGGCTTTGGCTATCAGGGCATCTTTGGATGGGGCATAGACAGCATAACTCTGGTAACTGTTACCAGCTGCATCTTTACTGTGGTAATCTACCTTGTTTTCAACGCCATCGTTTCCCGCAACCCAAAACCTACAAAACGCGGTCTTGCGGGCCTTGGTGCAAGCCTTGTGCTGACAGTTGCATTCCTTTTCTGCATCAGCAACGGCTTCTTCGGCTACGAAAGCCGCATACCTGCAACAGAAAAGATAGAATCTGTGTCCATAAACTATGCGGGTGACTACAACGAGGTTTCAACTGCACAGATAAATACCCGCGGCACCCTCTACTATTACTATGCAGGCAACAGCAACGTTGTTTTTACAGACTCTGATGAAATTGAAATGGTAAAGGATATCCACAAAACAATAGTGGATTCCATCGACAAAACAGGCATCGAGTGTGTCTATGACAATATCTTAATAACCTACACCCTTGCAAACGGCAGGGAGATGGTGCGCATGTACCGCAACGATATACCGATAGAGGTTATGAAGCAGCTTGTAAAGCTGGAGGACCTGGAAAGCTTCAAAAGACAGCTTTATCCTGTTTTTGAAACAGCACCTGATATGGTGAAAAGCTTCAGAATCAAGGACGGTTTCGGTCGCAACAATCACACAGTGACACTCAGCCCTGAAGGTGTTGAAAAACTGTACAGTGCCATTGCACAGGATACACTCAATACCACCCGTCAGATGAAAGATCAGCACACAGGCCCTGTTCTTGCAAGAATCGAGATAATGTACAAAGATGATGCAGATACGATTGTAAAATATATCAACGAAAAAGCCATTGAAGAAGCACAGCAGCTTCCCGGCGGGTTTACCAAGGCTATGGCTGCTGTCGAGACTGCACGTTACGAGCCATACCTCAAGGAACGCACCCAGCCTCTACATCAGAATGTTATCTTTGATGTGACAGAAGACTGTATCAACACAATTGCAGCACTCAGAGAACTTGACCTTGAGGAGTACACAACCCTCACAGTGCCGCAGGATATGACAGCCTATGTGACATACTGCTACTATCCATATGACGAAAACCAGAACACACCTTACTGGTCAACAAAAAAATACTACGACCAGCTCTCTTTCTATGACAATATCCGCTGGGAAGAAAGAAGAAATGAATACAAAGAACCTCAGCAGATTGCACAGCTTGCAGAAAACAGCAAGGTGAGCCTTTACGGACCTGCACAGGAAGAGGTGTTCTACGCAGTGCTCTTTACCGAAAGCGATGTTGATATCAACTATGCCGAATGGGATGAAGTGGACTATATGGCGTACTATATCCAGGGCAGAGACCTGCCTGATTTTGTAAAATTTGAGGATATTGATAATTTCGAAAGGGATATCGTGGGATATATAAAATAATTTTATCGGTTATCACACAAATTTAATAAATTGAGCATAATATAATTAAAAGGCTTGTCAGAATCTTTATTCAAAGCTTTTGACAGGCCTTTTCTTTTAAATATTTTCGAAAAAATAATATGGCTGATTTTCAGCGGCAGGAGCATATATGGAAAGACAAAATAAATTCGGCATTACATCATCAGCACTTCATATACTTGCGATGGCATTTATGCTCTGTGACCATCTGTGGGCAAGGGTTGTTCCGGGCAACGACTGGCTCACCTGGGTGGGCAGACTGGCTTTTCCAATCTTTGCCTTTATGATTGCCGAAGGCTATGCACACACAGGCAATGTAAAAAAATACGCCAAACGTCTGCTTATCCTTGCATTGCTGTCGGAAATACCGTTCAATCTTATGTATTCCAGCTCATTTATCTATCCGTTCCATCAGAATGTTATCTGGACATTTCTCATTGCCCTGGGGCTTATCCATTTTATTGAAACAATACGCAAAAAAGGCAAACTCTGGCTTACCATACCTGTTGCGGCGGTTGCAGCCCTTTTTGCCACAGCCCTCGGTTATATTGCTATGACCGATTATTTCGGTGCAGGTGTACTGACGGTTCTGACATTCTATTTCTTCCGTCAGAAAAAATGGTGGTGTCTCATCGGACAGATGCTCTGTCTGTGGTATATCAATGTGGAGATGCTCAGCGGCCTTTACTACCCTGTAGAAATTTTCGGTTTCAGCTTTAATCTTGTTCAGCAGTCTCTTGCGATGCTCAGCCTTGTATTTATCTGGCTTTACAACGGCGAAAAGGGGTACAGTGCAAAATGGTTCAGAAACTTCTGTTACGGTTTCTACCCGTTGCATATGCTTATTATCGCCCTGACAGTTATATTTTAAAACAGCCTCTCATCCGTTTAGGGTGAGAGGTTTTTGCTTGCAAATATCTTTATATTATCATTTTTTTGTGGTATATTATTAATAATATGTTTCAGCTAAACTTGTATAATGCAGAAAAGGATTTATATATATGGAAAAAACAAATCTTGAAATACTTGTAAAAAAAGCACTGGACTACGCAAAAAGTTTTGAAAACACAGGCAAGGTTGCAAGCTATATCCCGGAGCTTTTCAAGGCAGACCGTGATGCCCTTGGCGTGTGTATTGTTGCCAACAACAAGAAAATATACAAAGCGGGGGACTGTGAAACACTTTTCACTATGCAGAGTATCTCCAAGGTGGTTGCCCTTATTCTTGCCTTGCAGACAGTGGGCAGGGACAGAGTTTTTGACAAGGTATGGGTAGAACCTACAGGGGATGCCTTCAACAGTATTGTCCGTCTGGAAACACACAACCATATACCTCTTAACCCTATGATCAATGCAGGGGCGATTGCAGTTGCAGGGGTTATCGATTCCGAATTTCCGTTCAGCGATTTTCTCGCACTTATGCGTAAACTCTGCGGCAGAGAGGATATATATCTTAATGAAAAAGTATATCTTTCCGAAAAAGCATCGGGTATGAAAAACCGTGCAATCGCCTATATGCTTGCCAACGAAGGTGTGCTGGAAAAGGATGTTGAACAGACACTGGACTTCTACTTCAAAATGTGCTCTGTAAATGTAAATGCCGAAGACCTTGCAAGAATAGGCAGCATTCTTGCAAATGACGGTGTAAATATCTTCACAGGAGAAAGACTTGTGGAAAGCGAATATGCTCTCATTGCAAAAACCCTTATGGTTACCTGCGGTATGTACGACGGCTCCGGTGAATTTGCCATCAAAGTAGGCATACCGGCAAAGAGCGGTGTAGGCGGCGGCATTATGTGCTGTGTTGAGGATAATTTCGGCATTGCAGTTTACGGTCCAAGCCTTGACGAAAAGGGCAACAGTGTGTGGGGTCTCAAAATTCTGGAATATCTCTCCAAGGAACTTAACCTGCACTATTTCTCGGGTGCAAAGGTAAAGGAATATATCTAAAAAATAAGCAGAAATACTGTTTTTTCGAGGTAATACAATGAAAAGAATTTTTGCACTTATTACAGCAGCCGCACTTGTATTTTCGGGCTGCGGTGCAGACCAAAAGGATGAAAAAAGCGAGGTTACCCTCTTTCACGCAACAGATATGCACTATCTCTCCCAGCAGCTTACCGACAATTCCGATGCATTTGTGGAGATGCTGATTTCGGGTGACGGCAAGATGACCCACTATTCAGAGCAAATATGTGATGCATTCGTGGAGGATGTTATAGCCCAAAAGCCTGACGCGGTGCTTATCAGCGGTGATATTACCTTCAACTGCGAAAAATTAAGCCACGAGGATTTTATCCTGAAACTTAAAAAAATCGAGGCAGCAGGCATAGATGTGCTGGCTATTCCAGGCAATCACGATATTGAATATCCTTTCAGCCGTGGGTATGAAGGAGATTTATCCTACAAAGCCGACTATACAACCGAGGCGGATTTTGTGGAATATTATAAGGAATTCGGCCCTGATATTGCATATACTGTTTCTCCCGATGGTCTCAGTTATATTGTAAAGCTGGGTAAAGATATCTATGTGGCGGCAATCCACACACCTCAGAGTTTTATGACCGGCGGTATCCTGGCAGAAGAGGAGATGCTCACCTGGCTGGATACTGAGCTGGCAAAGCTGGACAAGGATGATAAAATAGTTGCATTTACACATCAGAATATTGTAAACCACTATCCTGATGATGCTTTCAGCTTTGAATATACAGTCTACAACAGTGATGAACTTGTGGAAATCTATGATAAATACGGCGTGGATGTAAACCTCAGCGGTCATATCCATCTGCAGCATATAGAAGAAACTCAAAGCGGTGTTACGGATATCGCCACATCAAGCATGACAATCCGTGAGTGCCAGTATGGTGTTGTACATATTTCACCTGAAAAGATGTTCTACAATGTCCAGAAGATTGATGTGCAGGGCTATGCAGAAAAAAACGGTATAGAAGACGAAAATCTGCTCAATTTTGATAAATACAACAAAGATTTCTACTTTGAATCTGCATACAGAAAAGCATATGAAAGGGTAGCGGAACTTAAACTGACCGAAGAGGAAAAGGATGCCCTTGCTTCTATGTGGGCAGAGTTCAATGTAAACTATTTTGCAGGCACGCTCAACGAGTTTTATCCGCATATGCTGGCAAGCGACGGCTACCGTATCATGCAGGAGAAAAATCTGGGAGAAATCTGGTCCTTTAACTATATGTTAACAGCGGCAAACCCATCCACTGTGGAAAAAAGCCAGCTCAGCTGGGAAAAAGTTTTTGAAACAGCACAGTAAATAGTTTGCATACCAATTAGAATACAGTAAATAAAAAAACGACAGAATTTCTGTCGTTTTTTTATTTATAAATATAAGTTTATTCTTCGTCAGCGTGGTTTATTCTGTAGCTCAATGCCATCAGGCTGTCTCGCAGATGCACATTTTCCACAATAAGAGATTTGTCGTAGATGCTGAAATCATAGTGGCTGAAATTCCATACACCCTTTACGCCTGTTGCAGAAAGTGTAGGTGCAAATTTTTCGGCAGCATCCTTTGGAATACAGGCAATTATAAGGTCAGGTTTGTGCTCCTGGCAGTATTCAACTATTGTGTCGGCGTTTAGTATTTTTATATTGTGGAGTGTTTTGCCCACAAGATTGATGTTGTTGTCAAATATTGCATTCAGCTTTACACTGTCAGCTTCGTGCAGAACAAAATTTGCGATTGTTGCACCAAGGCTGCCTGCACCAACCAATATGGCAGTAATATGGTCATTTGGGAAAAGCAGATGTTCAATTTCGCTGTGCAGCAGTTCAACACTGTAACCGATACCCTGCTGGCCAAAGCCACCAAAGCAGTTGAAGTCCTGACGCACCTGGCTTGGTGTGGAACCCATAATTTCAGCCAGCTGGCTGGAAGAAACTCTTGTTTTGCCAATGGATTTCAGTTCTGTTATGTATCTGAAATATCTTGGAAGTCTGCGGATAACAGGTAAGGAAGCTTTTGGACTGGACATAAAACACCGCCTTTAACATATTGATTTCAATTTGATGCAATTAATTTTCTGCTTTTTATTGTACAATTAAAGACAGACTTTGTCAAATTTTTGCACAAGTTTGTGCAGTTAAATATTGCGGCAACCTTTACATATAATAATATGCACAAAAGGAGGCAGCAATATGGAAAATAATGCAGAAAATACAGTGCAGAAAGAAGAAGCAGGGCTTGTTAACACCACAAAAGGCAAGCACCCGATACACTGTCTTACGATAATAGGGCAGATAGAGGGACATTTTGAGTCCAATTCGCAGATTAAAACCACTAAATACGAGCATGTCATACCACAGCTGGTTGCAGTTCAGGAGGATCCCGATATCGAGGGTCTGCTCATCATTCTCAACACAGTGGGCGGTGATGTGGAGGCAGGCCTTGCCATAGCAGAGCTTATCTGCGGTATGACCAAACCAACTGCAAGTATAGTGCTGGGAGGAGGACATTCTATTGGCATACCCCTTGCAGTCAGTGCAAAACGTTCTTTTATTGTGCCAACAGCAACAATGACTGCCCACCCCGTGCGCCACAGCGGCACAGTTCTTGCCACAATGCAGACGATGAACTATCTGGATTCCATACAGGAGCGTGTAACGAGCTTTGTAACCCGCAATTCCCGCATAACAAAAGCGAAATTTACAAAGCTTATGGCGAAAAACGGCGAGCTTATTATGGACCAGGGTACTGTGCTGGATGGCAACGGGGCGGTGGAGGAGGGCCTTATCGACCAGATAGGATATATAGGTGATGCCCTTGAGTTTCTGTACAGTGAAATAGAAAAAGACAGCGGCAAAAGATAGTTTAAATGGATACAGTCAGCAGCTGAGTATTAAAACGACAGTACTCGCTATACACCAAAATACCACAAATTATCTATTTTATTTTTTATATAAATATGGTATTATATAATGTAAAGTTTGATTATATTGGGCTATTATGCCCATTACATAAATTTTGGGAAAATCTGAAAACGGAGAAAAACTATGCCAAAAAAGACAGGTGCAAAAAACACCAAAACAACAACCGCAACAGGTAAAAAGAGGGGCAGACCATCAAAACAGGAGCAGAAAAAGGCGGAAATCAACCGTGCCTGGAGCATTTTAATGTTCGCATTGGGCCTGCTCTGGCTTGGGCTGTGCTTTGTGCCGGGAGAAGCCGTGTGGGAACAGATTAAGGGCTACACATTCGGCATTTTCGGTGCCACAAACTATATCATCGGTATAATCCTCATATATCTTGCAGTGCTCACAGCAAAGGGCAGACCTGTAAAATGGAAGATGGTGGAATCTGTAATCTGTGTTATGCTGGTTGCCAGCCTTATACATATTCTTTCCACAGCATTCACCCAGCAGGAAGCATGGATTCTCACAGTAAAAGGTCTGTGGGAAAACAGCAAGCCGTTCACATTCACAGGCGGTGTGGCAGCACTGGCAACAATTCCGCTTATCACCAATATGGGTATTGCACCTGCAGCGATTATTGTGGGTGTGCTCACTGCGGTTTTTGCAATGATGCTTACAGACACAACCCCTTACGATATCTATAAACGCACAAAGGCAGAGGCTGAAAAACAGAAAGCAGAGCTGGAAAGAGCAAGAGAAGAAAGCCGTGCCGCAAAAGCTGCAAAGCAGGCTGAAAGAGAAAAAGCTGAAAAACAGGCAGAACAGCCTAAAAAACGCAGTAAAAAGATTGACTTTGAAATTGATGATCCGATTGTGCAGCCTGCGGAGAAGGAAGAAATCGGAGATATAGATAACTTTGCCGAGACTTTCGACAGTGTTCAGGAGAACAAGCAGCTTGAACAGCAGAAGATTGAAGAAATCATGAAAAAGCTGAACCTCACAGCTCCTCAGGAAGAGGAAAAAGAAGAGGAGACACAGCAGACATCTCTGGCAGAGGAAGCATCAAAAGCAGAGGGCGAAACAGCAGAGGGCGAAAAGGCAGAGGAAAAACCTTACATTTACCGCAAACCTCCAATCACACTCTTTGACCGTGCGGGCAGAAAATCTGCAGGTGATATTGAAAACGAGCTGAAAACCAATGCAGAACTGCTGGTAAATACCCTTGCAAGCTTTGGTGTGCAGACAAAAATTATCGATATTTCCCGCGGTCCGTCGGTAACAAGATATGAACTTCAGCCCCTGGCAGGTGTAAAAATCAGCAAAATCACAAGCCTTGCAGATGATATTGCATTGAACCTCGCAGCAAGCGGTGTGCGTATCGAAGCACCTATTCCAAACAAGGCTGCAGTTGGTATTGAGGTTCCAAACAAAGCTTCCAGCTCGGTAAACATCCGCACAATTTTCGAAAGCAAGGAGTTTAAAGACAGTAAATCTCCGCTTTCCATTGCTTTGGGTGTAGATATTGCGGGCAATGTGGTTGTGGCGGACCTTACCAGAATGCCTCACCTGCTTATTGCAGGCTCAACAGGCAGCGGTAAATCTGTATGCATCAATGCAGTTATTACCAGTTTCCTTTATAAATCTTCTCCTGAAGATGTAAAGCTTATCCTTATCGACCCTAAAGTGGTTGAACTTGCCGAATACAACGGCATTCCGCATCTGCTTATGCCTGTTGTAACCGAGCCTAAAAAGGCGGCGGGGGCCCTTGGCAGTGCAGTTGCCGAGATGGAAAAACGCTATAAACTCTTTGCCGAAACAGGTGTGAGAGAAATCAAGAGCTACAACAAGCTGGCGGAAACAAGGGAAGACCTTGAAAAGCTGCCTTATGTAGCCATTGTTATCGACGAACTTGCAGACCTTATGATGGTTGCGGGCAAAGAGGTGGAAGACTACATCTGCCGTATTGCACAGAAGGCAAGGGCAGCGGGTATGCACCTTATCGTTGCAACACAGCGTCCGTCCGTTGACGTTATCACCGGCCTTATCAAAGCCAATATCCCTGCAAGAATTGCCTTTGCAGTTTCCAGCCAGATAGACAGCCGTACAATCCTTGACGGCGGCGGTGCGGAAAAACTGCTGGGTATGGGCGATATGCTCTATCTGCCATTGGGTGCAGCAAAGCCTATCCGTGTTCAGGGTACCTATGTTAAAGACGAAGAAATCGGTAAGGTAATCGACTTTATCAAGACCGACTATGTTGTAAACTATAACGAAGAGATGATTTCTTCCATGGAAAATATTGCGGCGGCAACAGGCAGCAAGAGCGGTGCAGCTGCAGCAGATTCTGACGGCGAACAGCGTGATGAAATGATTCACAAAGCTATAGAAACCGTTGTGGATGCGGGACAGGCTTCCACAAGCCTTTTGCAGAGAAAACTGAAGCTGGGCTATGCCCGTGCAGCACGCATTATGGACGAGATGGAAGAGATGGGTATTATCGGCCCATACGAAGGAAGCAAGCCGCGTCAGGTACTAATCACCAAAAACCAGTGGCTTGAAATGATGATAAACAATAATAACGAACAGTAGATATACGATAATATATTATGACAGAAAAATTATTACCTATTACCTATGACGAAATGATACAGGCTGGATTTACCCAGCCTGATTTCGTGGTTGTGGGGGGAGATGCCTACGTTGACCACCCAAGCTTTGGCACTGCGGTTATCGCAAGAATTGTTGATGCACTGGGCTTTAATGTTTGTGTGCTTCCGCAGCCAAAATTCAACAACTGCGAGGATTTCAAACGCTTCGGCAAGCCAAAATACGGTTTTCTCATTGGCAGCGGCAACGTGGACAGTATGGTTACCCATTACACTGTTGCAAAAAAACGCCGTGATACCGATGACTATTCCGCTGGCGGCAAACAGGGTAAACGCCCTGACCGTGCTGTTACGGTCTACACACAGCTGGCAAAACAGGCTTACTCTGACCTGCCTGTAGTTATCGGCGGCATAGAGGCTTCGCTTCGCCGTTTTGCACACTACGACTACTGGTCAGATTCCGTTATGCCCTCGGTTCTTCTGGACAGCGGTGCTGATTTGCTGTCCTTTGGCATGAGCGAACGTCAGACAGCCGAGATTGTACAGCGTCTTGCCAGAGGTGAAGATATAAAAACAATGCACGATATCCCAGGTACCTGCTGGCTGGCTCAGCAGTGGGAACTGCCTGTAGGTTATGCTGAATGTGCAAGCTATAAAAAGGTAAGCGAAGATAAGGTCAGCTATTCCAAAGCAACCCGTGTACAGATGGAAAATCAGGACCATATCAACGGCAAGGTTGTGGTGCAGAAGCAGACAAATGATCTGTACCTTGTACAGAACAAGCCTGCAAAACCACTCTACCGCAAGGAGCTGGATGCACTTTTTGCACTGCCCTTTACCCGCACATACCCTGAAATATATGACAAGGAGGGCGGCCTTAACTCCATTCAGGAGGTAAGTTTCTCCATTATCCATAACCGTGGCTGTTTTGGCGGCTGCAACTTCTGTGCAATCACAATGCACCAGGGCCGCTTTGTAACCAGCCGCAGCCACGAAAGTGTACTGGCAGAGGCGGAAAAGATTGCTGCATCCCCTGATTTTAAAGGGTATATCCACGATGTTGGCGGCCCTACTGCCGACTTCCGTATTCCAAGCTGCAAAAAGCAGGTAACAGAGGGTCTTTGTCCCGACAGAAAATGTCTTGCACCTACACCTTGTCCCCATCTTCAGGTTGACCACAGCGACTACCTCAGCCTGTTGCGTAAAATCCGTGCAATAAAAGGTGTAAAACGTGTGTTTGTCCGCAGCGGTCTCCGATATGACTACATAATGCACGACAGGGACGACAGTTTCTTCAAAGAACTGGTGCAGCACCACGTAAGCGGTCAGCTGAAGGTTGCACCTGAACATTTTGCACCGAAAACACTGGAATGTATGGGCAAGCCTGCTCTGGGTCTGTACGACCGATTCCAGAACAAGTTCTATCAGATAACAAAGAAAATTGGCAAGGAACAGTATCTTGTGCCATATCTTATGTCCAGCCATCCGGGCAGCACCCTCAAGGATGCTGTTCTGCTGGCAGAGTATCTGGCTAAAAATAAAATCAGACCTGAGCAGGTACAGGATTTTTATCCTACACCCGGTACGGTTTCCACATCAATGTACTACACAGGTCTTGACCCGTACACACTCAAACCTGTATATGTTGCAAAAACTTCTCAGGAAAAGGCAACACAGCGTGCACTGCTGCAGTACTACAATCCTAAAAATACACAGGTTGTGCGTGAAGCACTGAAACAGGTACATCGCGAAGACCTTATACCTCTTCTTGTAGGCAGCAAAAAGACAAAATCAGAGGCTGCATATTCCGCATCCAGTCCAAAACGCAAAAATGTGCCTGTAAAAAACTGGCAGGAAGCACAGAAACGCAACCGAGATATGCACAAGGGTAGACGATGAAAAGTAAGATTTTAAAGATTGTATATCTTCTGGTTATTGTTATAATCGGGTTTTCGCTCACACAGCTGGGCAATTTTGGCCCCACAAAGCCAAACCCTGTAAATCTTGCACAGGCAGGGGACACTGTTTCCATACTCAGCGTTGGTCAGGCCAACAGTGCTTTGATCGCAAGTGGCGGCAGATACTGTCTTATCGATGCGGGTTATACAAATACGGGGCACACCGATGCAGTAACCTATCTTGGCAATGCGGGGATAACAGAGCTGGAACTGGTTGTGGTTACACATTTTCACTTCGACCACACCTCCGATATTATAGATGTGATGAACAATTTCCGCATAAATAATATGGTTATCCCAAATCTCACTGTGGAAAATATGCCGACAACCTCGTTCTTTGAACTGTTCCTTGATACTGTGGATAAGAAAAACATAAAACTTATCCCTGCCCGAAAGGGCGACAGTTACACAGTCGGCAACGGTACGCTGACAATACTGGACGAAACATACAATGACCTGACAGTAAATGATACCTCGGTTGCCGCGTTGTTCCGTCAGGGAGATTTCACATATCTCAATACCGCTGACGGGGAAGAGGAATATGAAAAAAGACTGATGAAGGTTTTCGGAGAAAAGGTAACACTTTTCACAGCGGGCCATCACGGTTCGTCTACATCCAACAGCGAAGAATTCATAAAAACAATCAACCCCGATTTTATTGCAATTTCGGCAGGCAAGGACAACGAATACGGTCATCCACACAACAGTGTTGTAAAGAGATTTGAGAAAAATAATATTCCTTACGGCATAACATTCCGTGACGGAACTATTGTATATTCAATAACAAAAAATAAACTGCTGACAAAAACAGGAGGATAAAATGTTTTATTCTATCATACAGATAAAAGGTCCTATGATTCTCACAGAGGATTCTTTTGGTGAACTTCAGGTGTTTGCAAGAGAGTTTTTCGACTACGATGTGCAGGAAAACGATATTGTATGTCTCAAAGACGGTATGTTTCACTATGCAGAAGAGGAAACCAAAAAGAGAAAACAGCAGAATTTTGACAGAATGCAGGAGCTGTTCAACAGATAAAAAATTGCAAAAAACTACCCGCCACACTGATAAAAAGTGTCTGGCGGGTAATTGTTTTTATTGAATTGTTATTCTTCAGCGTTTTCAACGTGTTCTTTATACAGTTCTTCGCACATAAGCTGTGTATGGAGTTTGTGTGCAAAGGCTATAACGGTGTTGCGGACAAGCAGACGGGCGGCTTTGTTGCTGCTGCCGCTGTCTTTTATAAGAGGCTCGTTTGCAAAGGTGCATTTAAGGGCATTTTCCAGCTCGGTACAGATATAGTTATAGCTTGTTTTTGTGTCAAATATTGCATGCTGAACGCTGATAAGCTTGCCGATTTCCTGTATGGAGTAAATCTGTTTTGCAAGACAGATTTCCATAAGGATAATTACATGTTCGCGGGAATATCTTTTCTTTACAGTAGGTGGCAATACACCCTGTTTTACATAGTTGTTAACCATAGATGTTGTCAGGGTTTTCTCGTTGTTTGTTATAAGCAACGGAGACAGCACTTTATCGATGTATGCAAGCAGCTGGTCCATATATAAATCTATGTCAGGAATTTCATCATATCTCGGCATATGAAAATCTTGGAATTTATTTGTCATAATACTTTACCTCTGGAATATTGTATGCTAAACTGATATTGGTAAATTCAAACAATAACTTTGTTAAAATTATATTAAGATAAAAATAAACTTTTGTCAATGTTATATTTATTTGTTGACATAATTATTTAAGTGGTGTAATATAGTTTTGAAAACTATGTAAATTTGCAAAAAGAGGTATATCTATTATGACATGGAACATCGTGCTTGACTCCAGCTGTGACCTTATGCCGCAGCATACTTTTAAAAATGCAGAAATTAAAATTGCACCTCTGACAATCCGCGTTGGAGATAAAGAGTTTGTGGACGATGAAACTATAGATGTTCCTCAGCTGCTGGATGCTATGGATAAAGAGAAATCCGCATCATCTACAGCATGCCCGCCGCCAAATGCTTTTTACGAGCATTTTATAACAGCAGACAATATCATCTGTATCTGTATCACAAGCAATCTCAGCGGTACATATAATGCGGCAGTTCAGGCAGCAGAAATGGTAAAAGAAGAATATCCTGAAAAGAACGTTCATGTTGTAAACAGCTGGTCAACAGCAGGCGAAATGGTGCTTATTGCACGTTATGCAGACAAGCTTATCGGTGAAGGTCTTCCTTTTGAAGAAATCGTAGAAAAAATTGAAGAATACGCAAAAGAAGTGAGACTTGTTTTCACCCTCGAAAAGTTTGACAACCTTATCAAAGCAGGCAGAATGAAACCTCTTGTAGGCAAAGTGGTTGCGGCACTGGGTATTCACCTTGTTGCACAGGCAAGTGATATCGGTACAGTGGAACTTATGTTCAAGGTGCGTGGTGACGAAAAAACCCTTGAAAAAATGGTTGAATATATGAACGAGCAGAAGGATATGACAGGCAAGCCTGTTGTTATCAGCCACTGCAACAATCTGAAAGCGGTTGAAAGAATCAAAGAGCTTATCAGGGAAAGATGTCACACAGAGGATATCACTGTAAACCACTGCAAAGGCCTCACAAGCTTTTATGCTATGGAAAAAGGTCTTTTAATCGGTTATTAATCTGCACAAATACATAGTATTATCATTTTTTGAATAATCAACTCCACAGTATCCGTTCTCAAGCAGGGCGGATATTTTTTTTGTGTCCTCAAGCAGTATTTTTTTCGGAGGGGCGGTTGTGTCTGTTTCATATATATTTTCTTCGCTGAATACAGGTTTTGCAAAAATATAATGGACAACAAGATTTTCCAAGCCACGGATTTTTATAAGATTATATCCGCCGGTAAAAAAGGTTTCGGAGCATTGTCTCAATTTTACAGGTGAAGCATGAATTATATACTTGAAACCTCTCCTGAAAGCCTGCATCTGTGCGATATTCATAAAAGCCTGATACAAGCCGCTTTCGGTTGGTCGGTTTGGACATTCTGGATCACAGGTTGACATCATACCGTGTTTTATACCCACATATCCCATATAAAAATATTTTTCGCTGTTACTGATAAAGTCTTTCAATGCCTCACAAAAAGCAGATGAAGAGAAAAATTCACTGTTTACAGGGAAGTAATAACAGCATCCTATAATATTGTCTTTCAGATACGCACCCCATATTTCACCGTATAAAAATATATTTTCCATAAAACCGGTGTTTATCGGGTTGTGATAAAGTAATTTGTATTCCTCATAACAGCTTAATATATCCTCAAAATCCTGTTTGAACAGTCTGCGAATTACAACCTTTGTTCCTGTAAGACAATAATCCTTGTTCATCAAAAAACCACCTTATTTATAATATACATATTAGTATATGTATAAATAATGGTGTTTATCACAAAAAGATAAGGTATATCTGCAGAGGACGAAAGGTATACAGAAAATAAATATATACAAACAAAAACAGGGCTTATAAAAAGCCCTGTCTTTGCGTAGAAAATTTGTATGGATATTACTAAAAGTGTCAGATTAAAGTTTTGCGAAACCCTGTTCGAGGTCAGCGATGATATCTTCTACATTTTCAAGACCAACGGAAAGTCTTACGAGACCTTCTGGGATACCTGCTTCAGCAAGTTCAGCTGGGCTGTATGTAGAGTGTGTCATGGAAGCTGGGTGTTCGATAAGTGTTTCAGCGTCGCCGAGGGAAACTGCAAGTGTGCAGAGTTCAAGGCTGTTAACAAATTTTTCACCAGCAGCTTTGCCGCCTTTAACTTCGAAGGAGATCATTGCACCAAAGTCACGCATCTGTTTTGCAGCAACTTCATGGTTAGCATGGCTTGCAAGACCTGGGTAGTAAACTTTTTCAACCATTGGGTGGTTGTTGAGGAATTCAGCAACTTTTTTGCCGGATTCGCAGTGTCTCATCATTCTGATTTCGAATGTTTTGAGACCACGGAGGATAAGGAATGCTTCCTGTGGGCCAAGAACGGAACCTGTCATGTCTTTTACACCGAACATTCTAACCTGGCTTACGAAGTCAGCTTTACCGGAAACGAAACCAGCGATAACGTCGCCATGGCCGTTGAGGTATTTTGTTGCGGAGTAAACAACAACGTCAGCACCGAGAGCAAGTGGGCTCTGGAGGTATGGAGAAGCAAATGTGTTGTCGCAGATAACTTTGATTTCTGGGTTGTAAGCGTGTGCTGCTTCTGCTACTGCTGCGATGTCAGCAATTTTGAGGTTAGGGTTAGCTGGTGTTTCGAGGTATACAGCAACTGTGTTTTCTTTGAGAGCTGCTTTAACTGCTTCGATATCGGATGTATCGAGGAATGTTACTTCAACACCGTATCTTGTAAGACCGTGTGCAAGAAGAGCGTATGTACAGCCGTAGAGTGTGCCGTCAGCAACGATGTGTGCACCAGCTTTTGCGATTGTCCAGAGTGTAGAGGAGATAGCACCCATACCGGAGGATGTTGCGAGGGAAGCTTCTGCACCGTCGAGAGCTGCGATTTTAGCTTCGAGAACGGAAGTTGTTGGGTTGCCGAGACGGGAGTAGATGTAACCTGCTTCTTCGCCACGGAATCTTGCAGCGCCCTGTGCACAGCTTTCGAATACGAATGTAGATGTCTGATAGATTGGCATTGTCAAAGCACCGTACTGTTTGTCGTGTACGTTACCAGCATGAACAGCTTTTGTGCCAAAACCTTTGTTTGTGTAATCCATGATAAAAACTCCTTTGTAAAATTGTAAACTGTAATATTAAAGCGCTGAAAGCGCTGCCTGTACAATAAGACGGAGACATTTTATAAGGTATATGTTTTTGATATAGCATTTTTTATAAAAATTTTACTCAAAAATACCCGCAAGTTGTCATTTTGTCTTGTTACTATTATAATAGCATAACAAAAAAAATAATGTTAGCACTTTATTTCTATATCCCGTTATCTGTTTTTTAGATAAGCTGACAAAAAGGTTATATAGAAAAGCGATAACTGGTTATGTGAAACTGATGGTTGAAATCTTGTTAATAGTTTGGTAATATAAAATAAACAATTTTGTTATAAAACTTTGCGAAACTGTATAAATTGCACAAAGAATTTGTCAGTCAGTCAATGTTTTATAATGTATAAACGTTTACATATTAAAAAAAAGGAGGATTATCTTATTATGAGTAATCAGAAAAAAGGTAACGGTCTGGCTTTGATTCCACTTCTTATCTTTATCGTTATCTATCTCGGCGCAGGTATCATCCTGCAGGCACAGGGCGTTGATATGGCTTTCTATCAGTTCCCATCTCCAGTAGCACTCTTCTTTGCTGTTCTCGTAGCATTCATTATGTTCAAAGGCACAGTTGAAGAAAACTTCTCTGACTTTGCAAAAGGCTGTGGTCAGGAAGACATCATCATCATGTTGATGGTTTACCTTTTCGCAGGCGGCTTCTCTGCTGTTGCAAGTGCAATGGGCGGTGTTGCTTCCACAGTTAACATGGGTGTTAAATTCATCCCAGCTCCACTCCTCATCCCAGGCATGTTCATCATCGCTGCATTCCTTGGTGTAGCAACAGGTACATCCATGGGTACAGTTTCCGCACTTATCCCAATCGCTCTCGGCGTTGCAGACGTTGCAGGTCTTAACATTCCTCTCGCTGTAGCAGCTGTTATCGGCGGTGCTATGTTCGGTGACAACCTCTCCATGATCTCCGACACAACAATCGCTGCAACAAGAACACAGGGCGTTGAAATGAAAGATAAATTCCGTGTTAACGGTCTTATCGCAGCTCCAGCAGCAGTTATCACAGTTGTTCTCCTTGCTATCTTCGGCAGACCAGAAACAGCTGTTGCTCCAGAAGTTCTTGAATTCAGCGTTATCAAAGTTCTCCCATACATCCTTGTTCTTGTTCTCGCAATCGTTGGTCTCAACGTATTCGTAACATTGGCAGTAGGTATCTTCTCCGCAGGTATCATCGGTATGGTAGGCGGCGAACTCACAATCCTTACATTCGCTTCCAACATCTACTCCGGTTTCACAGGCATGGCAGAAGTATTCTTCCTCTCCCTCTTCATGGGCGGTCTGTCTTACATGGTTACAAAACAGGGCGGTCTGGAATGGCTCCTTGGCAAAATCCAGACATTCATCAAGGGCAAAACATCTGCTCAGTTCGGTATCGCAGCTCTCACAGCAGCAGCTGACCTTGCAACAGCTAACAACACAGTTTCCATCATCATTGTTGGCCCAATCGCAAAAGGTATCGCAAACGAATACAAAGTTGACCCAAGAAAAACAGCTTCTATCCTCGACATTACATCCTGTATCTTCCAGGGTGCTATCCCTTACGGTGCTCAGATCCTCGTTGCAGGTTCCCTCGCAGCAGCAGCTGGCTACTCCGTAGGTCCAATGGATATCATCCCACTTCTCTGGTACCAGGGTCTCCTCGTAGTTACAATGATCGTTTCCTTCTTCGTACCATACGCAGACGGTTGCATGAAAAAAGATCCATGGGATTGGGAACATGACTGTGCATCTTCCAAAGTAGCTGCTAAATAATTGTTAAAATAACAATTTAATTCTACTTAACAAAAATCGACAGGGCAGCTTCGCTCTGTCGATTTTTTTAAAATTATGCAATTTTGCCTGTAGAAAAATAAGGGCAAATTTTATACAAATAGCACAAAAACACTGCAAAAAGTACACCATACAGCGACATATGTAAACCGATTAAAAATATTTTAATTAAAAATTTAACAATCGGTAAAAATGCCCTGTTTTGCTGTTAATTTACGGCTAAAATGCCTATTGCCAAAATGTGCTGTTTGTATTATACTTAATGTGAACCTAAATATTTATTGTATAGTTTAGTATAACTTTTCTTTATGGACAAAGGAAGGTTATAGCTATCTGTGCGTAAAAATTGGGCTACAAAATCAATAATGCAATTTATTAAATTGCTTTATAATAATAAGTTTTTCTTACATATGTAGCATATGAACATATGTGAGAAACCTTGTTGGAATAACAATTTTTATAAAATTGCCAAAAATTGAAAGGGGATTAAAAATGAAAAAACTCACAGAAATCCGTTGGCACGGTAG
>SVNA01000008.1 GCA_015067145.1 Oscillospiraceae bacterium | reverse complement strand
TCAGGACTCCTTCGGTACAGCATGTAACGTTACAGGTGACGGCGCTATCGCAATCATCGTTGACGCTCTCTTCGGTAAAAAACAGAACGCTTAATTCTTTAAGTACACTGTAATAACTTGAGAAATTCAAAGGCTTTGCCCAATCGGGCAAAGCCTTTTTTACGTACAGTTTTTTTACTAAAAAGTAACCTTAATGCAAAAACTGTTGTGGTTTTTGTATATGTAGACAAAATATGAAAAGCAAAATGAATATTCTGTCAAAATTAATGGACTGCATACATATATAATGGTATAATAATAAAAATAGAACGCTATTTAATAGTGTTATTGAAAATGCAAAAAAGAAAGGAGCCTTTATATGACCCCTGAAATACTTGCTTTGGTTATACTTGTAATATGTATAGTTCTGTTTATCACACAGCCAATTCCAAATGCCACAACAGCCTGTCTGGGCTGTGCACTGTATGCCCTTACGGGTGTGTGCTCGGTGGATAAGGCCTTTTCGGGTTTTTCCAACTCGATAGTAATACTGGTTTTTGGCATGATGGTGGTGGGTGTTGCCATTATGGACACAGGTGTGGCGGAGCTGGTAGGCAGCTGGGTTGCAAAGGTGTCCGGAGGCAGCGAAAGGCTGTTTATCCTTCTTGCAGGGCTTGTATCGGTAGTGCTGTCTGCATTTTTGTCCAACACATCGGTTATCGCTGTCTTTCTGCCCATTATAGCCAGCACAGCCAAGGCACATCCTAAAATGACCAGAAAAAATATGACCCTTCCTGTGACAATGGGTGCGATGTTCGGCGGGGTATGTACCCTTGTAGGCTCCACTCCGCAGCTGACGGCAGACGGCATACTCAGCGAGATGACAGGACACGAGCTGGCAATGTTTGATATGCTTATGCCAGGGCTTATCCTCACCGCCATTTATATGGTGTATGTACTTACCATAGGGCACTGGATAGGCAACAGGGTGTGGGGAGAAGAAAATCCAAATGAGCATGTACCTATGGAGGATATGAAAGAAAAGCAGATTGTGGTGGATAAACGCAAGCTGATAACAATGCTCGTAATATTTGTGCTGATTATTGTGATGTTTATCGGCGAATGGATTCCTGTGGCGATGACTGCAGCGACGGCGGCACTTCTGTGTATAATCACAGGATGTACCGACCAGAAAACCATACTCAGAGAGATGGACTGGCCAGTGCTGTTTATCCTTGCGGGCTGTCTTGGCCTTGCAGCAGGTCTCACCGATAGTGGTGCGGGCCAGCTGCTTGCAGATGTACTGCTGCGTGTTATTCCTGCGGATATTGCACCTATGGTTGTGTTCGCCATATTTGTTGCGGCAACAATGGTTATATCCAACTTTATCACCAACTCCACGGCGGTTGTTATCACCCTGCCTATAGCCATAGCCCTGTGCGTGGCAGAAGGCTTTAACCCCATTGCCTACACACTGGGTATTGTATATGCAGCAAATCTGACCTTCTCAACACCTCTTGCAAATGCACAGACAGCCATGACACTGGTGGCGGGATATAAATTCTCCGACTATTTCAGATACACCTCACTGCTGGTGGTGGCGGTTTATATAGGTATTCTTGTTGCGGTACCTATGTTCTTCCCGCTGGTGTAGGAAAATTTTATTTTACTGATAAAACATATAAAGGCTTGCCGCAGAATCTGTTGTACGGGTTCTGCGGCAGGCTTTTTTTATTTGCTGAAAACGGATAATTTAGTGTGGATTTTCTCCTGCACATATGTCCTTTTAATTGACAAATAATGCGGGGAGGGGTTTAATTATAATATATATCTATGTATATTTTATATGATGATAAAACCATTTATCAGAATGTATTTTATATATAAAATTATTAAATGGCAAAATAAAAAAGGAGAAATTATGAACAGATTTCTGAAAAAAGCATCAGTTGTTCTGGCTATGGCTGTTGCATTTTCTGCAATGCCTACACAGGTATTTGCGGCAGCATGTGACCACCATCCGCAAAGTGCAAACAACACTCTTTCCAAAGATGCAGACGGCAATGTAGTTTACTATATAGCTGAACAGACACACTACAACAGTTGTGAAGAGTGCGATTCTTTTATCAACCATGAAAGTCATGCAGATAATGGAACAGATGGCAGATGTGTTGTTTGTGAAGTAACAATTGACAATAACTCCGTACATCAGCATAGCTATACAACAGTAAGCTATGGTTTTAAGAACGAGTTCGGCCACACAATTGTATGTAATGACAGTTACTGTATGGGTGAGTTTAAAACACATACAAACTGTGTTGTAGGCGATAACAATAATGATGGTACATGGGACTGTGATTATTGTGGATGGGACGGTGTAATTATCGGTGCAGGCGGCGGCCAGGGCAGCTCCTGCAGCCATTCATACGACAATAAACAGTTTGGGGTGGAAGAAGACGGCCATTTCCCAATTTGCGACAACTGTGAAGCAAACGGCAATAAAACCACCCACACAGACGAAAATGACAACAACGGCAGTTGTGATATCTGTGGTGCGTCAGTGGCGTTTGATGCAGCAGCAAATATGTATATGCACAGCCACACATCAAACGGCACTTCCTTTGCACAGGACGTAAATGACCACGGCACTGTTTGCAGCGACTGCGGCAGCGGATACTGGGAAGGCCATAAATATACTGCAGGCAGCAGCACATGCTATATCTGCAACTATACAGCAGCCTGTCAGCATACACACAAAATGGAAAACGGCGAGTATGTTTACGAAATAGGCCCTGCAGGCCACAGACCAATCTGTGCAAGCTGCGGTCAGCCATATGACGGCGGCGTTCACTATGACAACAACAGTGACGGCAACTGTGATGTATGCGGTGCAGCCATTCTCTGCGACCATGACAATGCGGGCAGATGGTGGGATACAGATGTAACAGAACATACATACCACTGCACATGCGGTTATCCTGTAGCTCCTGCTCAGGCTCATGCAGATGCTGTTATAAACAGCGATGGCACAGCAGGAACAGACGGCCTCTGTGACGAATGCGGTGTTGGTGTGGACAGCAGAAATGAACACACACATACATGGTCACCAGCATGGTCTCACAACAAAGACAACACAGAACACTTCCACAACTGTACAGATGCAAACTGCACAAGAAGAACAGATGCAGGCATGCACTGCGATACAGACGGCGACAGCAGCTGTGATGTCTGCGGTGAAGCACTGGCAGCAGGCGGTAACTGGTGTACAGGACATACTGACAACGGTGACAGAAAAGCTGACAAGGATAAACACTACAGCATATGTGCGGACTGCGGCAATACATTTAACGGCACAGCACATACAGCTGAAGCAGACAGATTCCACAGCGATGCAGACAGACACTATGCTGTATGTGAAATCTGCGAATACTCAATCGGCAACGGCGAAGCTCACGTAAAAGATACAGAAGCAGGCTACGACCGTGAAACTACAAAACACTACGATATCTGTAAAATTTGTCATAGCCCATATGGTGCGGGCCATGCACATAACCCTGATACAGACAGAACATGTACAGACTGCGGCATGCCTGATATCGATAGTGACGGTATTCACAGCCATACAGAAAATACAAACAGATTACATGCAGAAGAATATATGCACTTTACACGCTGCGAAACCTGTGATCAGAGGGTAAACGGCAGCGGTCACAGCGATGATGACAGCGATGGTTTCTGTGATAAATGTAATGCATCTGTTGTAAAAGAAGATGACGGCGGTTACCGTCATGACCATAAAGCAGGCACAGAGTACGAAGTGTCATACAGCGGACATACCGTGCTTTGCTCATGTGGTGAACCTATGGAATACTTCAACCACACAGACAGCAACAAAGACGGCGAATGCGACGACTGCAGAACATTGGTGGAAAAAGATGATGCAGGCGATATTGTTCACAAACACACACCTGACGAAAACTGGAATGACACAGGCGATGGTGACCACAGCTGCGGCTGTACAGAATGCGATGAAAAAGATGCTGTAAGAGAAGGCCACACTGATGTGAATATGGACAGTGAATGTGATATCTGTAAAGGCTATGTACAGCACAACGAATCAGAAAATTTCGTTTCCCTTATCCACAACGGTGTTTCAGGCCACGCAAAAACCTGTGCAGACTGCGGCGGTATCATTGCAGATACTTTTGCTCAGCACGAAGCAGGTGAAGACTGGATCTGTTCCTCCGAAGAAGGCCATAAAAAGATATGTATCCAGTGCGGAGAATTTGCGGGCACAGAACAGCCGCATAAAGATGCGGATAAGGACGAAGCCTGCGACGAATGTGGCATAGGCGTGGATGAAAACGCAAAACACAACCACGTTATAAACGGCTGGACAGCAGAAGAACAGGTTCACTTTGAAAGATGTGAACACTGCGGCATGGAAACAGGTGCGGCAGAGCCTCACACAGACACAGATGATGACGGCAGATGTGACGGCTGTAATGCAACACTTGACGATGACAACTGCCACGAACACAGCTTTAAGCACAGATATGAAAGCAACGATACACATGTTGAATACTGCGAAGGCTGCAATATGCGTATGGGTGCAGGCCCTCACGATGATATAAACGATAACGGCATCTGTGATGTATGTAACACAGCTTATGTAAAAATAAGACTCAGCTTTGAACAGACAGATGCAGCAGCACTCAGAGCAGAACTTGAAGCTGCAGTTGACAAAGCAATAAACAATGGCGACTATACAGGTCTTGAAGCTTTCTTTGAAAGCCAGCAGGACTGTACTGACTTTGCCGAAATGTATGTAAACGCCAAGGCGGAAGAAAGTACAGCTTACCTTGATTTTGTAATCAACAGCTTTGTACTGCTTGAATCAGAAAACCCTGAAGCTGAGGCAAAACCTTTCTTTGACAATGCAAAAGCAGCAGTAAACGGCGGTACACTGGGCAAGCTGTTTGCCATGGACGTTGTGGCGGCAGCTATGCTGGAGGGCGGACATTGGGGTTCATCCTGCACAAACCTTGATTCTCACGGTACACTCAGCTACGTTGCAAAGATTGATGCAGCAGAGGTGAAAGCAAACAGAACATGGTATGTTTACGCAACAGCTGACGGCGAAACATATACAAGGGTTGGCCAGTCTGCAAAAGGTGCAGCAGAGGTTGTTTTTGAAACAGCCGACACATCCTGTATATTTGCACTGATTTATGCAGAAGAAGCTGCAGCAACACCGACCCCAACACCTGAAGTAACTCCAACACCGGAAGCTACTTCCAAACCATCTTCCAAACCAACAGCAACCCCAACTCCTGAAGCAACAGCAGCACCAACACCTGCTGTAACACCTGCTCCGACAGCTGAACCTACAGCAACACCGGAAGTTACACCAACACCGGAACCAACACCTGAAATGCCAGCAGAAGCAGATACAACCATCGCAGAGGATGCTGCAAGTGAAGAGGTAGTGGAAGCTGTTAAGGAAAACGTAACAGTAAGCGAAGGCACAGCGACAGTTGATGCAGCAGCAGTGGAAGCAGTTGTGGAAGCAACAAAAGAAGACGAAGCAGTTGTTCTCCCTCTTGTACAGACAACAGAAGAGGTTGTAAACAAGGCAGAGGTTGACACAGAAGCTCTCACAGCGGTGGCAGATGCTGAAAAAGATGTTGTTATCGAATTTACAGATGTTACAATCAAGCTTGATGCAGAAGCTGTAAAGGCGATCACAGAACAGGCAGACGGCGAAACAATCGAAATCCGTGCAGTAAGAACAGAGACACACACCCTTACAGAAGCACAGCAGAAAAAACTCAAGGATATGGATACTGCTGTTGTTGTAACAGCACAGATTTTCTCTGACGGTGAATACATCGGCAACTTCAGAGGCGGCAGAGCAACAGTAATGCTCCCGTTTGAAGCTGAAGAAGGCAAAGATGCAAAAGACTACCGTGTATATTACATCGACGAAAAAGGCGATCTTAAGAAAGTTGCAGCAGAAATTGTTGACGGTTATATAGTATTTACAACCGTTCACTTCTCTGACTACGTAATCGTATACGAAGGTACAGCTCTCGGCGGCGAAGCAGACACAGTTGTTCCGCAGACACCTGCAGCAGAAAGCAGCCTGCCAATAATCCCGATTGTTATCGGCATAGCTGTTATCATTATCGGCGGCGTAATTCTCATTATGAAAAAACGCAAGAGTGAAGAATAAACTATAAACAATAAAAATCCCCGTGTTATGCGGGGATTTTTTCTTTTTGTTAATAAACTATAAATTTTTAATCGGATACAGCGGCTGTTTTTACATTATGCTTGATATATTTTTTAAAAGATAGTAAAATATAATAGATAATATATGTTTAAATGGGAGTATTATGCAAAATTATAATATATCCGCATCCATCGTGGTTTACAACAGCCCCGAAGATGCACATAAAACGGTGGAAACCGTCCTTAAACACACAGAAAATCTGGACTTTGACCTGTTTGTCATAGACAATGCCAGTGCCGATAAAATAGGCGAAAAGCTGATGAAGGATTTCAGCAAACCCCACTACATCCTGCTGGATGAAAATGTGGGTTTTGGCAAAGGGCACAACAAGGTTCTGGATAGAATAAACTCAAAATATCACTTTATTATAAACCCGGATATTCTGATAAACGAAAACACCATCACGGATATGTGCAGCTTTATGGATGAACATCCCGACTGCTCCATCTGCTGCCCAAAGGTGCTTAACCCGGACGGCAGTGTGCAGTATCTGGCAAAACGCCGCCCCACACTGTCCGCACTTTTGTCCAGACGAATTCACAAGGGTCCGTTCAAAAAGATAGAAGACAGATATCTTGCCATGGAACAGGACCACGACAAAAGCTTTGAAGTAGAATTCTGCACAGGCTGTTTCTCGGTGCTGAGAACAGATGTGTTCAGAAAGATAAAAGGGTTTGACCCGCAGTATTTCCTCTATTTTGAGGATGCCGACATAACAATGGAGGCAAAAAAACACGGCAAAGCCTATTACAATGCCGATGCCACGGTGGTTCACCTGTGGCACCGTGAAACAGCAAAGAGCTTTAGGCCGTTTATGCTGCAGCTCAGATCAATGTTTATTTATATGAAAAAATGGGGATATAAACTTTAACCCTTAAAGGAGTGTAATTATGAAAGGTATAGTTTTAGCAGGCGGTGCAGGTACACGTCTTTATCCGCTTACAATGGTAACATCAAAACAGCTTCTGCCGGTTTACGACAAGCCGATGATTTACTACCCGATTTCCACACTTATGCTTGCAGGTATCAAGGATATCCTCATCATCTCCACACCGCAGGATACACCAAGATTTGAGGCTCTCCTCGGCGACGGCAGCCAGTTCGGCATCAACCTGTCCTACAAGGTTCAGCCATCTCCTGACGGACTCGCCCAGGCATTCCTTATCGGCGAAGAATTTATCGGTGATGATGCATGTGCAATGGTGCTGGGCGACAACATCTTCTACGGCAACGGCTTTGGCAAAATTCTCCGCGAAGCAGCACAGAATGCAGAAAACGGCCGTGCAACAGTGTTCGGATACTATGTAGAAGATCCTGAACGCTTCGGCATCGTGGAATTTGATGCAAACGGCAAGGTTATCTCCGTTGAAGAAAAACCTGCACAGCCAAAGAGCAACTACGCAATCACAGGCCTTTACTTCTACAACAGGGAAGTTGTTGCAGAGGCCAAAAAGGTTAAACCGTCCGCCCGCGGCGAGCTGGAAATCACAACCCTCAACGACCAGTATCTCCAGCGGGACCTGCTGGATGTAAAACTTCTCGGCCGCGGTTTTGCATGGCTTGACACAGGCACAATGGACAGCCTTGTGGAAGCAGCAAACTTTGTTCAGATGGTAGAAAAACGCCAGGGTATCAAGGTTTCCGCTCTGGAAGAAATCGCCTACCGCAACGGCTGGATTTCAAAGGAAAAACTTCTGGAATCTGCCGAAAAATACGGCAAAAGCCCATACGGTGCACATCTCAAAAAGGTTGCGGACAACAAATTTATGTACTAATTATAGAGGTAATATATGAAAATATTAATCACAGGCTCCAACGGCATGCTGGCAAAACAGGTTATCAAAGACCTTGAACGCGGTTACAGCGAAATCGGCCCGCTGCCAAAGGAAATGCTTCATCCACAGATTCTCACCTGCGATGTTGACACCCTGGACATCACAGACAACGATGCCTGCCGTGCATATTTCATCTCCAATATGCCTGACATCTGCATAAACTGTGCAGCATATACAAACGTTGACGGCTGCGAGACAAACCAGCTTGATGCATTTAAAGTTAACGCAATGGGAGCAAGAAACCTTGCCCGTGCATGCGAGCTTGTAGGTGCAAAGATTGTTCACGTTTCCACAGACTATGTTTTCAGCGGCGAGGGTGATACACCTTTCTGCGAATATGATGCAGTTGCACCGCAGTCAGTATACGGCAAAACAAAGCTTGCAGGCGAAACTTTTGTAGAACAGTTCTGCTCCAAATACTTTATTGTTCGCACAGCATGGCTCTATGGCTACGAGGGCAACAACTTTGTAAAAACAATGGTTCGCCTTGGCAAAGAAAACGGTGCAGTAAAGGTTGTAAACGACCAGAAGGGCAACCCTACAAACGCAGCTGACCTTTCCCACCACATTCTCACCATCGCACCAACCTGCGAATACGGTGTATACCACTGCACAGGCAACGGCGAATGCACATGGTACGAATTTGCAAAGGAAATTATGTCCCTTGCAGGTGTTGACGCAACAGTTTCCCCATGTACAACTGCAGAATTTCCACGTCCTGCAAAACGCCCTGCATATTCCTGTCTTGAAAATATGATGCTCAAGGCAACAGTGGGCGACAGTATGCGTCACTGGAAAGATGCACTCAAGGCTTATTTTGAAAATCAGAACTAATTTTTAAACGGAGAAAAAGATATATGACAATTATCGTAACAGGCGGTGCCGGCTTTATAGGCTCAAACTTTGTTTTCCACATGCTGAATAAATATCCTGAATACAGAATTGTATGTCTGGACAAGCTCACATACGCAGGCAACCTTTCCACACTTAAAGGTGTAATGGACAACCCTAACTTCCGTTTTGTAAAGGCTGACATCTGCGACAGAGAAGCTGTTTACAAGCTTTTTGAAGAAGAAAAACCGGACATAGTGGTTAACTTTGCAGCAGAAAGCCACGTTGACCGCTCCATCGAAGACCCGGGCATCTTCCTCAAAACAAATATCGAAGGTACAGCAGTGCTTATGGATGCCTGCCGCAAATACGGCATCCAGAGATACCATCAGGTTTCCACAGACGAAGTATACGGCGACCTTCCACTGGACAGACCAGACCTTTTCTTCACAGAAGAAACACCAATCCACACATCCAGCCCATATTCTTCCTCCAAAGCAGCAGCAGACCTGCTGGTTATGGCATACCACAGAACTTATGGCCTGCCTGTGACAATCAGCCGCTGCTCCAACAACTACGGCCCATACCACTTCCCTGAAAAACTTATTCCACTTATGATTGCAAACGCACTCAATGACAAACCGCTGCCAGTATACGGCGAGGGCATCAACGTGCGTGACTGGCTGTATGTTGAAGACCACTGCAAAGCTATCGACCTTATCATCCACAAAGGCAAGGTGGGCGAAGTTTACAACATCGGCGGCCACAACGAGATGAGAAATATTGATATCGTTAAAATCATCTGCAAGGAACTTGGCAAAGGCGAAGAACTTATCACATACGTAACAGACAGAAAAGGCCACGATATGCGTTATGCAATCGACCCTACAAAAATCCACAACGAACTTGGCTGGTTGCCTGAAACAATGTTCAAAGACGGCATCAAAAAGACAATTCAGTGGTATCTGGACAACAAAGACTGGTGGGAAGAAATCATCAGCGGCGAATACCAGAACTACTACGACAAAATGTACAAAGACAGATAAATGCAAAAATAAAAATGTCATTCTGATTTATTTCAGAATGACATTTTTTGTTGCAATCTTATTTTGGCGGAGAGCAGCAGGTGTCGGTCAGGCAGAGGATATAGTCTGCTGTTACGTTGTAAAATTTGCACAGGGTTACAAGGTGTCGCAGGGGCATCTCATTTTCGCCTTTTTCATATCGGGAGTATACCTGCTGGGTTGTGCCCAGAATTGCAGCCACTTCTTTTTGTGTTAGGTCTTTGTCTTCCCGCAGTTCGCGGATTATATCGGTATATGTTTTCATTGTTATAATCATCTCTATCACTGTAAGTATTGTATAGAGATATTTTATTATACATCTAAAATGGCGTATTGACTTTACACCCAAAGTGGCGTATGATAAAGTTACACTAAATGTGGTGTAAAACAAATAAATATTCTAAAAAGGAGACAAAAAAGAAAATGAAAAATCTTTTGAAAAAAGTTGCGCTTCTGCTCAGCTTTGCAATGATTTTCTCTGCAATGCCAATGGGCGTTTTTGCGGCTGATGCAACAGGAAATGTTGCAGAAGTTAACGGAAAAGGATATCCAACACTCAGAGAAGCAATTGAAGCAGCAGAACCTGGCGGAAAAGTTGTACTTACCTCAGACACAACACTTGATGAAAGTGATAAGGTAACAGCGTCTTCTATCTGCCTGAAGGTTGATAAAGAATTAACCGTTGACCTTAACGGTTTTAAAATTACTTCCCCTAACGTAGGTTTTTATGTAATTAAAAACGGCAAACTTACTATTATGGACTCTGACGGTAAAGGTAAAGTAATCAGCGGAACTGATGTAAACGCTAATGGTGTTACAGTATTCGCCTATGAAGGTGAAGCAATCATCAATGGCGGTACATACAATATGCACGCGAAAACAGAAAATGTTAACAACGCTGGACATAATGGTGATATGATTTATACATATGGTGGTGGTAAAATTACTATCAATGGTGGTAAATTTGAACATACACAATATGTATGGACATTAAACTGTCATGATGCAAATCGTGGTACTATTACAGTTAATGGCGGTACATTTGAAGGATTCAACCCTGCAGATAATGTATCTGAAGGTGCGTCAACAAACTTTGTTGCACCAACAAGCTTTGTAACAAAAGTTGATAACAATTGGGTTGTAGAAAAAGCAGATGCAGACGCAGTATCCAGCGAAGCAGAACTTCGTGCAGTTCTTGAAGCTGGTGCAACAAGCATCAAACTTGATAAAAATATCGAACTTACAGCTGGTGTTGTAATCGACAAAGAATTGACAATTAACCTTAATGGCAAGGAACTTACTGCAGACCCAGAAGCACAGGCAAGCACAGCGCTTATCAAAGCAGTAAATGGTGCAAATCTTACTATTACAGGTAATGGTACAGTAAACAGCGCTACAAATGGCAATGATTACAGCATTGCAGTATGGGCAGCAGAAGGTGCAAATGTAACAATCGAAAACGGTACATTTACAAACGTTGGCGCAAAAGATTTCGAAGATAACGGCAACGCAAACAACAACGAACTCATCTATGTTTCCAGCACAGGTAAAATTACTATCCTTGATGGTACATTTACAGGCAATACAGAAAACGAAACATACGGTGTAAGATATGCATTGAACAAACAGGATGGATGTGCAGGTACAATCGTAGTAAAAGGCGGTAAATACTATCAGTACGACCCATCTTCCAGCCACTCTGAAAACCCTGTAGGCAACTTCGTAGAAGAAGGTCTTGCTTCTGTAAAAGACGGTGACTACTATGTTGTAAAAGATGTAGCAGACCTCAACCACGATGTTGTAGTTGAAGCTCCAACAATCGACACAAACTCCACAACAACAAATACTGGTGTTTCTGAAACAGAAAAAGATAAAATTGCAGAAATCGGCAACAACATTGTTGATGCTATCAAAGATGCAGCTGCAGCAGAAAATCCAACAGAAGTTGTAAATGTAATCACAGATGCTGTAGCAGACCTCAATCTCCCAGCAGCAGAACAGGCTGACGTTGTTGGAAAACTTGCAGAAGCAGTAGCAAACAACGAAGAAATCACAATCAAGATTGAAGTTTCTTCCGAAGCAGTTGATGAAAATGACCCTGCGGTAGACACAGACGAAATTGATGCAATCAAAGCAGCAATCGAAGCAGCAGGTCTTGTTGCTGACGAAGATACAGTTCTCGATATCACAGTTACAAAGACAATCAGCACATCTTCCAGCAGCGTAGATGTAACGGTAGAGCTTTCCAATATTGGTGAAGAAAACGCAATTACACATACAGTTGTATTCCCAGAAGTTCCAGATGTTGTAGAAGGCATGCAGAGAGTATGGACAATGTACTCTTACCACAACGGTAACATTGAAACATACCCAGTAAAAGATAACGGTGACGGTACAGGTGAATTTACATCCCACCTCTATTCCTACTATGTTCTCGCATACGAAGTTGTTCCAGTAGAACAGGCAGCAGACCACAACTGGAGCGATGATTTCAAAATGAACGATGAATATCACTGGAGATACTGCAAATCCTGCGGTATCAAAAAGACAAGACACGCACACGTTGACGTAAACAAAGACGGCAGCTGTGATGCCTGTGACTACAGAGTAACATCTACAGGCCGTGAAAATCCTGTAACAGGTGTTACTGCTGATATGCTCAAATAATTTTGTGTATTAAAACATAATTATAAACACTCACAGCCTCCCTTGACAAAGGGAGGCTGTTTGCATAATAATATGAAAAAGCAAAATTATTCTTTGCTTGCTAAAAAATCTACACTTCAGCACAGGTAACTACTATGAAAAAAACTCTCGGCATTCTCGGCGGCATGGGCCCTCTTGCCACAGCAGACCTCTTTACAAAGATTGTCACAATGACAAAGGCTGACTGCGACAATGACCATATCCGCATATTTATAGACAACAACGCACAGATAAAGGACCGTACAGCTGCAATTCTCCACGGCGGCGAAAGCCCTCTGCCACAGCTTATCCAGTCTGCAAAAAATCTGGAAAAGATGGGTGCGGACTGTATCATTATGCCATGCAACACAGCACACTATTTTCTGCAAAGTCTGCAGATACAGACAAAGGTGCCGTTCCTCAGCATGATTGGTCAGGCTGTCCGTGTGGCAAAACAGCGTTACCCGGGCAAAAAGGCGGGCATCCTTGCCACCACAGGCACCCTTGATGCAGGGGTGTATTCCCGTGCATTTATGGACGAGGGTGTAGAGGTGGTTCTGCCTGACGAAGAACAGCGTCGATACCTTATGAGTGTCATCTACGATGGGGTAAAAGCGGGCATAATGCCAACCGACCCGGAACCATTCAACGCAGTCCTCAGGGATATGGAAAGCCGCGGTGCAGGCTATTTTATCCTTGGCTGTACCGAGCTTCCTGTGGCGGTGCAGGCTCTGGGACTCAGCAACAACTTTGTGGACGCCACCACCGAGCTGGCAAAGGCTGCAATAGAGTACTGCGGATATAAAGTAAAAGAATAAAACATAAAAAACTCCCTGTATTTGATTACAGGGAGTTTCTTTTTTATCTGTTTTTATTTGTTTTTCTTTCTGCAAACTTTGCAGTTTCATACAGCGTATATATGCACAGTATAAGCAGTATCGGTGTTATGCCAAATGCATATCTCGCCTTTGTCTCCCAGAAGGAGAAGAATATTATATTGCCCAGCAGAGCAATATGCATCAGCATCGGCACATTCCATTCCTTTTTACGCCAGTTTATAAAGCCGCTTACAGCCGCAAGTGCAAGCACGGCAAAATGCAGTGCGTTGGCAATATAGCGGAAAGGTGCAAACAGCGGCATACCCTCAATGAGAAACTGATGTGTAAAGTTGGAACTGCGTTGATTGTTAAGATACAGTTCTGCATCAAACAGACCGTTGCCGTAGGTTATACCGTATTTAAGGGTGAGAAATTCCAGATAGCTTTTAAAATTATACTGTGAATAGTATTCTTTCAGCTTTTCCTTTGCAGCTTCAGGACGTTGCCCAGCAGGCAGGCTCTGCAGATAATTTACATCGTCGTCATTGTAGTTGCCCTCGCCGTGTGCCCCGTACATCAGCCACATGGTAAGGGGATATTCATTTTCCTGTGTATTGGAATAATCAATCCAGCTGTTGTGGTTTACATAATAGTTCCATCCTGTCAGGGTGATGATAAAGGCAATCAGAACAGCAAGGCCGCTTTTTACAAAATCCTTTTTGTCACAGAAAGCGGAGAACAGCACAATGGCAACCAGTGCAATAACAAGGCTGCCTCTTATAAAATAGCCTGCCCACAGACATACACCGCAGATAAGGGCATATAAAACTTTCTTTTTTCCGCAGCATTCACGGCTTTTCAGAAAAAGCCACAGTGACGCAGTGAGAAACGGCAGGGACAAAGTGTCGGAATAGTATCTGTGTGCCCACAGATAGAATGGAAGATACACACAGCACAGGAGAAGAAACAGAATTTCACAGTTGCGGTTTTTCAAAATACGCACAGCTATCCTGTAAAGGAAGAAAACTGCAAGAACAATCATAAGACAGTTCACAGCAATACCCCAGCTTTCAGCAGTGTTGCTGAATATGTCAATGCCAAGCAGGTGCATCGGTATATACATCAGATATATAAATATTGCGTTGCCCAGAGTGTTGCGGCAGACGGTGAAATATCCGCTGTAATGCACAATGTCCCCGTGCTCCAGCCAGTAGTCTGCAGCCTGTACAAGCACACGCAGGTCGCTTATATGTGCTGTCATTGTGGTTGTGCCGAAAAGTACAAGACATACTGTATATACCGCAAATATGGCTGTTACGGCAACACGGTATGCTTTGGGGGAAATTTCAGGCAGCCGGACAAGTGTAACACAAACAGCCAAAAGCACAGCAGCGGCAAAAAGCAGCAGCACAAAATTTGCGGCTGTGTTGCCTGCGGCGTTCAGAAATCCTGCGGCAGATATCCACACCGAAAAAACGGCAAAAATTATATAAAATGCATTGAAACTGAATTTTTTAATCATATACAATTCCTTTTCAAAAAATGATTACTTTTTAATTATACTTAATACAGACATAAATTGCAACGTAAGCAATTTTGCACAATGATTAAACCCTGCACAAAAGGTCAACAATAAAGCAGAAATATTTTCCGGAGGTCTGTATTATGACAAAAAAAGAGATTTCGGTTTTGATGGGGCTTATATTCACTGTGCTTTTTTCGTTATGTGCACAGGATATAAAAGCAGCGGCAGATATATGCAGCAGCACACTGCGTCTACATATCATTGCCAACAGCAACAGCACACAGGACCAGAATGTAAAGTTGGCAGTAAGGGATGAAGTTTTAAAATCAGAACAGATACTCTTCCCCGACACATCAGATTTTGACAAAGCGGTTGAAATTACGGCGGAAAGGCTTGAAGATATTGAAGATACAGTCAACAGCTTTCTTGCAGGGAAAAATATAGGTTACCGCTGCCGCTGCTCCCTGGAAAAATTTTCTTTTGATACCCGTCAGTATCAGGGCTTTGCACTGCCTGAAGGGGAGTACACAGCCCTCACGGTACGTCTCGGAGAGGCGGAAGGGGAAAACTGGTGGTGTGTGGTTTATCCTGCCCTCTGCAGCCGCAGCTGCGGAGAGATAGCCCTGGAAAACAGTGATGATTTTATAAAAACCGACAGAATAACCCCAAGATTCAAGGTAGTGGAGATTTTTGAGGATATAAAGGGTATGCTGGCGGACAGTGATGTGCCCCACTATACCCACTGACATACCGGAACAGAAAAGGTTTTCCTGTGCGGAGCACCCTGAATTCAGGCCTGTTGTAAAAATGCATGATCTGTGTTAATGTTATTTTATAAAATCACATTCAACACAGGTGAACCATGCTTTGTAATCTTTGTCCGCGTAACTGCAATACCGACCGTGACAAAACTGTCGGCTACTGCAGAATGACCAATACTGTAAAGATATCCCGTGCGGCACTGCACCATTGGGAAGAGCCCTGCATCTCCGCCGAAAACGGCAGCGGAACAGTGTTTTTTTCCGGCTGCAATATGGGGTGTGTATACTGCCAGAACCGGGATATTTCCCATGGGGGCTTCGGCAGGGAGATTTCCCTTTCCCGTCTTGCAGAAATTTTTCTCGAACTTCAGCAGAAAAACGCCCACAATATCAACCTTGTAACACCAACACACTTCGCACCGCAGATTGTGGAGGCTGTTAAAGCAGCAAGGGAAAGCGGCCTTAATATTCCTGTTGTCTACAATACAAGCGGATACGAAAAAACAGAGAATATAGAGATTTTAAAGGACACGGTAGATGTATATCTGCCCGATTTTAAATATTTTTCATCGGATACAGCACAGAAATATTCCTGCTGTGCCGATTATCCACAGGCGGCAAAAAAGGCTATAGATACTATGGTAAAACAGACAGGCCCCTGTGTTTTTGATGATGACGGTATAATACAGAAAGGTACAATCGTCCGTGTGCTTGTGCTGCCCGGTTACACCGATGAAGCAAAGAAGATTATAGAATATCTGTACACAACATACGGTGATGATATATTTATCAGTATTATGAGCCAGTATACCCCCTGCACAAATCTTGAAAATTACCCCGAAATCAACCGAAAGCTGACACAGCAGGAATATGATGATGTCATAGACTTTGCGGTGGAGCTTGGGCTGGAAAACGGCTTTGTGCAGGAGGGAGATTCCGCCAGCGAGAGCTTTATCCCGCTTTTTGACCTTGAGGGTGTATAAAGACGTTTTTGCAGCGGACAGACAATCGGGATACAGACAGCAGCCTTTGGCGAAAAAACCAAAGGCTGTTTTGTTTTATTCAGAATAATACAAAACCCACGCCGATATAAATAATATAGCAGAATCTGTACACAAAGGCGGCGGGGTATGAAAAAGGAAAATTCATTTGTAAAAGCGGGTGTGGTGCTGGTGGTATCGGGATTTGTTGTAAAACTGCTCAGTGCAGTTTACCGCATACCTCTCACCCGTATGCTCGGTGCGGCACAGATGGGCAGATACAGTGCACTTTTCAGTCTGTTTATGCCCTTTTTTTCCTTTGCAACAGCAGGCATTGTGCCCTGCATCTCGCACTGTGCGGCAAAACTTAACAGCTGCAGCAAGGCAGCAGTCCTTAAAAAAACAGCAGCAAAGCTGTATATAAGCTGGGCGTTGGTACTATCGGTGCTTTTTGTCGCATTCAGCTTCATTTACTCTAAGCTGCAGAATGACAGCCTGTTTTTTACAGGAGGTCTTATACTTGCCCCGGCGGTTGTTCTGGCAGCGGTGGAAAATATCTGCAAAGGTCTTACTCAGGGCAGAATGAATATGCTGCCTACAGCAACGGCAAATGTACTGGAGAGTGTTTCCAAAACGGTATTCGGTCTGGCAGGAGTGTATTTTGCCAGGGAATTTTTTGCACATACAGTAACAGATGCCACTGTAAAAGCGGGACTGTCTGCAGTTACTGTATCGGGATTTCTGTGCTGTGCTTATCTGTTGTGGATGCTTAAAAGAGCAGACAGGGCAGAGAAAAAGAATATCGGGGGAAAAAACAGGTACATACTGCAGACAAAAAACGGCATTTCAAAAAAGGAACTTTTCAGAATGTCCTTTCCCATTGCAGTTTCCGCTCTTGTTATATCCCTTTCGGGATTTTTTGACACAGCGGTCTGTCTTCCACGCATCAGCCGTATACCGTATCGGGATATTGTGCAGAGCTTTGAGGGTGCATCCTTTAAAAATGCAGAGGATATGCCTATGTACCTGCTGGGAATATATCAGGGTATGGTGATGACGGTTTTTAATCTCCTGCCTGCGGTGCTCAGCTATATCGGCACTGCAAGCCTGCCTGTTATCAGCCGTGCAATGCTGCCGCAAAACAGCTGCTGTCTTAAAAGGCAGACCCGTCGCCTTTTTGCCGTAACAGCGGGGATAAGTGTGCCTGTGACGGTGTATATCTTCTTCTTCAGATACGATATATTAAGATTCCTTTTTGGCACAAACGGGGCACAGACCAGGGTTTCGGCACAGCTGTTGGGTATACTGCTCTGCAGCAGTGTGTTCTGCTGTTTTACATCGGTGTTCAATTCGGTGCTGTATGCAGCGGGTAAATCTTCTATTGTTTTCCGCATACTGTTCATCGCTTCAGTTGCAAAATGTACCGTCAACTACATTCTTTGTGCCGTTCCGCAGATAAATATAAAGGCTTTTGCTGTATCAGCCTGTGTTTTTCATGCAATAATATTTATACTCAGCATTATTAATGTGAAAAAAACAGGTGTGGAGTTCAGCTTTTCAAAAATCTTTTTTAAACCCTGTGCGGCAACAGCTGTGGCAATCTTCATTGTCATACTTCTAACCGATACAGTCCTGTGCTATCTGCCTCCTGTATTGAAACTTGGCTTTTCAGGAGTGATTTACAGCCTTATATACTTTTTAATTGCAATTATCTGGGGTTTTCTGTTGATATCCCCGTCTGAAAATAGTAATATATAGAAAGAATATAATATATTTGCATATCACTTACAGGAGAATAAAAATGGATTTTCAGATAAAAGAAAGATATGATATAAACGACCTCTTGAAGATAATAGAAATGCTGCGTGACCCGGAAAAAGGCTGTCCGTGGGACAAGGTGCAGACACACAAATCCATCCGCAAAAACTTTATCGAAGAAACCTACGAAGCTATTGAAGCCATCGACACAGATGACAAAGAGCTTATGAAGGAAGAACTGGGCGATGTACTTATGCAGGTGCTGCTTCACGCACAGTTTGAGGCAGAGGAAAAGGTGTTCACCTTTGCAGACGTAGTGGACGGCACAGCGCAGAAGCTGGTTGTACGCCACCCCCATATCTTTGCAGGTTTCGACAACAAGACAGTTGACGGCGTTCTGCAGAAATGGGAGGAAATCAAACAGGAAGAAAAGGGGCAGAAGACTGTAAGCGAAACGCTGGACGCAGTGCCGAAAAGTTTCCCTGCACTTATGTATGCACAGAAACTGCAGAAACGTGCAGCGGCAGGAGGTCTTATACAGTACAATGCCGATGAGACAATCGCCTCTCTCCACGCACAGCTGGAGAAAATCAGCATACAGCTTAAAGAGGGCGGAGACTGTGCAGAACTTATGGGTAAACTGATTTTTGACACAGTTTCTCTTGCAGCGGCAACAAAGAATGATGCGGAAGAGGTTCTGGGCCTTGAAAACACTAAAAAACTTGAATATTTTAAAAATTTAGATGTGAAATAAGCAAATTTTATATTGCAAATGTTACACCGATTTGGTAAAATATAACCCGTCACTTTCAGCAAAATTCAAGAGAATTAATAAAATAAAAAATGTCGGAGACCGGTTAAACTCTGACAAAAGGAGAATTAAAATGACAAAAGTTGATTTGATTGCACAGGTTGCAGAAAAAACAGGCCTGACAAAGAAAGAAACAGAAAAGGTTGTAACTGCAGTTCTCGACACAATCACAGAAAACCTTGTAAAAGGCGAAAAAGTTTCCCTTGTAGGTTTTGGTATGTTCGAAGTTAAAGAAAGAGCAGAAAGAATGGGTCACAACCCAAAAACAGGCGAAGCAATGAAGATTGCAGCAAGCAAGGCTCCTTCCTTCAAAGCTGGCAAAGCTCTCAAAGATGCAGTTGCAAAATAATTATCTGTAATGTAAAGCCGATACTGTTGTATCGGCTTTTTTGCAAAGGAGAAATTATATGAGAATTGACAAATTTTTAAAGGTTTCCCGCCTTATCAAACGCCGCACAGTTGCAAACGAAGTTGCAGATGCAGGCAGAATCTGCGTAAACGGCAGAGAGGTAAAGGCATCCTATCAGGTTAAAATCGGTGACGAGATCGAAATTATGTTCGGCACAGCACCTGTAAGGGTTAAGGTTCTCAGTGTTGACAATGTAAACACCAAGGACGGTGCAAGGGAGATGTACACAGTTATAGAATAATAAAAGCTTATCGGTCATATACTGCACAAAGGGGTGTTGATGTATGACCGATAAAATTTTATCCGAACACACAGTGTTTATAGAAAACCGCAGAACAATGAAGATAACCGGGGTTGTACAGGTGGTGGCTTACGATGAGTTCAAGCTGATACTGAAAACCGATTACGGAAAGATGACCGTTTCGGGCAGAAATCTTGTGGCAGGGCAGATGAATACCGACAGCAGAACAATGGAGCTTTCGGGGGATATAAACTATCTGCAGTATCAGGCAAACCACGGCAGAAGCGAGAAAGGTCTGGCAAAGCTGCTGCGATGATGTTTGAAAGTGTAAACTACAGCTTTCTGCTGCAGGATTTTCTTTTTACACTGGCGGTGGGCTTTGCCGTGGGTTTTATAAACCAGCTTGTGTCGGTGTTTATATACAAGGGTAAAATCAGACTGTTTATAAAGGATATCTTTATCTGCACGCTCTTTGCCGTGGTGCTTTTCAGCTATGTTGTATCCTTTGCTAACTATCCCGTTGTGCGTTTTTACCATATAATCGGTGCATTTACAGGCTTTTTGTCTTTTAACATCAGATTTTCCATATTTTTTCAGAAAATTTCTGAAAAAATTTTCAGTTTCATAAAACGCAAGATATTGTGCTCGTTTGAAAAAATAAAATCTGTATTTTGTGATTTGTGCCGTAAAAAGCGACAAAAATGGGATGAAACACCAAAAACGGAAGAAAAGGCGGACTTGAAAACCGAAGATATTTTGGTATATAATTTATAATGTTAAGCAATATGCTGAAAGGGGTGCAGGGTATGAAAAAGATTTTCAATATAAAAATCATCGCAGTTTTCTGCCTTGTTACATACCTTACCATCAGTCTTATCAGTGCACAGTTTGACCTTATGACAAAACGCCAGCAGCTTGTAAGCCTGGAGCAACAGCAGCAGCGTGTAGAGATGGAAGCAGAGGATATCCGTCACGTTCTGGAAATTGAGGACGAAGCAGAATATGTGGAACGTGTGGCAAGAGAAAAACTTGGCTATGCAAACCCAAACGAAACGGTCTACAAGGATATCCAGGGCGAAAAATGATTGATAATATGCACCTTGTCTTGATAAAAGACAGGGTGTTTTTGTTATTTAGGGGGATTTTTGCACACTTTGTCTCTGATTTTGCTGAGACGTACATGCTTTTTGTATGGTAAAAAAGACAAAAGGACCGCCATCACTGCGGTCCCTTTGCAAGAGAAAAAGTATATGAGGAAATGCAAGACAATCTGCTCAGCCTGAAAAGCAGCCTTGCCTGTGAAACTATAATAGCATCTTTGTTCAAAAAAGTTTGTCGAAATGTGAAGATGCCGATAATTTATTTTTTTAACAATATTTGTGTACAAACTGTTAAAAATTGCGATAAATCTGTTGAAAAAATATGTGCATTGTGCTAATATATTTACAAGATACTTCGGTATCAAGCTCACCCCAGGAGGTACAGTCTATGAAGATAAACACAACAGGCAGAAAATGCACACTCAAACCTACTTTCTTAAGCAATGTGGAGGAAAAACTGGGTAAACTCGACAAATTCTTCCCTGAAGAAGTGCAGGCACATGTAACAGTAACTGTTGAAAAAGACTGGCAGACAGTTGAAATTACAATCAAGGACCGCTACGCATCCTTCCGCAGCGAAAAGAGTGCACCAAAGATGGAACTTGCTCTGGAAGCAGCAGTGGAAAAACTGGAATCCATGATTGTAAAGAACAAAAGCAAAATTTCCCGCAAACACAAAGGCAGCAGCTACAAGTACGAAGAACTCCCTGTTCTTCCTGTAGGAGAAGAAGAGGAAGAAGAATACGAAATCGTTCGTAAAAAAGTATTCAACCTCGAACCACAGTCAGTTGACGACGCAATTCTGGAAATGAATATGCTTGACCACACATTCTTCATGTTCAAAGACATCGTAACAGGCGAAATCAATGTGGTTTACAAACGCAAAGACGGCAAATACGGCTTGCTTTTACCGGAATAAACACATATAATATAAGGGCTCCGTTATCGGAGCCCTGTTTTAATGGCGGAACATCCGCCTTTTATATACACATCACCCCTTTATCAGAAAGAAAGAGGAAGTTTAAATGCAATACACTTTAATTGCCCCTTGTTATTTCGGCACCGAATCGGTTCTCAGCTACGAGGTTAAAAAGCTGGGTGCAACCGATGTGGAGGTTACCGACGGCAAGGTTACCTTCAAAGGCGATGAACGCATCATCGCAGCAGCAAACATAAATCTCAGAACAGCAGAACGCGTGGTAATTCTCCTCAAGGAGTTCAAGGCAAAAACCTTTGATGAACTTTTTGACGGGGTAAGCAGCATCAACTGGGCTTCCCTTATGCCAAAGGACGCACAGTTCCCTGTAAAGGGCTCATCCCTTTCATCAACATTGTCCAGCGTTCCTGCCTGTCAGAAAATCGTTAAAAAGGCTATTGTTGAAAGCCTTAAAAAAGGTCATAACACAAAAATTCTTCCCGAGACAGGCAATCTCTACAAAATCCGTGTAGCTCTCAGAAAAGATACAGTTTCCGTTATGCTGGATACATCAGGTGACGGTCTCCACAAGCGTGGTTACCGCCGCAACAGCGGTGAAGCACCAATCAAGGAAACTTTGGCTGCAGCCATCGTGGACCTTGCCCGAGTGAGAAACGACAGCATTATTCAGGATCCCTTTGCAGGCAGCGGCACACTGCTTATCGAGGCAGCACAGAAAGCCCTCAATATTGCCCCCGGTCTCAAACGTAAATTTGCAGCGGAGGAATATGCCTTTATCCCTAAAGAAGTGTGGGAAGAGGAACGCAGCAAAGCACGCCAGGCAATCAACCGCGATGTACCTTTTAAAGCATACGGATTTGATATAGACCCCTTTGTTGTGGAAATTGCAAAGCAGAACGCACAGAAAGCAGGTGTTGGCAGTGCGGTCAGCTTCTTTACAGCCGATGTAAAAAGCTTTTCCCCACAGGCAGATGCAGTGGTTATCACAAACCCGCCGTACGGCGAACGTCTTGGTGACATCGATGTTGCCATGGAGCTGGAAAAAACACTCTCAAAACGCCTTGCACAGAACCCTGTAAAGGCAAGCTACATCATCACTTCTGATGCAGAGTTTGAAACAAACTTCGGCAAAAAGGCAACAAAACGCCGCAAGCTGTACAACGGTATGATTCCCTGCCAGCTTTATATGTACTACGGCGATAAAAAATAATATTGTAAAAATACAGAGGACTGTACTGTCGTTGATCCGGCGTACAGCCTCTTTTTTTGTTGGCGTTTTTTGGCACGGCTTTTTTGTGGTTTGTGTTTAAAAATGTGATTATGTATGGTAAAATAATATATCAGTAAATTTACAGGAGGCAGACTATGCTGCAGCTTATCATCGGCACAGCCGGCACGGGTAAAAGCCAGTTTATAAAAGAGAAGATACTGAACAACGCATCAAAGGGCAGAAAAAGTGTTCTCATTGTTCCGGAACAGTTCAGCAAAACAGGCGAAGCGGAAATTTTTTCCTCACTGGAAAAAAGTCAGTTTGGCTTTGTTAATGTTTTCAGCTTTACATCTCTGCTGCGTGATGTTTACACCGAACAGGGTGCAGTTGTGCCTGTGCTGCTCACCGATGCAGGCAAGGCCGTTATGGCACAAAAGGCTCTGCAGACGGTACACAAACAGCTTACAAGCTACCACAACCAGAAGAAAAATGTTGCATTTTCCTACGAGCTGGGCAGAATTTTCGAGGATTTCAGACGCAACGGCATAGACAGCACACAGCTTTATGATATAGCACAGGCTGCCCCGCAGATAAACGCAAAGCTTAAGGATATATCCCTTATCTACACACAGTACTGTGCCTATATGGGACAGGGCGGCAGTGACCTTGAGCAGGTGTACATTCAGCTTGGGGAAAGTCTGCCGGTCAGCTACACCGACAGCACAGACTATTTTGTGGACGGCTTTGAAAGCTTCAGTTTCGGTCAGTATGCAATCCTTTCCCGCATAATGGAAAAAGCGGACAATGTGTATATCACCCTTACGGCAGACAGGGTTTTCGACAACACAAACGGCACACACCCCCTCAGCTACACCGCAAAAACAGCGGAAAAACTGCTGATGTACGCAAAGAAAAAAGGTGTCACCGCCGCCCCTGCCATAAGGCTGGAACAGCAGCACCGTTTTCTGACCACAGACCTTAAAAATATTGATAATTTCCTGTTGTCAAAACCTCTGACAGACACAGAGACGGACAGCAGTGCATATATAACCGCCTTTGAGACACAGTTCGAGGAGGTGTGCTTTGCTGCGGCAAAAATCAGCCAGCTTACAAAAGAGGGCTACAGTTATGATGATATAGCGGTGGTATGCCCTCAGCTGGAAAAGTACGAGCATCAGCTGCAGGAGAGCTTCTCCCTTGCAAAAATTCCTTATTTTATCGACCAGAGCAGGATTATCCTCTCCTCAGCCCCTGTTGTGCTGTTCAAAGCCGTGCTGGAGGTTATGGAAAAAGGCATCAGCAGCCGCAGTATACTGCCGCTTCTCAAAACTCAGCTGACAAAGTTCGACAGCGAAACTGTCAACTGGCTGGAAAACTATCTCTATATATGGCAGGACAACGACCTTGACTGGTCTAAGCCCTTCAATCTGCCATACGGCAGAATTTCCGACGGCGAGGTGGAGGAAGGGGACGATTTGATTCTCTCTGCCATCAACAGCCTTGTGTACAGCGTAAAGGATGTTTTCTCAAAATGGCAGAACACAGGAGAAGCCCTGTGCGAAGATATACTCTCTGCAATGTATGCAATTATAACCGACCTTGGCTGTGAAACTGTCCTTGAAGAAATTATAAACAGCACAGAAGATAAAGACAAAGCCGACCTTATCCTGCGCCAGTGGGAAACTGCGGTGGAATGTGTAAACCAGCTTTACCGCATCTGCGGCAGTATGGTTATGCGTCCCGGCGAGCTGCAGCAGCTGTTTATGCTTATGGTGCAGGGCACTGAAATAGGCTTTGCACCACAGACACAGGACTGTGTGCTTATCTCCACCCCACAGCGTATGAAAACCGACGCTGTAAAGGTGGTGCTGGTGCTTGGTGCATCTCAGGATATATTCCCGTCCATTGTGTCGGACAGCGGCATTTTATCCTCTGCGGATGTGCAGTATTTAAAGGAAAACAACTGCGAAATCAGTGCCGACTTTGCCCAGCGGTTTGCCTTTGAAAATTTATATTTCTACAAAACCCTTACAACAGCACGGGAAAAGCTGTTTGTTTCCTGTGCTTTAAAAAATATCGACAGCAGCGAGATCATGTCTGCCGAAATTGAGAGCATCAAAAAGGCACTCGGCCTTGGTGCAGACAGTCTTGCGGTTGAAGATTACTGTATTACAGAGGAATTTTTCTGCCAGTATATAGGCGAAACCAAAGGGGAAGAGGGGGCGGAATATCTGGCGAGTCTCGGCATCAGCGTGCCTCATACAGACAGCCGCCGCTTTGATATAACCGATACCGACAGCCTGAGGCAGCTTATCGGAAATCATATGGTTATTTCTCCTACAGCGGCAGAGGGCTACTACAGATGTCCGTTCAGCTATCTTATAAAAAATCTCTTTAAAATATATCCGCTGGAAAAAGCGGCCCTCACCCAGCGTGAAGCGGGGGACTATCTCCACACCGTTGCCCAGAAGGTTATGGAACAGTACAGACAGGACTATCACAAAGCGGACTGGACGGAAATTGAGGCAAAAACCAAAGAAGCGGTGGCAGAATATCTCAGCACCAGCTATCCTGAAGCGGTGCGTAAAACCGCCCGTTTTGCCTCCCTCAGCAATGATATGGAGCAGAATGCCCTGCATCTGCTCAGATATATACACACAGAACAGCAGGCGTCCCTTTTCCGCCCTGTTGCATTTGAAAAACAGATCGGCTTTGACAGCGATGTAAAGCCTGTGACAGTTACACTGGACGACGGCAGCCGTGTAAGCATAATCGGCGTGTGCGACCGCATCGATACAATGGAAAAGGACGGCAGAAACTACATCCGTATAGTTGACTACAAGACAGGCAGCAAAAATTTCAGTCTTGACGATGTGTACAACGGCATATCTTCACAGCTGCTTCTGTATATGAACAGCGTTGTGAACAGCAAAGATTTTCTGGAAAAACCCACACCTGCGGCGGTTATGTATCAGCCCAGTGATGCGGCCTTTAAATTTGATGACAGCGGAAATCTCTACACCCCTACAGGCATGGCCCTGGAAAGCGATGCTGTGTGCGAAGGCTTTGATGCAAACTGTGAGGGTGAGTACGGTATTATAAAAGGCAGAGACGGAAAACTTAAAAGTGAAAGCGGCAGTGCTGTTGTAAATGAAAAGCTGTTTAAAGCCATTCTTGACCATTCACAGAACAAGATAAAAGAGATGGCGGAAAATGTATACGGCGGAAAGTTTGACAATCTTCCGCTGGATACGGGGAACGGCAGAACAGGCTGCGAATACTGCGGATACCGTGCAATCTGCCGTGACTTTGACAGGGTAAAACCAAAGGAAAAAGCACAGTTTACAGTAAAGGAGGAGAAAGCGGATGGCTGAAAGAAGGTGGACAGACCAACAGATAAAGGCGATAGAAGCTGACGGCAACCTTACGGTGCTTTCGGCGGCAGCAGGCAGCGGCAAGACCACCGTGCTGGTGGAAAAGGCACTGCGGATACTCCTCGACGAAGAAAACAAAACCCCTGCAGACCGGCTGCTTATCGTGACCTTTTCCAATGCTTCCGCAAAAGAGTTCAAAAACCGCATCGAAAAGGGTATAAGCGAAGCCATCAGGGATAATCCCGAAAATGCATATATAAAATCACAGAAGGTTGCACTGCAGAAAGCGGATATTTCCACCATTCATTCCTTCTGCATAAAGCTGGCAAGGGAAAACTTTGAACAGCTGGACATAGCCCCCGATTTTACTATCTGTGACGAGGCAAGGGCACTGGAAATACACGCAAGGGCAATCGACGCCGCAATGGAATACGGCTATGAAAACCCTGTTTTCCGCCGCTTTGTAACACTTTTCGGCAAGTCCAGTCAGGACAGGCAGATGAGGGAGTTTCTGGAATATATGTACCAGTACTTTTCTGCTCTTCCTTTCCCTGAAAAAAAGGCTGTGGAACTGTGCGGCATGGCACAGAATGAAAAATTTGGTGATACGGAAGTCTACAAATATCTGTGGAATGATATCGGCGATCGTACAGAGTATACAAAATATCTCATAAACAGAGAAAAAACACTTATGTATCTGGGCGATGTGGACAGTTACAGGGACGGCATCCTTGCCAACGAAAATATGGTCAATATGCTGTGCAAGGCTTACAGGGACGGCGATGTTTTCCTTGTAAAAAGCATTGCCAATGAAAAACTTTCTCCCCTTGGCAAGATGAAAAAGGGAACGGGCAGTGTATATTCCGAAGCCATCAAAAATGTGAATAAAATACTTTCAAAACAGCTGGAAGAACTGGCGGAGGATATGGAATATCTGGACGCAGAAAGATATGCAGCAGATGTGCAGCAGACCTCGGAGTATATAAAAGCTATAACCGATGTATTTGTGTTTTTCTCACAGAAAATGCTAGAAATCAAAAAAGCGGAAAAAACCTTTGAATTTTCCGACTTCGAGCATTTTGCAGTAAAACTGCTTATAGATGATAAAGGCAGCAGAACCTCTGTGGCACAGGCTTTGCAGCAGAAATATGTAAAGATAATGGAGGACGAATTCCAGGACACAAGCTATGTTCAGGATATGATCTTCAAAACCATCGCCACAGAAAAGGAAGCAAATCTCTTTGTGGTGGGGGATGTAAAACAGTCCATCTACGGCTTCCGCAAGGCTTCCCCGCAGATTCTGCTGGAAAAACGTTCCAGATACTATAAGGACAAAACCCTTGGCACAACCATCGTGCTGCCAAACAACTTCCGCAGCGAAGTCAACGTTATCCGCAGTGTAAACTGCCTCTTTGAACGCATAATGACCAAAAACCTTGGCGGTGTTGACTACAAAGAGGGAGAACAGCTGCTGCCGGCCGACGGCAAAACCGACAGCGGCACACCGGGCACTGAAATCCTTATTGCCAACGACAGGGAAAGCGAAGCTGTTATGGTGGCACAGAAGATATATGATATGGTGCACAGTGGATTTGTGATAGATACGCGGGATGGAAAAAGAGAGGTAAAATACTCCGACTTCTGCATTCTTCTCCGCAACAAAAAACGCTTTGCCGAGTTCAGCGATGCACTCAAAGCAAAGGGTATAAAAACCTTTGTCCGTGACGAACAGCCCCTTCTTGAAAAGGAGGAAATACAGAGTATCATTGCTCTGCTAAAGGTGATAAACAATCCTCTGCAGGAGGTTTACCTCACTGCGGGTATGTTTGGTGATATCTTCGGCTTTACTCTGGATGATATTCTGCACCTCAAGGTAAAGGGTAAAAGAGAAAACCTTTACAGGCTGCTGGCACAGTCAGAGAACGAAAAAGCACAGAACTTCCTTGCAGTCCTCAGGGATTTTGCATTTGTGGCAAAAATCTACTCCCCTGACAAGCTTATCGACTATATCGTGAACACAACGGGTTACTACACAAACCTTGCATTCTGCGAAAACGGTGCACAGAAACGGGAAAATATCCGCCGTTTTATCAGCTTTGCAAAAAAATACGTTACAGGCTATCAGAACTATCTTGGGGATTTTCTGCGTTACATTGATCTCACTTTGGAGGCGGGCAAATCACAGGGCGAAAACTCTCATCAGCCTGCCGACACGGTTGCGGTTATGACAATGCACACATCAAAAGGGCTGGAATTTCCCATCTGCTTTATCTCGGGTCTCGGCACACCTTTCAACAAGCAGGACCGCTCAAGACGGTTGATGATTGACCCTGTTATGGGCATGGCAACCTATGCCAACGAAAGCTTTGGCTACAACCGTTCCACAGCGGGCATACAGGCAATAAAGAAAAAAATCCTTACCGAAAATGCCAATGACGAGATGCGTCTGCTGTACGTTGCACTTACAAGGGCAAAAAATAAAAACTTCCTCACGGCACAGTACACAAATATGTTTACAGCCAACAGTTTTGACAAGATATGGGAAAAAACCGACTACACCCTCAGTGAATATGCTTTACGCAGTGCAAACACACCGATGGAGTGGATTCTGTCAGGCTATGCCTCCCATCCTGCAGTGTTCGGCGAAAGGTATTCTTTTGGTATGCCGGGGGCTGAACAGGCGGCAAATTTAAGCCTTGCGGGTGTGTCTGTCAATGATATTACCGTGGATAAAGGGTGCGATTTCAGCACAGTTCTGTCTATGGATATCATAGACGTACAGAATGGAGAAGAGGCAGAAACCGAAAACACACAGCAGAAAAAGGAAATATGTTTTGATGCTGCAAAGGCACAGGAAAATCTGGACTATGTTTACCCGGATATTGCGAAAACTGTTCTCCCGATGAAGGTTTCGGTGGGCGAAATTGCAAAAGCACCACACGCGGTGAGTCTGAGAAAACCTGACTTTGTAAAACAGCAGCATTTTTCCGCCGCACAGAAGGGCACACAGATGCATCTTTTTGCACAGCACAGCGATATTCTCCTTGCCCGCACCAATCTTGCGTCGGAGATTGAACGTCTGCACGAAAAGGGAATTGTGGACAGAAAGCTGCTTAACAGAAAACAGATAGAAACCTTTGTAAACAGCCCTGTGGCGACGGTTATGCTTAACGCCGAGAAGATTTACAAAGAAAAAGAGTTTCTGGTTTCCGCCAATGCCCGTACAGTGATGAATGAAGACAGCTTTGAGGGGGAAGAAATTCTCATTCAGGGTGTTATCGACTGTCTTGTTATGAACGGCAGAAACGCTGTGGTTATCGACTACAAGACCGACAGGGTGGAAAATATGGACCAGCTGTACGAAAGATACTCAAAACAGCTGGAAATGTACCGCTTTGCCGCCGAAAGCCTGTACGAAACCGACAGTGTAAAATGCATAATATACAGTTTTTACCTTGGGGAATATATTGAGTTTTAGTCAAACTGTAAAACCTTGAAATTCCTTTAAAAATAAACAAAAAACTTGAATTTTCCTATTGACAAACCACAATCCTGTGGCTATAATATTTAAAGCAATAAAGTAGACACGTAGTAAACGTGCTCACCTTGCATCGCCACAGGAGCGGTCGGGTCAATAAATGGAAGCCCTTTGTCAAAGGGGAAATTTCGGTTTATTCTGAGCGCGTATTTACAGATACGCGCTTTTGTTTTTGCTAGATTTAATTGGAGGTGCTTTATCATTAGTACAAAAAAAGAACTTGAAATCAACGAAGAGATTCGTGATAAGGAAGTCAGAGTTATCGGTGCAGACGGCAGCCAGATGGGCATTATGTCTGCAGAACAGGCTTTAAAGCTTGCAGAAGATGCAAATCTGGATCTGGTTAAAATTGCTCCAACAGCAGTTCCGCCGGTTTGCAGAGTTATGGACTACGGCAAATACCGTTTTGAACAGCAGAAGAAGGAAAAAGAAAACAAGAAAAACCAGAAGGTTGTTGAAACAAAAGAAGTTCGTCTGTCCATCAATATTGATACAAACGATTTCAACACAAAGGTTAACCAGGCTAACAAGTTCCTTAAAAACGGTGATAAAGTTAAAGTTTCCATTCGTTTCCGCGGCAGAGAGATGGCTCATTCCAAACTTGGTCTTGACGTTATGGAACGTTTTGGCCAGGCAATCGAAGGCGGCACAATCGAAAAAGCTGCGAAACTTGAAGGCAGAAATATGCTTATGTTTATTGCCCCAGCACACAACAAATAAAAGGTAGGAGGAAATTTTCCATGAATAAGTACAAAATCAAAACACACACAGGTGCTAAAAAAAGATTTAAAATGACAAAAAACGGCAAACTTAAAAGAGGTAAAGCTTTCAGAAGCCACATTCTCACTAAGATGTCTACAAAAAGAAAAAGAAACCTCAGAAAAGGCGGCTATGCAGACGCAACAAACGCAAAAGTTATCAAAAAACTCTTGCCTTACATGTAATTTGTTTGCAGCTTAGCTAACCAACTTATTGATTTGATAGATTAAAGGAGAAACTATAAATGGCTCGTATTAAAGGCGCGATGATGACTCGCAAAAGAAGAAATAAAACACTCAAACTTGCAAAAGGTTACTACGGTTCCAAATCCAAACACTTCAAAATGGCTAAACAGCAGGTTATGAAAAGCGGTAACTACGCTTTCGCTGGCCGTAAACAGAAAAAACGTGATTTCCGTCGTCTCTGGATCACAAGAATTTCTGCAGCTGTTAAAATGTACGATATGAACTACTCTACATTTATGAACGGCCTCAAAAAAGCAGGTATCACACTCAACAGAAAAATGCTTTCCGAACTTGCTATCAACGATGCAGCAGCATTTGCTTCTCTCGTTGAAACAGCTAAAAAAGCTCTGTAATTAACGATAATTACGCCTTGGCGCCTTTGCGTCAGGGCGTATCTTTGTATTTAAAGATAGTTTGAAACGCTGATTTCAAGGGATAAGTGTGCCCGGAATCAGCGTAAAAAAGTGTTTTTAATTACTTATATATATGCAGAATTCTGAGGTATCACAAATGCTCAACATAATCCAAAGCAAGGATAACCCAAAAGTAAAAAATGCTATCAAGCTGGCAAAGGACGCAAAATTCCGCACCGAAAGCGGTCTGTTTTTTGCGGCAACCCCAAAGGTGGTTATGGATATTCTCTCTGCAGGTTTTATTGCAGAAAGTCTGTTTTTCATGCAGGACGAATACGATCGCTATGAAGATAAGCTTACAGGCCAGCCTGTGTATATAATCACTGATGCTGTTAACCAGAAGATGAGCGAAGACAGGACAAGTCAGGGTGTTTTCGGCGTTTTCCGTATGAAAAAGCCCGATATAAACAAGATTTTCTCTGCAAAAAAACTCATCGTTCTGGAGGATGTGCAGGATCCGGGCAATATGGGTGCAATCATGCGTACAGCCCTTGCTTTCGGTTACAAAAACATTGTAACCAGCACGAAATGTGCGGATATCTACTCCCCAAAGGTTCTCCGCAGCAGCATGACCGCCAGCGTAAAGCTGAATGTGTACAAGGTAAAAGACATTCCGCAGCTGGTTAAAGACCTTGGTGATAAAGGTTTTTCCACCGTTGCAACCTGTCTTGAAAACTCAAGGGAGCTGGGCAGCGAAAAGATAAACCTGCCTGTTGCGGTGCTCATCGGCAATGAGGGCAACGGCCTTTCCGCCGGCACAATCGCAGCAAGCACCCACAAGGTTAAAATCCCTATGAGCGAAGAGATAGAATCCCTCAATGCAGCGGTTTCCGCCAGCGTTATGATGTGGGAATTAAGAGGAGAATAGCGGTGGATTTATACAACATCTGGCTGTCTATGGTCATCGGGGCAAACCCGTCCAACGGCGGCGATATAGTGATGGGAGATGTGTCTCCGCAATTACTTTATGAAAACCGCAGTGCGTGGTATGACTACGGATTTTTCACCGCAAGACAGAGGGAAAGAGCAATGGAAATTCCTCTTACTGCGGCGAAAACAGTGTGGGAAAAGCACAACGAAAGGGGAATTATGTCGGTGAACTATACCGATGATGAATATCCCGTATGCCTGAGAAATATCCCGCAGGCACCTGTAGTACTGTTCTACAAAGGGGATATTACGCTGCTTGAAGAAGAGCATCGTGTGTCGGTTGTGGGCAGCCGCAACCCTGACCGTGACGGAACAAAAATCTGCACCGACATCTGCCGTGCTCTGGCTGAAAACGGCATCACAATAATCAGCGGTCTGGCACAGGGCATGGACACCATAGGCCATATTGCCGCACTGGAAAACAGCGGTAAAACCGTTGCATTTATCGGCACAAGCCTTGATAAATACTTTCCTGCAAGTCACCGCAGATTTCAGGAAGAGATAGCACAGAGAGGCTGTGTGGTCAGCGAATATTATGTTGGTGCATTTACAAACGGCACCAGTTTTCTCGAACGCAACCGCCTTATCGCCGCGGCGGGAGAGATTGTCTGTGTTATGCAGGCAAAGGAAAAAAGCGGCACACTTTCCACCGCCAAAAAGGCACAGGAATATTCCAAGGAACTGTTTGCTGTTCCCGGCAGCATCCTCAATCCGCTGTATGACGGCACCAACCAGCTTATACAGGACGGTGCATACCCTCTGCTGCGGCCGGATGATGTGCTTATACGCTTCGGCCTTGAGGAGAAACCAAAGAGCAGAAGAAAAGCAAACAAACCAAAACTCACACCAATCGAACAGCAGATATACGATACTCTCGGCAGAGAGACAAAAAGCACCAACCAGCTTTTCAGCCAGACCAGAATTCCAATGGTACAGCTTAAAGCTTTGCTTACCAAAATGGAGATGGACGGCGTTGTGAAATCGGTATCTCCCGGCGTATACTGCGTAAAATAAATCTATAAGCAAAAAACTACCTTTCAAGGAGGCACAATGTCTAAACTTGTTATCGTGGAATCTCCCGCAAAAGCAAAAACCATCAAAAAATACCTTGGCGAAGACTACAATGTTATAGCTTCCATGGGTCATGTGCGTGACCTGCCAAAGGCACAGATGGGCGTTGACATAGAAGATAACTTCAAACCCCGCTACATCAACATTCCGGGCAAATCAAAGCTTATCAAGGAACTCAAAACCCTTGCAGCAGACAGCGACACAGTTTATCTCGCAACCGACCCGGACCGTGAGGGTGAAGCGATTTCATGGCATCTGGCACATATATTAAAGCTGGACACAACCCAGCCAAACCGTGTCACATTCGGCGAAATTACAAAAAAAGGTGTCACAGAGGGTATGCAGAACAAGCGTACCATCGACGAAGACCTGATAAATGCACAGCAGGCAAGAAGAATTCTTGACCGTATCGTTGGCTACAAACTTTCTCCGTTCCTCTGGCAGAAAATCAAGGGCGGTCTTTCCGCTGGCCGTGTACAGTCGGTTGCAGTAAAGCTTGTTGTGGACCGTCACAGAGAAATCGAAAGCTTTATCCCGCAGGAATACTGGAACATCGATGCAACTCTGGGTGCAGGTACAAAAAAATTCAGGGCACGCTACTGGGGCACTGACGGCGAAAAGGTTACAGTGGACAACGAAATCCTTGCAAACCAGATTAAAGAGGAAAGCCTTGCTGTTCCTTTTGAGATTGCAAAAATCACAAAGGGCGAGAGAAAACGTCTGCCTGCACCGCCTTTCATCACCTCCTCTCTCCAGCAGGAAGCTTCCCGCCGTCTGGGCTTTACAGCACTCAGAACAATGCGTGCGGCACAGACACTTTACGAAGGTGTTGAGGTACAGGGCTATGGTCAGATGGGTCTTATCACCTATATGAGAACCGACTCTCTCCGTGTAAGTGACGAGGCAATCTGGGCAGCAAAGGGCTTTATCAAGGATAAATTCGGCCAGCAGTATGTGCCAAACTACAAACGCACATACAAACAGAAAAACAACTCTCAGGACGCACACGAGGCTATCCGCCCTACAAACGTCAGCATCACACCTGAAATTGCAAACGCAACACTGTCAGGCGATGTTGCAAAGCTTTATAAGCTTATCTGGGAACGCTTTGTGGCAAGCCAGATGGCAGACTGCGTGCAGGAGACAGTTTCCGTTGATGTTACAAGCGGCCGTCACCTCTACAAAGCAAACGGCTACACTGTACTGTTCGACGGCTTTACAGCCCTTTACGAAGAACAGACAGACGAAAAGAAAGAAAAGGAAACTGCACTTCCGCCTCTCAGTGAGGATACAAAACTCAAACTGAAAGACGTTGAGGCAGAACAGAAGTTCACACTGCCTCCGAACGAATATACAGAAGCTACCCTTATCAAGGCTCTGGAAGAAAACGGCATCGGACGTCCGTCAACCTATGCACCTATCATCTACACAATCACAGAAAAAGCCTATGTTGAACGGGACGGCAAAAAGCTTATCCCTACAGCTCTCGGCACAACAATAAACGACCTGCTGGAAGCACAGTTCAACGACATCGTTAACGTAAAATTTTCCGCTGAAATGGAAACAAACCTTGACGATATCGAAGAAGGCAAAAAGGAATGGACACAGGTTCTGGGCGAGTTCTATGCTTCCTTTGACAAGCTGCTGAAAAAAGCAGAGGAAGAGATGGACGGAAAAAAGGTTAAGGTGCCTGACGAAGTTACCGACGAAATCTGCGAACTTTGCGGCAAGCCAATGGTTGTAAAAACAGGCAAGTTCGGCAAATTCCTTGCCTGCAGCGGCTTCCCTGACTGCAAAAATACAAAACGCATTGTAAAATATGCAAAAGGCTTCTGTCCTGTATGCGGAGGTAAAATGCTGGTTCTCACAAGCAAGCGTGGCAGAACATTCTACGCCTGCGAAGACAGTGAAAAATGCAGATTCCTCACATGGGAAGAACCTACAGACAAAGTGTGCGATGTGTGCGGCAAAAGCCTTTACAAAAAAACTGCAAAGGGTGCAAAGGCACACTGCATAAACGAAAAATGCTCCGCATACAAACCAACAGTTACAAGAAAAACAAAAAAGGAAACAAAGGCAAATGAAGGTTAATGTTATAGGTGCAGGTCTTGCCGGCTGCGAGGCGGCATACTTTCTGGCAAAAAGAGGGGTAAAGGTACGACTCTTTGAGCAGAAACCTGTAAAATATTCCGATGCCCACAAATCAGAAAACTTTGCCGAGCTGGTGTGCTCCAACAGCCTCAAATCCATGAGAGAGGATTCCAGCCAGGGTATGCTGAAATACGAGATGAAGCACTTTGGCTCCATTGTGCTGGAAGCAGCATACCAGTGCAACGTTCCTGCAGGCGGTGCACTGGCGGTTGACAGGGATATCTTCAGCCGTATTATTACAGACAAAATAAAAAATCACGAAAATATAGAGCTTGTTTACGGCGAAGTTACCGAGATAAACAAGGACGAAATCACCATCATCGCTACAGGCCCGCTCACAAGCGGCACTCTGTACAGCCACATCAAGACAATGTGCGGCGACGGCATGAGTTTTTACGATGCAGCAGCCCCTATCGTTATGGCAGACAGCATCGATATGGACAAGGTTTTTGCCCAGAGCCGCTATGACAAAGGGGACGATGACTATCTCAACTGCCCTTTCAGCAAGGAAGAGTACGAGGCTTTTTACGAGGCACTTGCATCTGCCGAAAGAGCACCTCTCAAGGATTTTGAACAGGAGCTCACAGTTTACGAGGGCTGTATGCCCATTGAGGTTATGGCTTCCCGCGGGGCAGATACAATGCGTTTTGGTCCTATGCGACCTGTCGGTCTGCGTGACCCTAAAACAGGCAGACGTCCGTGGGCAAACGTTCAGTTGCGATGTGAAGATGCAAACAAAACAATGTACAACATTGTAGGCTTCCAGACAAACCTCAAATTTGGCGAACAGAAGCGTGTGTTCCGCATGATTCCCGGTCTTGAAAATGCCGAGTTTGCACGTTACGGCGTAATGCACCGCAACAGCTTTATCAACAGCCCTGTAGTGCTCAGCAAGACACTGAACCTGAAAGAATATCCTAACGTTTACTTTGCAGGTCAGATTACAGGTATGGAAGGTTATACAGAAAGTGCGATGTGCGGTCTCCTGGCGGCGTATTTTGTACACTGCCGTCTCACAGGCAAAGAACCGCAGATTCCCGAAACCACAACAATGGTTGGTGCACTGCTTAACTACATCACAACAGAAAACAAGGATTTCCAGCCTATGGGCTCCAATATGGGTGTCCTTCCACCGCTGGAAAACCACATCCGTGACAAACGCGAAAGATATATGGCACTGGCACTTCGCGGCAGAGCGGATATCGACAAAATCCGGCTGTAACTCAGCGAATGTGCTTATATAAGACAGACAACATAACCCTTTTCAGATAAATAAGGAGAATGTAAACTATGAAAATTATTCTTGACGCATTCGGCGGCGACCTTGCACCGCTTGAACCACTCAAAGGTGCCCAGCAGGCAATAAAGGAATACGGCGTGGAAATCCTCGCTGTAGGCGATATCGAAAAGATGAAAAAGGTTTGCGAAGAAAACTCCATCTCCACAGAAGGTATGGAATTTCTTCAGGCAGACGATGTTTTCGATATGCACGAAGATCCGATGGACATCGTTAAAAAACGCAAGACAACATCCCTGCACATCGCTATGAAAGCACTTGCAGACGGCCTTGGCGACGCTGTGGTTTCCGCAGGCAGCACAGGTGCATTGCTTATGGGTGCAACATTTATCGTAAAACGCATCAAAGGTGTGAAACGTGCAGCCCTTGCAACGGTTATGCCCTGCGAAAAATCCACAGGCTTTATGCTTATAGACTCCGGTGCAAACGCAGAGGTGAGAGCAGATATGCTTAATCAGTTTGCGGTTATGGGCACCGTTTATATGGAAAAGGTTGCAGGTGTAAAAAATCCTGCAGTTGCCCTGCTCAACAACGGAGCAGAGGAAACAAAGGGCACACCAATGCACATCGAGGCAAATGCTCTCCTCAGAGAAAACAAATCCATCAACTTTATCGGCAACATCGAGGGCAGATATGTTATGGACGGTTCTGCTGATGTTATCGTTGCAGATGGCTTCAGCGGCAATATCGCACTCAAGACCTGCGAGGGCGTTGCAGGCTTTATGAACGGTATGCTCAAGGGTATGTTCAAAAAGAACGCAAAAACAATGCTGGCTGCCCTCCTGCTCAAAAATGAGCTGAAAGAGTTCAAGGCAAAGTTTGACTACACAGAATACGGCGGAGCACCAATTCTCGGTGTTACAAAGGGTGTTATCAAGGCACATGGCTCCAGCAATGCAAAAGCATTCAAAAACGCAATCAGACAGGCAAAAATCTATGCCGAAAACAATGTTTCCGATGTTATCGCAGCTTCACTTGTAAACGAAGGAGAATAAAAAATTATGAAGGTATTTGAACAGAATATTCAATATACTTTTAAAGATAAATCCTTGCTTAACCTTGCACTCACCCATTCTTCCTATGCAAACGAAAGCAAAAATCACGTTGCATACAACGAACGTCTGGAGTTTCTGGGCGATGCTGTGCTGCAGCTGGTTACAAGCGAAAAGCTGTACAAGGAAAACCCGAATATGCCCGAGGGCAAAATGTCCAAAACCCGTGCGGCACTGGTTTGCGAGGACGCACTGGCAAACTATTCAAAGCAGATTGCTTTGGGCAGCTTTATGTTCCTTGGCAAAGGGGAAGAAAACACAGGCGGCAGAGAGAGACCATCCATCCTTGCAGATGCTTTTGAAGCACTTATCGGTGCAATTTTCCTCGACGGCGGCATCGCACCTGCAAAGAAATTTATCCTGCGTTTTCTCAACGATAAAAATCTTCACCTGCAGGACTACAAAACACTTCTGCAGGAGATTATCCAGCAGAACCCTGGCGAACGCCTCAGCTATATAGTGGTAAAGGAAGAAGGTCCTGACCACGACAAGAGCTTTACAGTGGAGGTTCACCTCAACTCCAATCCTATCGGCAGCGGCGAAGGCAAAAGCAAAAAAGCGGCTGAACAGCAGGCAGCGAAGGAAGCTTTGGGCCTTATGGGCTACCACTTCAGCTAAAAAGGGTGTCTGCAGATGACAAAACATAAAAATCTGTCAATATTTGTTCCCCACGCAGGCTGTCCAAACCAGTGTTCCTTCTGTGACCAACGCAGTATAAGCGGTACGCAGAACCCGCCCGCAGCGGCAGAGGTTACAGCCCTGTGTGATGAATTTCTGCCAAAAGAAAACGGTGCTGACTATGAAATTGCATTTTTCGGCGGCAGCTTCACCGCAATAGACAGGGAATATATGATAAGTCTGCTGGAAGCGGCATATCCATTTGTGCAGCAGAAAAGAGCGGCTGGAATAAGAATTTCCACCCGCCCCGACTGTATCAGCGGCGAAATCCTGGATGTTTTAAGGCAGTACGGTGTCACCAGCATCGAGCTTGGTGCCCAGAGTATGCAGGACGATGTGCTTAAAGCCAATCTCCGCGGACATACCCAGGAGGATGTAAACAAAGCATCGGCACTTATAAAGCAGTACGGCTTTTCACTTGGCCTGCAGATGATGACAGGCCTCTACGGGCAGAAAAACTATATGGAGTATGCCATTGATACAGCGGAAAAGTTTGTGCGTTTAAATCCCGACACAGTGCGTATATACCCCACAGTTACCCTTAAAAATACTTTGCTGGAAACAAAGTTTTTAAATGGTGAATATACGCCGCCTACTTTGGAAGAGACGGTGGATATCTGTGCACAGCTTATGGATATTTTCGAAGAAAACAATATTCGTATCATAAAGATGGGGCTCCACGCCGATACAGGGCTTGAGGGCAAGATTGTGGCAGGGCCATATCATCCCGCTTTCAGGGAACTGTGCCTTGCAAGACGCTGTCTTTGCAAAATTAAAAGACAGTTAACAAATATACACAGAGAAGAATATATAATAAAAGTTAACCCTAAAGAACTTTCCCAGTGGAAAGGTCAGAAAAACAGCAATATAAAATCACTCGGCAGCATGGGCTGGAATGTGCAGATAGTTGCAGATGCAGCGGTGCCAAAAGGTGAATTCACAATAGATTAAACTAACCAAAAGGAAAAACAGATGTACTTAAAAGCTATAGAACTTCACGGTTTTAAATCCTTCCCGGACAAAACCCGCATAGCCTTTGACAAAGGCATGACTGCGGTTATCGGTCCAAACGGTTCGGGCAAAAGTAATATCAGTGACGCTATCCGCTGGGTTCTGGGCGAAACCAGCGGCAAGGAACTGCGTTCCGCAGGCAAGATGGAGGATATCATCTTCGGCGGTACAAGCCAGCGAGGCCCGATGGGCTTTGCTGCAGTAAGCCTTATTCTTGACAACTCCGACCGCAGCTTTGATATGGATACAGACGAGGTTTCCGTAACCAGAAAATACTACCGCGGTGGCGACGGCGAATACTTTATCAACGGCAACCGTGTAAGACTTAAGGATATTTACGAACTTTTCCTCGACACAGGTCTGGGCAAAAGCGGCTACTCCATTGTAGGACAAGGCAAAATCAGCCAGATTGTTACTGCAAAACCTGAAAACAGACGCGAAATCTTTGAAGAAGCATCAGGTATCTCAAAGTTCAGATATAAAAAGAACGAGGCGGAAAAGAAACTGGCAGGTGCACAGGACAATATTACCCGTCTGTCTGATATTCTCATAAACCTTGAAGAACGCGTTGGCCCTCTTGAAAAAGAGAGCAAAAAGGCAAAGGAATTTGTTGCACTCAGCGAGAAGAAAAAGGGTATGGAAATCTCCCTCTGGCTCTCTACCGTGAACCGCTCAAAATCTCTTATCCGGGAACAGCAGAGAAGACTGGAAATTTTCCGCAACGACTGTGACGGTGTGGAAAATACAATCGCCGAAAAGGAAAGCTATATCGAAAAACGCTATTTTGAAAGCAACGACCTTATCAGAAAAGGCGAAGAAAACCAGAATACAATCCGTACAATAGAGCAGCAGATTGCACAGGCGGGCAGTGAAAAAGCGGTTTTTGAAAACCAGATTCAGTACGACGGCATCAAAGCAGAGGAACTGGAAAAGGAAATCAGCCTTTACGAAAGCCTTGAAGGAGAAGCTGACAGCAAAAAACAGCAGCTGGAAGCCTCCCTTGCAGACATGAAAGCCCAAAAAGCACTGCTTGCAGAAAATCAGCACAAAGCAGAGCTGGAAATTGACGAGCTCGGCCGTCAGGCTATGGAAGCTGACAGCCAGAAAGGCGCTTTGCTTGGACGGGAAACCCAGCTTGTCAACAAAATTCAGGACAGCAAGATGGAAATCCACGGGCTTTCCACACAGAACGAATCTGTTATGGAAACTGCCAACAAAGCAAAACAGGACCTGCTCACAGCAAAGGGCTATCTTGAAACCACACAGGCACAGATTGCAGAGCTTACCGCATTCAGCGAAGAGGCACAGCGTAAAATCACCCAGAACACAAATATCAGAAACGGTCTGGGCATGAAGCTTTCCTCCTTCAGCAGCAGGATGGACAATTATCTCAGTCTGCAGAATGAAAACACCAAAAAACAGATTGATACACAGAACCGTGTAAAACTGCTCACAGATATGGAAAACAGCCTCGAGGGCTTCCAGCAGAGTGTAAAAACTGTGCTCAATATGGGCAGAAGCGGTTCTCTCAAAGGCATCATCGGCACCGTTGCACAGCTTATATCTGTGGAAAAAGGCTATGAAACAGCTATAGAAATTGCCCTCGGCTACGGCCTGCAGAACATCGTTGTGGAAAACGAAACCTGTGCCAAATATGCTATAGAATATCTCAAAAACAACCGCGGCGGCAGAGCAACTTTCCTGCCACTTGATACGGTAAAAGCATCACATTTCAGCGAAAACCTGCCTGACTGGGCAACCACAGCAGACAGAATTGTAAATGCGGATGCGAAATACAGCCACATCATCTCCAATCTTCTTGGCAGAACAATCATCACAGAGGATATAAACTCTGCCTCCCGCCTTGCAAAGCAGCTTGGCTACAGATATAAAATTGTTACAACAGACGGGCAGCAGATAAACGCAGGCGGCTCCTTTACAGGCGGCAGCGTAAGCAAAAGTGCAGGTCTGTTTACAAGAAAAGGTGAGATTGAAAAGCTCAAAAATACTCTGGCAGGTCTCAAAGCAGAGTTTGACAGAATTGAAAAGGAAAAGGCTGAGGTGCAGAACTCCCTTGACCTTATAAACAGCCAGATTGAGGGCTGCAATGCAGAAATTGAAGCAATGCAGAACGATAAAAACAACTGCAATGTTGAACTGGCAAAATACACACAGCTGGAAAATCAGTACAGGGACAGCATTTATCTTTATGAGGGCATTGTCGAAAACAGCGACAGCGTTGTAAAGGCAAACAGGGAAAAGGAAAACGTTCTCTACCGCCTTATTGCAGAAAATGAAAAAGAACTGGCAGAGATAACAGTACAGCTTACTTCCCTTGGCGAAACAGATGCCGAATACGCAGAGAAAAAAGATGCTCTTATGGAAACATTGCAGCAGATAAGATTTGATGTGGTGTCCATAGATGCTGATATCACCGTTGTGCAGAACAATCTCACACAGCTTTCCGCACAGAGTGCACAGAGCGAAATGCGTAAAGCACATATTGTTCTGGAGATAGAAGAAATCAGAAACCGCATTGCACAGAGACAGGTTGAAATAGGCACAAAAGCACAGGATATCCTCAATATGCAGCAGCAGATAAAGGATATCGAACAGCAGAATGCAGACTTTGTAACCCTCCGTCTTGAAATTGAAAAAGAACGTATTGAGGTTACAAACGAAACAAATGCCCTGCGTAAGCAGCAGATGGAACTCTCCTCCCAGATTGCAAAAATCAGCGAAAAGATTGCAAATATGGAACAGAGCTACGATGATATCATCCAGAAACTGTGGGAAGAATACGAGCTTACAGTGCAGACAGCAAGAGAGTTTGCCTTTGACTTTGAAGACGAAAATCAGCTGAAGAAAGACCTTGCGGCAGTAAAGGCAAACATTAAACGCCTTGGCAACGTAAACGTTGGTGCAATCGAGGAATACAGGGAAGTTTTTGAAAAATACAACTACCTCAAAGAACAGCTGAACGACCTTGAAGAGTCCAGAAACCAGCTGCAGAAACTTATCACCAGCCTCAACGGCGAGATGAAGACAATGTTCAGCGAAAGCTTTGGCATCATCAACGAAAACTTTGGCAAAATCTTCCGCCAGCTCTTTGGCGGCGGCAGTGCAAAGCTTATCCTCACCGACCCGGAAAATATTCTGGAAAGCGGTGTTGACATCAGCGTTAACCCGCCGGGCAAGGTTATCAAAAGTCTCACAGCCCTTTCAGGCGGCGAACAGGCACTGGTTGCAATCTCCATCTACTTTGCAATCCTTGCCCATAACCCGTCACCATTCTGTATTCTGGACGAAATCGAGGCTGCTCTTGACGATGCAAACGTTACAAGATACGCAAACTATCTCCACGATATATCCGACACAACCCAGTTTATCGTTATCACCCACCGCCGCGGCACAATGGAATCTGCCGACGTGCTCTATGGTGTAACAATGCAGGAAGACGGCATCTCCAAACTGCTCAAGCTGGACGTAAACAATGTGTCACCATCTCTTATCAACTAGCGAGGTTATAATATGGGTTTATTTGAAAAACTTGGCTTCGGCCTCAAAAAGACAAAGGAAGGGGTTTTCAACTCCATCACAAAGGCAATCATCTCATCTCCTCTCACAGACGAGCTGTACGATGACCTGCTGGAACAGCTTATACTTGCAGATGTTGGCTACGAGGTGAGCGAATACCTCTGCGAAGAACTTCGCAAAGAAGCACGCAGGCAGAAAGCAAAAAGCGGCGAAGATGTGGTTAAAATCTTCCAGAATATAGTTGTTGACCTGCTCAGCACAGACAAGGAGTTTGACCTTTCCGGCACACCTGCGGTTATCCTTATCATCGGTGTAAACGGTGTTGGCAAAACAACAAGCATCGGCAAGCTTGCAAACTACTACAAATCCCAGGGCAAAAAGGTTCTCCTTGCAGCAGGCGATACATTCCGTGCTGCAGCGGCAAGCCAGCTCAGCCAGTGGGCAGAAAGAAGCGGCGTGGATATCGTTATGCACGACGAGGGTGCAGACCCTGCATCGGTTATCTTTGAAGCGGTGGAAAAAGGCAAAAATCAGGGCTATGACATCGTTATCTGCGACACAGCAGGCAGACTTCACAACAAGAAAAACCTTATGGCAGAACTGGGCAAAATCAGCCGTGTAATCCGCAAGGCAAGCGACACAGCTTCTGTTGAAACTCTGCTTGTTCTGGAAGCTATCACAGGTCAGAACGCAATCTTCCAGGCAAAAGAGTTTATCTCCGCTGCCGAAGCAACAGGCATTATCCTCACAAAGCTGGACGGCACAGCAAAGGGCGGCAGCGTTATCTCCATCAAGAAAAAGCTGGGCATCCCTGTGCGTTTTGTAGGTGTTGGCGAGGGCGTAGACGATCTGCTCCTCTTTGATGCCCAGAGCTTTGCACAAACACTTTTCAGTCTGGAAGACGGTGAATAATATGGTATTTGCAGTAGCTACTAACAATCAGAAAAAACTCAAGGAAATCCAGAGAATTCTGGACTCCTTCGGTATCACAGCAAAAACCCTCAAAGAGCTGGGTATAAATATCGAAATCGAAGAAAATGGCACAACCTTTGAGGAAAATGCCGTTATCAAGGCAAAAGCAATTGCAGAAATTGCAAATCTTCCTACAATCAGCGACGACAGCGGCCTTGAGGTTGATGCTCTGGGCGGTGCACCGGGCGTTTACACAGCCCGTTTTGCAGGGGAACATGCAACCGACGATGAAAACATCGACAAGCTGCTTGCAGAACTGGATGGTGTAGAAAAGGAAAAACGCACAGCCCGTTTTGTCTCTGCAGTATGTCTCTATATGCCGGACGGCAGAAACACAGTATGTCGCGGTACCTGCGAGGGCTGGATAGGCTGGGAACGTATAGGCGACGGCGGATTTGGCTACGACCCTGTGTTTATGGTGGAGGAAAGAAGTTATTCCCAGATGACAGCAGAGGAAAAGGATGCAATCAGCCACCGTGGATCAGCTTTGCGTCAGCTTAAAGAAAAAATCAACGATTTTATTTAAAGTTTTTGACGCTGCTGCGGGTAAAATTATCCGCGGCACTGTCACATTAAAATAACGGGCAGAATGCCCTCACACACAATTTACATACATTTAAAGGAGAATCTATGGCACTCAATTCCAAACAGAGAGCTTACCTCAGAGGTCAGGCTCAGCATCTTGAAACAATCGTTCTTATCGGCAAGGACGGCGTTACAGAAGCAACAGCAGAATCTATCAGAACAGCACTTGCAGCAAGAGAACTTGTAAAATGCAAGGTTCTTGACAACTGCCCGTACAAAGCTAAAGAAGCAGCAGAAATGTTCTGTGAATACATCGGCTGCGACAGCGTACAGGTTATCGGTTCCAAATTTGTGCTCTTTATGCAGAAAGACAAGGACTCCCAGTACGATATCAAGCAGTTCAAATAATATTTTTCAAAAGATATATAATCATTTGTATATAATTGTTTTGGAGTAAAATATGAAAATTTTGTTGTTTGGCGGTGCGTTTGACCCGCCTCACAGAGGGCATATTTCGATACTTAAAAATGCCGTCTCATACAAGAATTTCGACAAAATAATAGTTATGCCTACAGGCACCCCGACCCACAAGAAAAACTGTATTGCCCCTTTTGATGTGCGTATGTACATGGCACAGACGGCATTTGGCAGTATTGCACCAAATGTGGAAATCAGCGACTGGGAGGGCACAAACCTGCAGGATGACTACACATACCGCACCTTGCAGCATCTGCAGCAAGAATATGAAGATGCCGAAATCTATATGGTTATCGGTTCCGACAGCCTTTTTACCCTTGACAGCTGGAAAAACGCAGAATTTGTTATGAAAAACTGCACAGCCCTTGTCTTTGCAAGGGAAGACCGGATGGAAGATGATATTGCCCGCAAGGCAGAACAGCTGGGAAAAATGGGGGCAAAAATCGAGGTTGTAAAGGCAGAGGTAATTAACGTTTCCTCCTCACAGTTCCGCAGAGAAGGGGAGCAGAACACGGATATTATCACCGATGAGGTGCAGAATATTGTGGATGAATACAATATTTATTCTGCTGACGAAACAGCCCGCCTCAAAGGCACCGCAAAGCTGCTGGCAAAGCTGCTTCTGGACGAAAAACGCTATATCCACACACTCAATGTGGAAAAGCTGGCGGCAGAATTGGGAGAAATCCATACTCTCGATGTGGAAAAACTGCGTATTGCAGCCCTGCTCCACGACATAATGAAGAATGCTCCCAAAGATATTTTATTGCACAGAGCAAAGCAAAGTGGTATAATTAATAAAATTAAGGATAAACCGAAACAGACCCTGCACGGTTTTGCTGCGGCAGATTACGCAAAAAAAGAACTCGGCATTGAAGATGAAGAGATTCTTTGGGCGGTAAAAAGCCACACCTGCGGCAGAAGCGGTATGCAGGATATAGAAAAGGTTATATATCTTGCGGATATGCTTTGCGAGGAAAGATGTTTTGAGGGTAAAGATTATCTTTTGTCCCTTGCAAAACAGAATCTGGACAAAGCGATGTATGCATCCCTCGCACATTCACTGGATTATGTGAAAAGCAGAGGGAACACTGTGGATACAGACAGTCTGGAAGCATTGGAATACTTTGCAGCACGTCTTAACCACATCCTTTAAGGAGGAAAATATGAGCGAAAAGAAAACATATAAATCTGAACAGGCGGCAGAAACTGCAAAAAAACGCAGAAAAAAGAAAAAAAGAAATCCTAAAAAGACACTTGTTGCATGTCTGCTCTGTATCGCCATTATCGGTGTGATGATTTTCACTGTGGACAGAGCTATCGGTAATATGTACAATGTCGGCGAAGAAATCCCTGAAGACCTTACAACAGACAACTCCATCGACCAGGACGTTGTAAATATTCTGGTCTGCGGTATCGACTGGGACGACAGCCGTACAGCAAAGATGACCGATGTTATCGTTTACGTTTCACTTGATGTGAAAGCGGGCAGGGTTAATCTTTTGCAGATTCCGAGAGATACATACGTTGGCGAGCCGTCGGGCACAGGCAAAATCAACGCTGTTTACAAGGACGGCGATGAGAAAAACCAGATTATGAATGTGGTAAAAACACTCAACCAGCGTTTTGGCCTCACGGTTGACCACTATGTGACGGTGGATATGGATTCCTTTACAATCCTTGTTGACCATATCGAACACGGTCTCAATATGTATGTACCTTGTCCGATTATCCTCAAGGACGGCAACGGCAACGAGACAACACTTTATTCAGAGGCAGGCTGGTATACAGTAGACGGTGCAACAGCAGAAGCTATCCTGAGAAACCGCAACTATCCTGACGGAGACGTTTCCCGTCTTGCCGTGCAGAGTGCATTCTATGCATCCCTTCTCAAGCATTTCAAAGAAGTGGGCGTAGTGGTTTGTGCACAGCTGGTGCCTACCTTTGCAAAATTTGTCACAACTGATATGCACTGGACAAGAATGGTTGCTCTGGTTACAGAGGTGCTGAACATCGATTTCAGCAATATGCAGATAATCAAGCCGTCGGTACACGGATATGTGGCAGACGGACAGGCTATCGTAACGGTGGAAGAGGAAGAATGGCTGAGAATCCTCAACGAAAACTTCCGTCCGTATCAGGAACCTGTAACGGATATTGTTACAGACGAACCGGGCGAAATCACACAGGACTACGGTGCAACAGAAACAACAACACAGACAATCGGCGGCATCCTTGCAGGTGCAGGCGAATAATATGTTTATTTAAGGAGAATATATGAACGGTTTGGAACTCTCTAAAAAAATTGCAGGTTATCTTGACAACAAAAAAGCTCAGGATATCAGAATTATCAAAATTGACGACCTTACAGTAGTTACAGACTACATCGTTATCGCAACAGGTAATTCCACAACACAGGTTAAAGCCCTTGCGGACGAAGTTGACTTTATGGTTGAAAAAGAACTGGAAATCAAACCTGCACGTGTAGAAGGCTACGAAAGCAAAAACTGGATTCTGCTTGACTACGAAACAGTAATCGTGCACGTTTTCCACCCACAGGCAAGAGAATATTATGACCTTGACAAACTTTGGGCAGACGGTACAGAAATCGAATTTGAACTGTAATAAACAGCACAATCATACAGCAAAAATGTAAATAATCACCATACTTAAAGCACGGCTTATTTTTAAGCTGTGCTTTAGGCGGGTTATAAGGGGACAGAAATATTATGAAAGATTACAATTTTTCTGCCATTGAAAAGAAATGGCAAAAAATCTGGGATGACGAAAAGACATTTTCAGCAAAAGACGACTACACAATGCCTAAATTCTACGGTCTTGTAGAATTTCCATATCCGTCAGGTGCAGGCCTCCACGTAGGTCACCCACGCTCCTACACAGCTATGGATATCATCTCCAGACAGAAACGCCTTGCAGGCTACAATGTTATGTACACAATGGGTTGGGACGCTTTTGGTCTTCCAACAGAAAACTTTGCGATGAAAAACCACATTCATCCTGAAATTGTTACAAAAAACAACGTTGCACGCTTTAAACAGCAGCTTAAAATGCTGGGCCTTTCTTTTGACTGGGACAGAGAAATCAACACAACAGACAAAGACTATTACAAATGGACACAGTGGATTTTTATCCAGCTTTACAAACAGGGCCTTGCCTACAAAAAGGAAATGAACGTAAACTGGTGTACAAACTGTAAGGTTGTTCTTGCAAACGAAGAGGTTGTAAACGGCGTATGCGAACGCTGCAACAGCGAAGTTGTGCGTAAAGTAAAAAGCCAGTGGGTTCTCAAAATCACAGAATATGCTGATAAGCTCATCGACGGTCTTGACGATGTAAACTTTATCGACCGCGTTGTTGCACAGCAGAAAAACTGGATCGGCCGCTCCACAGGTGCACAGGTTCGTTTCAAATCCACACAGGGAGACGAAATCGAAATCTACACAACAAGACCGGATACACTTTTCGGTGCTACATATATGGTTATGGCACCTGAACACGCTCTTGTGGAAAAATGGAAGGATGCTCTGGAAAACTACGACGAAATCGTGGCATACCGCGAAGCAGCAGCAAGAAAATCCGACCTTGAAAGAACAGAGCTCAGCAAGGAAAAAACAGGTGTTGCCCTCAAAGGTGTTAAAGGTATCAACCCTGTAAACGGCAAGGAAATCACAATTTTTGTATCTGACTATGTTCTTGCAACATACGGCACAGGTGCAATTATGGCTGTTCCTGGCCACGACACACGCGACTGGGAATTTGCAAAGAAATTTGACCTTCCGATCATCGAAGTTGTAAAAGGCGGCGATGTGGAAAAAGAAGCCTTCACAGACTGCGAAACAGGCATTATGACAAACAGCGGCTTCCTTGATGGTCTCTCCGTAGAAGATGCCAAGGTTAAAATCATCGAATGGCTGGCAGAACAGGGTATCGGAGAAAGCAAAACAAACTACAAACTCCGTGACTGGATCTTCTCCCGTCAGAGATACTGGGGCGAACCAATCCCAATGGTATACTGCCCGCACTGCGGCTGGGAACCGGTGCCTGAAGACCAGCTTCCTCTGGAACTTCCTGAACTTATGGACTTTGAACCGACAGGCGAAGGCGAAAGCCCACTTGCACGCCTTACAGACTGGGTAAATACAACATGTCCGAAGTGCGGCGGTCCTGCAAAACGCGAAACTGACACAATGCCACAGTGGGCAGGTTCCTCCTGGTACTTCCTCAGATACATCGACCCTAAAAACAGCGAAGCTCTCGCAAGTAAGGAAGCAATGGAATACTGGATGCCTGTTGACTGGTACAACGGCGGTATGGAACACACAACACTCCATCTGCTCTACAGCCGATTCTGGCACAAATTCCTCTACGATATCGGTGCTGTTACATGTCCTGAACCATACGCAAAACGTACAAGCCACGGCATGATTCTTGGCGAAACAGGCGAAAAAATGTCCAAATCCCGCGGCAACGTAGTTAACCCTGACGACATCGTAAACGAATACGGTGCCGACACAATGCGTATGTACGAAATGTTTATGGGCGACTTTGAAAAGGCTGCACCTTGGAGCCAGTCTTCCATCAAGGGCTGCAAACGCTTCCTTGACAAAATCTGGAATCTTCAGGAAATGGTTGTGGACGGTGAAGAATACAGCGAAGATATGGTTGTTCCTTTCAACAAAACAATCAAAAAGGTTACAGAAGATATCAACAACCTCGGTTTCAACACAGCAATCGCTGCTATGATGGCTCTCATCAACGAAATCGGTGCTAAAAAATCCATCAACAAGGCAGAATACAGAACACTGCTTATCCTTCTCAACCCATTTGCACCGCATATCACAGAAGAAATCTGGGAAAATATGGGCTTTGGTGGCCAGATTGCACAGGCACAGTGGCCATCATTTGACGAAGCTAAATGCGTTGAAGCAACAGTGGAAGTTCCTGTACAGGTTAACGGTAAAATCAGAGCAAGAATCAACATTGCTCTCGACCTTTCCAAAGACGATATGCTGGCTGCTGCAATGGCAAACGATGCTATTAAACTGGCAACAGATGGCAAGACAGTTGTAAAAACAATCTGTGTTCCAAACAAATTGGTAAATATCGTTGTAAAATAAAAAATAATTGTTGACAACGGCATACTAAATCTGTATAATTTATCTGTGATGTTTAAATTGGTTAAACAAATCTCAGCAAAAAAGCGTAAGGGAGTGAAAATAGATGTCCGAAATCAGAGTTAAAGAAAATGAATCCTTGGATTCAGCACTTCGTCGCTTTAAGCGTTCATGTGCAAAATCTGGCGTTCTCGCAGAAGTTCGTAAACGTGAACACTACGAAAAACCTTCTGTAAAACGTAAGAAAAAAGCAGAAGCTGCTCGCAAACGTAAATTCAAATAATTGAATTAGTAGCTAAAGCCGACTGATTATCAGTCGGCTTTTTGTTTTGTAAAATTACAGTACGCAGCAAAAAAGCATCCTATCAGTTTAAGATAAGATGCTTTTTCATATAATATGTTTATTTTTGCATTAATGCTGCTGTTTATATTATCAGCGTGTGCCGCTGCCGCCGCAGGTTCTGCAGTCGCCTGTGCCTTTGCATCTGTCGCATTTTGCACGGGCATCGCCATAACCTATATATGTGCTGCCGCCGCATTTAGTGCAATCACCGTCGCCGTCACAGGTGAGACACTGCAGTTTGGAATGGTCTGGCAGGTCGTCATCTTCAAAATCAATGGTGCCGCCACCGCCACCACCGGTGCTGCCTGCATTTGCAGAAACGGTGTATCCTACATTCTCTTCCACAAACTGCGGACTGTAGTGAAAATGTATGCCATAGGTGCCGTTGTCGTTGTTTCTGTTGTATACAGTAAACTGCAGATTGTAATATCGGCTGTCGTCGTTTTTGCTGTGTATCGAATCCATGCCCATATTGCCTGTGTATCTGTAATTGTATTCAATGCGGTCATCAGCACTGACCTTTTCGATAAGTTCCAGCTGATATCTGTCATTGTCCAGAAGTGCCAGGATTTCCGACACAACAGTCTGCTGTGTGCTGAGTGAGATTTTCTGGTAGTATTTTCGTGTGCCGCCATAGTAGCGGTCTTTGTCCTCGGACGGACTGCGGTTCAGAAATGCCGAAAAATCAGGGATATATGCCGCATTTTTATCTATAGCAGTAACTGTAGGGGCTGTATTCTGTGCAGGTTTCTGTGCAGGAGCAGCTGCAGGTTTCTGTGTGGGTACAGGTGTTGGTTCCGGTGTGATAACAGGTGTTACAACCTTGGAGTAATCTGCTCTGTATCCGTCATCCACAAGCTGAAAACCGTTCACATAAAATACGCCCACAGTAACTTCGGGCTTGTCCTTGTGCACAGTAATGCCAACCGATACATCCCAGTCCATATTTTCCCGCTGGAGTTTTTCTTCACCTTCACCTGAATACATATACTGATAATCTTTGAAGGTTGCGGACTCATAGTCGTAGGTGAATATGTCCACAAGGCTGAGACTGTAGTTTTCTACGAGTATATCCATAAACTGACGCATCAGTTCTTCGCTGCCGCTTTCAAGGGAATACATAAAATCCATACTGCCAAAAGTGCCTATATCTATATCATAAGGGGTATCAAGTACAAGAAATTTTTGTATATCCTGAACTTTGGGAGAGGGATGATTTATTTTTTCATCAATACTTTCGGTAACGATTACATCCTCTGTGGAGCTTGTGTCCTCTGCAGAGGTCACGCTTTCTGTAATGTCCGTGTTTTTTTCTGCAGACAGACTGTCAGGTACATCACTGCCGCAGGCAGCAAGGGAAAAGCAGATCAGTGCAGTCAAAGCAACAGCAATAAATTTTTTCATAAAATACGCCTCTTTCAGCTGCCTTTATGGCAGACGGTTGGATTAATTATAGTATATAAACTAAGATATATATTGTCAACGAAGCCTTTCGTTCTGCAAACTGCATAGGTGCCATGACTGTGCTGACAGATGTATGTTTTTCTTGCAGTTATCTGCACAAAATAGTATTATGTATTTAGAGAAAATCAAAAAGGAGAGTTTGTTATGAAATACATCGATCTGCACTGCGATACACTATGTATGGCTTTTGAGACAAGAGACGAAAACATTTTTGACCGCCCACAGTTTATGGTGGATATAAACCGCCTTAAAAAAGCAGGGGTGCTGGCACAGTTTTTTGCAATCTATATGCCGCCTGTGGAGTGGATTCACAATATAAAATCAAACTGTTCAGACGATGAATTTATAGATGAACTGTACGCAACCCTCTGCAATGCAATAGCACAGCATCCTGACGATATCGCCTGGGCAAAAAATGCAGTTGATATGGAAAACAACGCAAAAGCGGGCAAGGTTTCCGCTTTTCTCACCATCGAAGACGGACGCAGCATCCTGGGCAGCTTTGAAAAGTTTGATAAATACTATGATATGGGCGTTCGCCTTGTATCCCTTACCCATAACTATGAAAACTGCTTCGGCTATCCGAACAGCACCGACAGCAAGGTTATGAACGCAGGCCTTAAACCTTTCGGCAGAGAAGCAGTGGAATATATGAACGAAAAGGGAATTATAATCGACGTTTCACATCTTTCCGATGGCGGTTTCCGGGATGTGATGGAACTTTCAAAAAAACCTATTGTGGCATCCCACTCCTGTGCCCGTGCCCTCACACCTCATCAGCGCAATCTGACAGATGAAATGATAAAAGCAATGGCAACTAAAGGCGGCGTTTGCGGCATCAACTTCTGCCCTTTGTTTGTTACAAGTGAAGATATAAGCGGAGAAAAATGGATTGAGGACAGCAAACTGGAAGATATCGTCCGTCACGTTATGCATCTTTACAATGTGGGCGGCAGCGACTTTGTGGCAATCGGCACAGACTTTGACGGAATCGGCGGCAAGCTGGATATTGCCAGTCCGCTGGATATGGACAAGCTTTTTGACGCACTGCTCAGAAATGGCTTAAGCAGTACAGATGTGGAAAAAATTGCATATAAAAATGCCGAAAGACTTATCAGAGAAACACTTAAATAAAATATTGTAAATAAAAAATACAGGGGAGGGGATATCCCTTCCCGTATTTGTTCTACACAAAAATATACATACAGCGGAGAAACTTATGAAAAAACCACTTATTGCCCTTATGCCTCTGTGGGATAAAAAAATGGAAAGCTACTGGATGCTTCCGGGATATACAGAACTTATCATAAAAAGCGGCGGCATACCTGTTGTGCTGTCCTTTGCCGATGACGAGGAATCTGTAAAGGAAATTGCCGACCGCTTTGACGGTTTTGTATTTACAGGCGGTGATGATATAAACCCATCATATTACGGCCAGAAAATGCTGCCTGAATGTGCCGAGGACTGCAAAGAGAGGGACAGCCTTGAGTTTGCACTTTTCAAAGAGGTTATCAAAACCGACAAACCTGTTCTTGGCATCTGCCGCGGAATGCAGTTTTTGAATGTTGCGCTGGGCGGCACACTTTATCAGGATATCCCGACACAGCACAAATCCGATATTGTTCACCGTCAGGGCAAACCCTATGACGAGGGTGTACACCCTGTAAATGTTGCTCCGTACGGCCTGCTGTACAGCATCATAGGCACAGAAAAACTTATGGTAAACAGTCTGCACCATCAGGCAGCAGCACAGATTGCACCAAGCCTAGCGGTATGTGCATCGGCACCCGACGGCATAGCCGAGGCGGTGTATGCACCGCAGAAAGCCTTTGTTCTGGGGCTTCAGTGGCATCCTGAGATGAACTTTAAAAAGGACGAAAACAGTCTGAAAATAGGCAAAGCTTTTGTTGAAGCGTGCAGAAAATAAACAAAAAATAAAGGGTTCGGAAAATTCCGAACCCTTTTGATTTTTGCTATTTGTCTTTTTTGAAGATAAGAAACTTGCTCAGGAAGTAGTTTGTAACGATAACCACAATCTGTCCCACAACCTTTGTGAGAATTACGCCGATGCCAAACACATCGATAAACAGCCAGATAATGCCGTTTTCCATAAACAGTGTCAGCAGTCTGCCTGCTGCAAAGGAGATTATTTCTCTCACTATGCCTTTAAAGGTGTGGCTTTTTTCGGTAAATACCCATGTTCTGTTTGTTATGTAGGCAAATGCAACAGCGATAACCCAGGAGATGTTGTTGGATGTGATTTCTTCAAGGCCAAAGGTGAAAACACCAATGGAAAAGGTGATAAGGGCAATGAAAAATGTGCATCCGCCAAAGAACAGATACAGCAGGCCCTCTTTGTATTTTTTATAGAACGGGTTGAAGATGTTTATAAGGGGAAGTTCCATAATTTTGTCAAAAATATCTTTTTTCTGTTCCATTTTTATCTCCTTAAATTATCTCTGCCATCATTCGCTGGCCGTTTATTTCTGTCAGTTTAACATTTACAATATCGCCGCCTGAAAGGTGGGAAGAATTTTTTACAACAACAGGGATATATCTGCTGGTGTATGCGGTCCAGTCGCCGCTGGCGGTCTGCTGTTCAAGAAGGGCAGTGTCCTCAAAACCGATAAAGCTTTCCATAACCTTGTTTTTGGTCTGTTCGCTTTTAAAGGTCATTGTACGGTTTCTTTCGCTCTTTATATCGTTTGGTATCTGGTCTGTCATTTCATAGGCAACGGTGCCTTTTCGCGGGGAAAATGTAAAGGTGTGCACCTTTAAAAACTCACATTTCTGCACATAGTTTACACTTTCGATAAAATCTGCCTCAGTTTCACCGGGGAAGCCCACGATAATATCGGTGGTAAACACAGGTCTGTCAAACAGCTCTCGCAGGCGGTTCATCATATCGGTGTAAAGCTTTGTGTCATACAGGCGGTTCATAGCTTTAAGGGTTCTGTCGCATCCGCTCTGTAAAGAGAGGTGGAAATGGGGGCAGAATTTTTTTACCTTACTCATCCTCACAAGCATATCATCGGTGAAAAGATCAAGCTCCAGACTGCCAAAGCGTATGCGGTGTATGTTTTCAATCTCTGCCACGGCTTCGATAACATCGCACACATTTATGCCGATGTCCTGTCCGTAACAGGAGATATTTACACCTGTAAGCACAATTTCCCTGTGGCCTAAATCAGCCAGTTTCTGTGCCTGTGCCACAATGCTGTCCACACTTCTTGAACGCACACGGCCCCTTGCTTTTGGGATAATGCAGTATGCACAGCTGCGGTTACAGCCGTCCTGAATCTTGAGAAATGCACGGGTGTGCATTGTGTCCTCGCCCTCGGCAAGCTCCTCAAATGTGTCGTTTTCGCCGTGAGGCTTTATATCGACAATACGCTGTTTTTTCTGCATAAACTGCTGCACAAGGTCATAAATCTGCCTCTTGCCCTTGCTGCCGATAATGATATCAGCTTCACTTACAGCGATTGCCTTGTCGGGGAAAGCCTGTGGCATACAGCCGCACAGCACCACAACTGCATCAGGGTTCTGTTTCTTGGCACGGCGTATCCACTGGATGCTTTTTTTATCGCCGCTTAAAGTTACGGTACAGCTGTTTACAATGTAAACATCGCTTACCTCTCTGTCTTCGGCGATTTCCCAGCCGTTTTTGGAAAAAATATTTATCATAGCAGCAGTTTCCTGCTGGTTGACCTTACACCCAAGGGTAAAAAAACAAACTTTCATCAAAAACTTCCTTTTAAATGAATTTATAGCTCTAACATATTATTTTATCATATATGCTGTCAAATCTCAACAAAATCAGACAGTTAATATTTGGAGAACAAACCACATAACTATATATTAATTAAAATAAAAATTCAAGGTGGTAATTATGAAAAAAGGTTTAAGTATATTTTTATCGGCCTGTCTGGTGTTCTCCTTTGGAATATCTGTCTTTGCGGCGGGGGAGGATGCAGAGGTTTCGGCAGTATTGGAACTGCCTGTGTGGTCGGACGGGGAGGAAATCAGCGAAGAATTCTACGCCCGTACCGAAGCGGTCAGTGCAGCTGCAATAGTAAACACCGACAGTTTCGTGGATAAAGTGGCAGACCAGACAAACTTTGATGTGCCCTGCAAGGCTGCACTGCTTATGGACGAGGGTACAGGACAGATACTTTACGCCAAAAATGCCGATGCACAGCTGCCCATAGCCTCAATAACAAAGGTTATGACCATGCTTCTGGTGTTTGAAGCACTGGATGCCAATAGAATTTCCCTCAGCGACACGGTGCCCATTTCTCCACACGCATTTTCCATGGGCGGCAGCCAGATATGGCTGGAGCCGGGGGAGATTTTCACAGTGGATGAACTGCTCAAGGCAGTTGCTGTATCCTCTGCCAACGATGCTGCGGTGGCACTGGCAGAGTTTGTGGGCGGCAGCGAGGCGGTTTTCTGCGATATGATGAACAAGAGGGCCCAGCAACTGGGTATGGAAAACACCAACTTTGTCAATGCCTGCGGCCTTGATGCCGACGGACATCTGTCGACTGCCTACGATGTGGCAATTATGAGCAGAGAACTGATGAAGCACGAAAATGTGTTTAATTACACAACAATATGGATGGATTATCTGAGAAACGGGGAAACCCAGCTTGTAAACACCAACAAGATGCTGCACAGCTACAGCGGCACTACAGGGCTTAAAACAGGCACAACCGGCAAGGCGGGTGTGTGTATATCTGCAACGGCAAAACGGCAGGATTTGTCCCTTATTGCGGTGGTGCTGGGAGCCAATTCGGGCACAGAGCGGTTTGATGCGGCAAAGAAACTGCTGGATTTCGGTTTTTCCAACTTTGAAAGCAGACAGTTTCCTCAGCTGGAAAACTGCCCCGAACATATCGAAGTGCGTTACGGCGTGCAGAAACAGGCACAAATATCCTATACGCTGCCAACCCATCTGCTGTTTTTAAAGGGGCAGGCAAAGGAGCTGGAAAGCCGTATAATTTTGCCCGAATACATTGATGCACCAATGTCCAAAGGTACACAAATAGGCAGTGTGGGGCTGTATTCGGCAGGGCAGAAGATAAAGGAATACGATATAATCCTGCAGGAAAATCTGGAAAAGGTGAACTTTAAAAAAGCACTGGAAATACTAATCAGAACAGCGGTAGATATGCGGTTGAAAAGCACATAGAAAAAGAGATTACAACATCTGTAACCATTGCCGAAACACCCCTTTTGTTGTTGACAGTTTTTTGGCAATATTGTATACTGTATATATTATAAAAATAAAATAATTACGTAAATTTTATCAATTCAATCTTACAGAGGTAAAAAATTATGGCTGTAAAATTTCAGGGCAAATATTTAAACGGTTTTGTAAAACCGGAAGAATTTGATTACGTAAGCAAAGAGGTTGAGTTGTGCCACGAAGTCCTTCACCAGAAATCCGGTGCGGGCAACGATTTTTTGGGCTGGCTCAATCTTCCTTTTGATTACGATAAAGAAGAGTTTGAAAGAATTAAAAAAGCTGCAGAAAAAATCAGAAACGACAGTGAAGTTCTGGTTGTAATCGGCATCGGCGGTTCCTACCTCGGTGCAAGAGCAGCAATCGAATTCCTTGGCTCTCCATTCTACAACAATCTTGACTCCAACAAACTCAAGATTTACTTTGTAGGCAACAACATTTCAGGTTCCTACCTCAACCACATCCTTGCTATGTGCAAAGACAAGGAAATGTCTGTAAACGTTATCTCCAAATCCGGTACAACAACAGAAAGTGCAATCGCTTTCCGTGTGTTCAAGGAACTTATGGAAGAAAAATACGGCAAGGAAGGTGCAAAAGAACGCATCTATGCTACAACAGACAAGGCACGCGGAACACTGAAAAACCTCTCCACAGCAGAAGGTTACGAAACATTTGTTATCCCTGACGATGTAGGCGGCCGTTTCTCTGTACTCACAGCTGTAGGTCTTCTTCCGATCGCAGCAGCAGGCTACGACATCGACAAGATGATGCTGGGTGCACAGAAAGCGTGCGAAGACTTTGCACAACCGGGTGCAGACAACGACTGTTACAGATATGCAGCAGCAAGAAATATCCTTTACCGCAAAGGCAAAACAACAGAAATCATGGCCTGCTACGAACCAAACTGGGCTATGATGAACGAATGGTACAAACAGCTTTACGGCGAAAGCGAAGGCAAAGATCAGAAGGGCATCTTCCCTGCAAGTGTTATCTTCTCCACAGACCTTCACTCCATGGGCCAGTTTATTCAGGACGGCAACCGCAACCTGTTCGAAACAGTTGTTTCCTTTAAAAATGCAGGCGAAGACTACTTCGTAAAAGCTGACGAAAACAACTTTGACGGTCTCAACTTCCTTGCAGACCAGCCAATGAGCGAAATCAACAAAAAAGCTATGCAGGGCACAATCCTTGCACACGTTTCCGGCGGTGTTCCAAACATCGTGCTGGAAGTTGACGCAATGGACGAAGAAAACTTTGGCTACATCGTATACTTCTTCGAAAAAGCCTGTGCAATCAGCGGTTATATGCTGGGTGTAAACCCATTCAACCAGCCAGGCGTTGAAGATTACAAGGTAAACATGTTTGCACTTCTGGGCAAACCTGGTTACGAAGCACACAGAGAAGAACTTCTCAAAAAAATAGGTGAATAAACGCGTAAGCGTTAAATATAGGAGGATTCCAATTATGATTAAATTAATTGTTGGTAATAAAGGTACCGGTAAAACAAAAGTGATGGTTGACATGATCAATGCTAACCTTCCAGAAGTAAAAGGCAACATCGTATGCATCGAAAAAGGCATGCAGCTTACACACAACATCCCTACAAGCGTTCGTCTTATCGACGTTGACGAATATAAAATCAAAGGCTGCAAACGTTTCTACGGCTTCTTTGCAGGTGTTTGTGCAAGCAACTACGACATCGAACAGATTTATGTAGACGGCATCCTTAAAGTTCTCGAACACGATATGGAAGACTTTGCAGAACTCGTTGAAAAAATCAAACCACTTACAGAAGATAAAGTTGTTGTATTCACAGTTTCCTGCGATATGGAAGAACTTCCGGAAGAACTCAAAGCATACGTTTAATCTTCTACATAATACAGCTTACAATGTGCAGCGGACCGGTAATTCGGCCTGCTGCACTGATTTATGTATAAAGTGTCCTTAAATAAATGCAAAAAAGTCTTGAAATATAGACATTTTTTCCTTGACAAAGTTGTCAAAGGTTTATATAATATTTAAGTGACCTAAAGAGGTGCTTTATGTTAGTTAATCTCAGCAAAGTCTTCCAAGGGGAAGAAAAAGATAAACAGCTGGTGCTGGAATTTGATTTCAGCAACGAAGATATAAGCTGTGACGCAACTTTTGAACAGCCGGTTAAGGCCGAACTTAACCTGCACAAAGGTAACGGCGAAACATTTATAAAGCTCAACGTAAAGGCAACTGCTGTGTGCAGCTGCGCAAGATGTTTAAAGCTGTTTAGCAGAGAATTCAACTTCTCTCAGGATTTCGTTATAACACCGGACATCCTCACACAACCGGATCCAGAAATTCCTGTAAGCAGTGACAACATACTTGACGTAAAACAGCTTGTCTATCAGGAACTATCCCTCGAAATTCCAAATGCAGTAATCTGCAGCGAGGATTGTCAGGGACTGTGCCAGTACTGCGGCAGACCTAAAGAGGAAAACTGCGGCTGCGAGGATAAACAGGTTGACCCAAGGTTATTAGTATTAAAACAATTATTACAAGACGATGATAATTAGAGGAGGTGCTAAAGCATGGCAGTACCAAAGAGAAAAGTTTCTAAAGCAAGAAGAGACAAAAGACGTTCCAACGTTTGGAAATTGACTGCACCATCTTTTGTTAAATGTGCACAGTGTGGTGAATTAACACTTCCACATAAAGTTTGCAAAAGCTGTGGTTACTACAAAGGCAAAGCTGTTATCAAAAAAGAAGCTTAATCCTTTAACGGCTTGATATTTTTAACAGATTGAAAGGGCGGAACAATGTTCTGCCCTTTTTTATTTTTTGCAGAAAATGTATTGTGAAAAAATTAATTAACAGATTTTTTATAGAATTTATTGAAAATATATGGTAAAATATTAAATTGACATAATATGGGCTATGTAAAAAGGAGGTTTAAATGGCTGTACAGATAAAAGATGTGCTCACAGGCTCGGTTGCTGCAAGCTACGGCATCAAAGCAGGGGATACACTGGTTAAAATCAACGGCGAAGAGATAAACGATATGCTGGATTTACAGTTTTATCAGGCGGGTACAAACCTGGAAGTTTCTCTCCTGTCGCTGGACGGCACAGAAAAACTGGTAAAAATCACAGACAAGGACGAATACGATCCGCTGGGCCTGGAATTTGAAACCTACCTTATCGATAAACACCACCACTGCAAGAACAAATGCCTGTTCTGTTTTATCGACCAGCTGCCAAAAGGGCTGAGAGATTCCCTCTACTTCAAGGATGACGACGAAAGGCTGTCCTTCCTTTTCGGCAACTATATTACCATGACAAACCTCACACAGAAAGAGGTTGACCGCATTAAAAAGGTGCGGATATCTCCTATAAATATTTCTGTTCACACAACAAACCCGCAGCTCAGGGTTAAAATGATGAAAAATCCCAACGCCGCCAATGTTATGGAGCGTATGAGAGAATTTGCCGATGCAGATATAAAGATGAACTGCCAGATAGTTCTATGCAAGGGTGTAAATGACGGAGAAGAACTCCGCCGCTCTATCCGTGACCTGCAGTCCCTTTATCCTGCGGTGCAGTCGGCTTCCATCGTGCCGATAGGCCTCACACGTTACCGTGACGGGCTGGAAGAGGCAGAGGGCTTTACAGGCGAAGACTGCAGAGAGGTTATCGCTCTTGTGGAAGAAGAAACCGCACAGTTTTATAAAGAAAAGGGCACAAGGCTTATCTACCTTTCCGACGAATTTTATCTCAATGCAGGATATGATATCCCGCAGGCCGATTACTACGAGGATTTCCCTCAGATAGAAAACGGCGTTGGTATGGTAAGAACCTTTATAGATAACTTTATGGATGATATGGACTATCATCCCGAGGCAAAGGAGAACGTTGCGGTGGATATCGCAACAGGGGAAAGCTTTTATCCTGTTCTCTGTACAATGGCTGATATGGCCATGGAAAAATACGGGGACAAGGTTAAAATATATATTCACAAAATCAAAAACGAATTTTTCGGAGGAAATGTTTCGGTTACAGGGCTTATTACAGGTACAGACCTTGTAAAACAGCTCTCGGGCAATCTTAAAACAGACAGGCTCTGTCTGTGCAACGATGTGCTCAGCGACAACGCGGACATCTTCCTTGATGATATGACAGTGCCTCAGCTGGAAGAAGCATTGGGGGCAACTGCAGAATTTTACTCATGTGACGGCTATGACCTGCTGTCAGGAATTTTGAAAGAGGTGTAAAAGTATGGCAAAACCGATTATTGCTATCGTGGGCAGACCAAACGTTGGCAAATCCACACTTTTCAATAAAATTATCGGTCAACGCATCAGTATTGTAGAGGATACACCGGGCGTAACCCGCGACCGTATCTATGCTGAGGGCACATGGCTGGACAAGGAATTTTTGCTGGTTGATACAGGCGGTATCGAACCACGCGACAACGAAAGTGTTTTCAAGCATATCAGACAGCAGGCACAGATTGCTATCGACACAGCACAGGTTATCCTGTTTGTTACAGATATCCGCACAGGCGTTACAGCAAATGACTACGAGGTTGCAACAATGCTGCTCAAAAGCGGCAAACCTGTAGTGCTGGTTGTAAACAAATGTGACAATATCGGCAAGGTTTCCGATGATATTTATGAATTCTATTCACTTGGCCTGGGCGATCCGTTCCCGGTGTCATCCGTGCACGGCCACGGCACAGGCGATATCCTTGATGAATGCTTCAAATACATCAAATACGATGAAGAGGAAGAAACAGACGAGGACGAAAGAATCAAGGTTGCCGTAATCGGCAGACCAAACGTTGGCAAATCCAGCCTTGTAAACCACATCATCGGCGAAGAAAGAATGATTGTCCGTGACGAAAGCGGCACAACCCGTGACGCTGTGGACAGCTTTGTGGAAAACAAACACGGCAAATTTGTCTTTACAGATACAGCTGGTATGCGCAAACGCGGCAACGTTGAAGACGGTGTTGAACGCTTCTCTGTTGTTCGTGCACTTGCAGCAGTTGAACGCAGCAACGTTTGTGTTATTATGATTGACGGCACAGTTGGTTTTACAGAACAGGACTCCAAGGTGGCAGGTTTTGCACACGAACAGGGCAAGGCCTGTATCATCGCTGTAAACAAATGGGATGCTGTTGAAAAAGACGATAAAACAATGGATATTATGCGTAAAAAGCTGATGGAAGATTTCAGTTTTATGAGCTATGCGCCAATCATCTTTATCTCTGCAAAAACAGGCCAGAGAATAGACAAGCTCTTTGAACTTATCAAGTTTGTGGACAACCAGAACTCCTTCCGCACAACAACAGGTGTTCTCAACGATATCCTTGCCCGTGCTACACAGCGTGTTCAGCCGCCAAGTGATAAGGGCAAACGTCTCAAAATTTATTACATGACACAGATTTCCACAAGACCGCCAACCTTTGTTGCTTTCTGCAACAAGAGAGAGCTGTTCCACTTTTCCTATCAGAGATATCTGGAAAACCAGATAAGAGAGGTGTTCGGTCTTGAAGGTACACCAATCAAATTTATCATCCGCGAAAGAGGTGACAGCTGATGCCGTTCTATATCAAATGGATTATCATCGCAATAGAATCCTATCTCCTCGGCTCATTGTCCTTTTCCATCATTGTAAGCAAAGGCTTTTACAAAAAGGATATCCGCACATTCGGCAGCGGCAACGCAGGCATGACAAACATTCTGCGTACCTTCGGCAAAAAGGCTGCGGCAGTTACAATCACAGGCGACGTGCTCAAGGGCACAGTTGCAGTGCTTATCGCAAGACTGCTGTTTATGAACAGCCCTGTTATTCTTATGCAGCGTTATGCCTTCACAATGTTCGGCAGAGAAATTTATTTCTCCAACCATCTGATGATGGAAATCGGCCTTTATATCGCTGTTCTCGGTGCAGTTCTCGGTCACATGTTCCCGCTTTACTTTGGTTTCAAAGGCGGCAAAGGCGTAAGCGTTGTGGCAGGGGCTATGATTGCAGTTACACCAATCACCCTGCTTATCGCACTGTCCATCTTCTTTGTGCTTGTTTTTTCCACAAAGATTGTATCCCTCGGCAGCATTATCGCACCGCCGACATATATCATCTGGACACTTTGTCAGGTTTATATCACACAGACAGTTTCGGTACCAAACCTTATTGCGGCAGTAGTGTTCCCGTCCCTTATCGTGTGGACACACCGCACAAATATCAAACGTCTTTTAAACGGCACAGAATATAAATTTGGCCAGAATAAAGATAAAAAGTAAAAATACAGGCACAGCAATCCGATTGCTGTGCCTGTTGTTGTATGTAATAAGTTAGTATGTTATATTATAATCAGTTAGGAAAATTTGAATTTGACGAAGAGGTTGTAGATAGGAATTTGTACATTTATTTGGTATAATATTGTTATACACTACTGAATATATTTGCAAAATTCCATAGCAAATATTTAAAATCGTTTCGAAAGGATATAGCTATGAAAAAAATATTGAGAATTTTTATGATGCTTTTTATGTGTATGTTGTTAAATGCATGTTCGACAAAAATAAGTGATGAATATCTTCTGATGAAAGAAACAACATATGACAAGAATGGAGAAATATCTCAAACAATGGAATATGCTTATCACGAGGATGGCAGAATATCTACATTATGTCTCAAAATATATCAGCCTTCATCAGTTGTTGAAGAAGGAAAAAAATATGGTTTTAAAACGGAAACAGTTGTTTTAAATCATAGTTTTGAATATAACGAAGATAATTACTATGCATTAGTCTATGTATCAGGCAATGACATCGAAGGTAATCCTACTGAGTACTTGGCGGAATATTTCTTTGATGAAAAAGGCAAAATAATAGCTAATGATGACGGAGAATGGTTGACGACTACAACTTATGATGATAATGGCAGAATAATATCATCAGCTATGTATGAAAATCATTATGGTCATTCTCTGGATGATAGAATAAGTACAGGTTCGATAATTATGTCAACAACATACGAACATTCTAAAGATGTAACGAAAGAGTATATAAATGGTAATTATTCTGGAAAAACTGAAGTAAAAAAAAGAGATGAAGCTGGAAATATTATACAAGATGCACGATTTGACAAAAATGGAGATGTGATAAGTGCATCAGAATATAGTTACATAAAAAAATCGGAAATAGTTTCTGCGGATATAAAAACAAATAATACTGATAAAGAACCCAATAATACGCCAGTAAGTGAAAACACATCAACGTATGAAGAAGCTTTATATAGTGGTATTCTTCAATATGATTCAACAAGAAACTCTTGTTATGTTCAACTTGATAAATTCACCTCTTTTACGAATGTAATTTATAGCGAAGACAAGCCTATAACAACAGATAAATTGTGGTTCTTTGACAAAGAATTGAATGATTTTGTAGGCGAAAACGTAACTATAAAGGCATGTCTTCAATTTTATGGTGGTGAAGTTTGTTTTACTGACGATTATGTTTTGATTTCGCCAACTAATAAAGTAGAAGATAATAAAAGTGATTTAGTAGGTCAATTTAATAAAGCTTACGAAATCATCGAAAATATTTTATATAATAATCCAGATATAACAAGCGTTAGATTTATGGTTGATGATGGATGGGAAAATACTTTGGCGGAAACATATAGCGATGCAGGTTTTAACCCTATAAACCTTTCTGTTAATTATGAATGGCCAGAAAATTATGGGTATCAATTTTACATAACTCCTTATGAAGACCATATATTGATTATGTATGATGACGATCAATACTTTATGGATACACCATATTGGGAATATAGTTGGAATGGTGAACTTATTTATGGATTGGAAGGTCCTTTTGAAGATTTTATTATGACAATGAGGTTTATGGAAGCATATAAAAATACTTCATCTGACAATATAAATTCATATGAAGAAAATGATATAGCAGATGCTGAACAGAATCAGTTAATGTTTGATGAAGCAGAAATTCTTCCGGAATTTAGATTTGATACATACACACCAGAAATTGAAGTATCAGGTTATATGCGAAATGGCACACAATTTGTACTTGATGAAAAAATAGCACTTAAAGGCTATTGGGATGAAGAACGATGGGATATTCTTGAAGAACTGTACATTGATCCAAAATACAATTTGAAACAAGGGGTTAAATATACTGTAAAAGGCGTACTACGTTATGACGAAGTACAACAGCTTGAAATAGTGGAAGACTCAAGTATTGCAAATGATGCTGTAACAGAGAAAACTGTTGAAACCTATACATATTATCATTATAAATGGACAGGCAAAACTACTATAGGAACACCTTATAGAGTTTATTCTCCAGACAAGAATCATCACGCGGAAAGTGCACTTGCTGCTGGGTTTACTTTGGACAGTGCAGAACCGGTTTATGAAGAATATGTTTTTGATACATATAATGGTGATTCTTTTTATACAACATTGACAGCAGATTCTTCAGGTTTAGAAGAACAATGGTTCATAAAGGAATAATAATATTCAAAACTAACTATTCGTAAAATTCCAATTTTGTGAATAGATATTATACGGAATTTTTTACATTTATTCATTATAATACAGTTGGGAAAATTTGAAATTGACAAAGGAGTGAAAATATATGGACAAAGAAACTATAGGAACCGTATTATCCGTTTCAAAACAGTGGTGGTTAAAGGTGAATACAAAATCGGCAAGAATGGGAGCTATGGATGGCGCAGCATTCCCGCATATTATAAAAGTGCAATATACTGTGGGAGAAAATACCTACACCATGAGAAAATGGATTGGTGCAGGTGAAGATGTTCCTGCTGTCGGAAGCAGTCAGACTGTCCTTTATTGTGCCGATAATCCCCGCAAGGCAAAAATCCTCTGATATATAAAACTGTAATCTGAAAAGGAGATATCGTATGTGGTTTATATTTGCACTGATGTCTGCAGTGTTTGCAGCACTCACCTCAATATTGGCTAAAATCGGTATAGACGGAGTAAACTCAAATCTTGCAACGGCGGTCAGAACAGTGGTTGTTGTGATTATGGCATGGGGAATGGTATTTCTGACAAATGCACAGAACGGAATAATGGAAATCAGCAGAAAAAGCTGGCTTTTCCTGATTTTATCAGGTCTGGCAACAGGGGCTTCGTGGCTTTGTTATTACAGAGCATTACAGATAGGAGAAGCATCAAAGGTTGTTCCTATTGATAAGCTGAGTGTTGTTATCACTTTGGTCCTGGCATTTGTATTTTTACATGAGGAATTTACCATGAAATCTCTGATAGGCTGTGTTCTGATTGGTATCGGAACTATGGTTATGGTTCTGTAAATTTCTGTTCAATTGATACATAAAAACAAAAATTATATAAATAAAAGGTCGGATACTTTGGTATCCGACCTTTGCTTTTTTAGAATATAAGATGTGCAAAAAGTGCTATGACAGGCAGTGTAACAATTGTTCTTTCAAGGAAGATGATAAACAGGTTTTTAAGGGAAACAGGGATTTTACTGCCCATAATGATACTGCCGATTTCTGACATATAGATAAGCTGTGTAACACTTGTTGCGGCAACCACAAACTTTGTCATTTCGCTTTCAAAGCCTGCGGCGATAACACTTGGCAGAAACATATCAGCAAAGCCGATAACAACTGTCTGGCTGGCAGCTGCAGCTTCAGGGATTGCAAGAAGCTTGAACAGTGGGATAAAAGGAACACCCAGAATTCTGAAAAACGGTGTAAACTCTGCAATAATCAGTGCAAGTGTACCCATAGCCAGAATTACAGGCAGGGTGCCAAACCACATTTCAAAGATGTTTTCCATACCCTCTTTGAGAAATGCTGCAACAGTAGGGGATTTATCCGCTTTTTTTAGTGCAAGGTCAATGCCGTATTTAACGCTGGATGTGCCTGCAGGAATATCCTCTCGGTGAGGTGTTTCGGTGTAGTATGAATCCGGAACTCTGGAAAGAGGCGGCAGTTTTGGAACAATAATTGCTGCCACAATACCCGCAAGGGAAACCACAAGATAGAATGGCAGGAACATATGTTCAAGGCCAACCTCGCTGATAACCACAAGGCTGAATGTGATACTTACAGCAGAGAATGTTGTTGCGATAACGGTAGCTTCACGCTTGGAGTAAAACCCTTCTTCGTACTGTTTGCTTGTGAGCAGAACACCGATGGAGCCGTCACCCAGCCAGGAAGCAACACAGTCCAGTGCACTTCTGCCCGGGAGATTGAATACAGGACGCATAAGTTTAATCAGCAGAGCACCGAAAAAGTCCAGCAGACCGTAGTTAAGCAAAAGGCTCAGCAGTAACCCTGCGAGGAAGAACACGCATACAAGAATAGGGATAAGGTCATTTATAACCATACCGCCTGTTGCATCGCCGATGATAAAATCAGGGCCAAGGCTAAAATAAATCATATTTGCAAACACAAGGCCAAGCATACGGATTACAAACCAGAAGCCCTTTACACTGAAAAGGTTGTTAAGTTTCGGATTGCTTTTTATAAAGCCTATGCCGATAAATTTGTGGATTATGGTAATAATGCCGCTGAGGGTGATAAGTGCCCAGATAATTGTCAGGGTGTTGTCTCCCATCAGATCCAGCATTGCGTTTGCGGCAACGGCAATCGGGATAGTCAGGCTGCCGTCCTGATTTATCGGCGTAACAAAGAGAAATGCACCGATAAGTGATGGGATCAGAAATTTATAGAAACGTTTGTCATTTAATAATTTCATTGTGAAATCCTTTACATATTTTTAAACGATAAGTGTATAAATAAACAACGACTATAATAATTTATACCATTTTTCAAAATAAATCAAGTATAAATTTGCTTTTTCTGCAGAGTATTGGAAAATAGTATACCAACTGCAGAAAAAAGGCCAATCTATTGACTAAATTGTCATAAAAGATTATTATATATAAATAAGTATTTTTAATTTAATAAAATATAAATATACATTTAACATTTGGAGGACATTATGTTAAACCAGGATAAAACAATGGAAAAAATCATAGCTTTGTGCAAGGGCAGAGGCTATGTTTATGCAGGCAGTGAAATCTACGGCGGTCTTGCAAACACTTGGGATTACGGCCCGCTTGGCGTTGAATTCAAAAACAACGTTAAAGCTGCATGGAGAAAAAAATTCATCCAGGAAAGCCCATACAACGTAGGTCTTGATGCTGCAATTCTCATGAACCCACAGACATGGGTTGCTTCCGGCCACGTAGGCGGCTTCTCCGACCCTCTTATGGACTGCAAAGACTGTAAAACACGTCACCGTGCAGACAAGCTTATCGAAGAAGCAGGCTACGAATGTGCAGGCTGGTCCGACGCACAGATGAAAGCATTCATCGAAGAAAAAGGCATCACATGCCCAGACTGCGGCAGCACAAACTTTACAGATATCCGCAAATTCAACCTTATGTTCAAAACATTCCAGGGTGTTACAGAAGATGCTAAAAACGAAATCTATCTCCGTCCTGAAACAGCACAGGGTATCTTTGTAAACTTTGCAAATATCCAGAGAACAACAAGAAGAAAACTTCCATTCGGTGTTGCACAGATCGGCAAATCCTTCCGTAACGAAATCACACCAGGCAACTTCACATTCCGTACAAGAGAATTTGAACAGATGGAACTTGAATTCTTCATCAAACCGGGCACAAATATGGAATGGTTCCAGTACTGGAGAAACTACTGCTACAACTGGCTGCTCTCCCTCGGCATGAAGGAAGAAAACCTCAAACTCCGTGACCACTCCCAGGAAGAACTTTCCCACTACTCCACAGCTACAACAGACATCGAATTTATGTTCCCATTCGGCTGGGGTGAACTCTGGGGTATCGCAGACCGTGGTGCATTCGACCTTACACAGCACTCCGAACACTGCGGCAAACCAATCGAATACTTCGACCCTGAAACAAACGAACACTACATTCCACACGTTGTTGAACCATCCCTTGGTGCTGACCGTGTTGCTCTTGCTTTCCTCGTTGAAGCATACGATGAAGAAGTTGTAGATGCAGAAAAGAACGATACACGTGTTGTTCTCCGTCTCCACCCAGCTCTTGCTCCATACAAGGCTTGTGTGCTTCCACTCTCCAAAAAGCTCAGCGAACAGGCAACAGAAGTTTACCACCAGCTCCAGAAAGACTTTATGGTTGACTATGACGAAGCCGGCTCCATCGGCAAACGTTACCGCCGTCAGGACGAAATCGGCACACCTCTGTGTATCACATACGACTTCGAATCTGCAGAAGACGGCTGCGTAACAGTTCGTGACCGCGACACAATGCAGCAGGAAAGAGTAAAAATCGAAGACCTTAAAGCATACATCGCAAACAAAATTGCATTTTAATTGAAAAAATAATATCAGGCTGCTTCATGATGACGTAATTTAATATCGCGATGAAGCAGCCTTTTATAACATATTTCGGAGAATTGTTTTGAAAAAATTTAAGATTGACAATATACATTTTTTCAGCACCATTATTCTGCTGTTTCTGCTGCTTTTTCAGCAGTATACCCACAATATGGACCCACGCAACTGGATGCACGGAGATTTTGACGGAACCTCCTTCGACCCTACGTCAGCTCAGTTTGCAACAGGTTCAATGGAAGCGGGGCAGAACGGCCTGCACCTTGCAAAATACGGTCTCAGCAGAATAGAGCGTCTCACTTTCATAGATGAAAGCTGTGAACAGTGGTCGGAAGAATTTGCAGAAAATGAACTTCACGACAATGACAACGCACTGCCTGTAATATATGACAGATATATTGAAACCTATGTACAGGGCGGTAAAATGATAGTGCTGCAGACACAGGCCGGCGAAATTTACCGCTTGCAGGATGCAGTTATTGATGAAGAAAACGAAATCTGTTTTCTGATATTTGACAGCCCATGCAAGGAACTGCGTAATCAGCAGGAGCTGGAAGCCTGTCTTGTGTTCAACGAAAACGGCGAAGTGCTCCCTTATGCTGTGGCAAGACCGTACAGAAAACAGTATGGTCTGCAGGGCAAGATATACTATCACACAGCAAGATTTACCTCTGCTCAGTTTGCATTTGATTTCTTTACATACGCAACATCCTTTATGATGGCACTGATGGTTATGCTCATCTGCGGTGTAATCCATAAAAAGTACAGCAATCTTAAGCTGACAGCGGCGTTTTATCTGGTGTTCTGGCTGTCTCCGTGGGTAAGTGCATTTGCACAGCATCTTTACTGGGTGGAATTTTTGTGGTACATCCCTATGTTGCTGGGCCTGCTTTATGTAACATTCCCAAAACTTAAATATCTGTGGTTTGCAATGATATTTGCTGCAGTGGCAGTAAAGTCTCTGTGCGGATTTGAATATATGTCTACAGTGCTTATGGCTATGGTTATGTTCCCGATAGCAGAATTTTTTGAAACAAAGGATAAAAAGCAGAAGGCTGTTATCTTCAGGGATGTTGCACTGATGACGGTGATAAGCCTGCTGGCGTTCTGTGTGGGTTTTGTTGTACTTGCACAGGCAAGAGGCGACGGAAATATTGCAGAAGGTATCCGCATTATAATTATGGATGATGCTGTAAGACGTACCGGTCTTGCAAATCCGGAAGACTTTACAGGTGCATTGCAGTCTGCTGCAGAGGTTGGATTTGTACAGGCACTTGGCAGGTATCTGATTTTTACTACCGATATCATAACCTTTGTGCCGGGCAAACTTTTCCCTGTGATTATTGTTCTGGCATTGGTTGGTACAGTGCTTTCTGTTCTGAAAAAGAAAGAATATTCTGTATCAATGCTTATAGTTTTGCTGTTCAGCTTTTTTGTATCAAATTCCTGGCTGACAATCCTTGCACGACCTCACTCATGGATTCATACCCATCTCAACTATGTTCTGTGGTATTTTGGTTTTGTACAGATATGTTTCTACGGACTGTTCGAACTTGTAGCCATGGCAGTGCATGCAGTAAAAAGAAAATCATAAAAACAATAAAAAACTTCCGGCTGAATACCGGAAGTTTTGTTTTTTATTGTCTGATATTTTGTATCCTGTCAATTATCAGCGAAGATACAGTCACTGTTATAAGGGAATAGAATATTTTGCCGAAAGGAATATAGCTCAAAGATAAGCACAGCACCGTCAGATCGGTGGCAAGATATGCTTTTGATATACGGCACTTTGCAAATTTTGAAATAACCAGAGCTAAAGCATCGTCACCGCCCGACGCACCGCCTTCACGGACAACAAGTCCCACACCGACACCTACAAACAAAGCCCCCAGCACAGCGGCAGCAAACTGATGCTGTGAAAGATTGGGGATAAGATATCCCATGCTTTCCCACAGTCTGTAGCAGCAAGAAAAACTGAGGCTTGCAAACATTGCGTTTTTAAGAAAACTGTTGCCCAGTATACGCCATCCGATAAAATAACAGGTAAAATCAAGCACAATGCCGCTTACACTCGGACTTATACCAAACCAATGGTCAATCAGCAGTGTCATGCCCAGCACACCGCCCTCGGTGATGCTGCTCTGGCTGTGGATGTTGAACAATCCAAAGGAAAGTGTTGCAGCACCCAGCAGAAGCAGGGCATAGTGCTTTATATTGAATTTTTTACTGTTCACACAACCGCCTCCTTTGGTTTGGATGTCTTTACGAGAGAAAAATATCTGACTTACTATGTGTATAAACAACATTTATCCCTGTGGGTAAAAAAATAAGCTGAGCATAAAAGCTCAGCTGTAATTTTTTAATGTAATTAGATAGCTCTTGTTACCTTACCAGAGCGAAGACATCTGGTGCAAGCGTGAATATAACGTGGAGAACCGTCTACGATAGCTTTAACTCTTTTTACGTTTGGTTTCCAAGCTCTGTTTGAGCGTCTATGAGAGTGAGACACTTTGATACCAAATGTAACACCTTTACCACAACAATCACATTTTGCCATTCTGTTGCACCTCCTAAAATTTAATCAACTATGACATTTTAACACAAATTTTATACAAATGCAATACCTAAATTGCATTTTCTTTTTTCGTTGCTAAAATAGTGTATCACAAACTTTAAAGAATAGCAAGCATAAATTTGAAATATTTTAAAAAAATTATCACAATACTTATATATATTATTTATAATACATAAATACTGCACTTGAAAAAGACAGCAAAAAAACGTATAATAATATATTAGTCACAATCATTTATGAAAAGGAGACAACTATGGACTTTTTTGACATTATCGTGCGCGCAATAGTTCTTCTTACAGCTATCCCTGTACACGAAGCTGCACACGCTTATGTTGCAGATAAACTGGGTGACCCTACAGCAAAATATATGGGCCGCCTTACATTAAACCCTATGGCACACTTTGACCTTATGGGTTCTGTCGCTATGATTCTTTTCGGCATCGGCTGGGCAAAACCTGTGCCGATCAACCCGCTCAAGTTCAAGGACCAGAAAAAAGGTATGGCAATCTCTGCTGCAGCAGGCCCAATTTCCAACATTATTGTAGCGGCAATCAGCCTTGCAGCTGCAAAACTGCTTTTGTACATCAGCTATGCCACAGGCACAAACACAGTGCTTTCCACACTGTTCACAATCTTCCGCTCAATGTGCTTTATCAACATCTCACTTGCAATCTTCAACCTTATTCCCATACCGCCATTTGACGGCTCCAGAATCTTCAACTATTTCCTGCCTGATAAATTCTACTTCAAGATTATGGAATACGAACGCTACATCTTCCTTGCTTTGTTCGTGGTTCTCTTTACAGGCATTCTGGACTGGCCGCTCAGCTTCCTCTCCGGTCTTATCTTCAATGCAGTTGACAAGCTGACATTTTTTGTGGATATCATCGGCAAAACAATCATTCTTTAAAACTCAAAAGGTGAACTGATGCAGTTAAATTTTAAAATCGACCAGTTTGAAGGTCCGCTGGATTTGTTGCTGACCCTTATCAGCAAACATAAAATGAATATTCTGGACATTGAGATTATCACCATCATCAATCAGTATCTGGAGATAATCAATGCAGCACAGGTGCAGGATCTTGATATTGCCAGCGATTTTATCGATATGGCGGCAAGACTTGTGTACCTTAAAAGCGTCTATCTGCTGCCTAAGGACGATGAGGGTGAAAAGCTGAAGGCTGAACTTCAGGGACAGCTTATCGAGTACAGCCAGGCAAAGCTTGCGGCAGAAAATCTGCGGAAAATCTTCATCGGCGACAATCTTTTTGTACGTGGGCCGCAGGAGATTGAGGAGGACTGGACCTACGATATAATCCATCCTGTTTCCGACCTTGTAAAAGCCTACGAGGTGCTGGACGACAAATCCATCCGCCGGGCTCCGCCTAAAAAGGAAAAGTTCGAGCCTATCGTGTCCGCCCCTATCGTTTCGGTGCAGACAAAGATTTTCAGTGTGCTGAAAAATCTTATGAAGAACAGAATCCAGTCCCTGCAGTCTGCCTTTGATGCAGCAAAGGGCAAAAGCGATGCCATCGCAACCTTTATGGCCATTCTGGAGCTCATCCGTGCCCACCGCATTTCCATCGATGAAGATGAAAATATGGTGCTTTCACAACAACGCAGGAGATAATATACTATGACAATGGAACAGAACTTGTGTGCTGCTGAAGCGGTAATCTTTGCCAGCGGTGACGGCATAAGCACACAGAAATTAAAGGAGGTGCTGGAGCTGGATTTAAAACAGCTGCAGTATATCCTGGAAACCCTCAGCGAAAGATACAACCGCCCCGGAAGCGGTATCAGATTTGTAAAAAACACCGAGGCAGTGTTCTTTACAACAGATTCAGAATATTCTGACTATGTTTACAAGGCACTCAGCCAGAAAAGAAATTCCCCACTGTCCAATGCAGCTATGGAAACACTGGCTATCATCGCATACAACCAGCCTGTTTCCCGTGCATTCATCGAACAGGTACGTGGCGTGGATTCCACCAGCAGCGTGCAGACACTTTTAAACCGCAACCTCATCGAAGAAGCGGGCAGACTGGATATTCCGGGCAAACCAATCAGCTACCGCACAACACAGGTGTTTCTGCGAAGCTTCTCTCTGGAAGGTCTGGAACAGCTGCCGAAGATCAAAAGCAATATGCCTTTAAACGAAAACTATCAGCTTGATTTAGAGGAAAGCGAAGATGCTTAAAGTACTTGCAGTCATCGGCTGGGTTCTGCTGGCAATGATTGTGCTGCTGGTGTGGGTGATTGTTGTGCCCCGCAGTGTTTTTGTGGAATATTCCAAGGTCCACGACCTCACCGTAAAGGTGCGTGTTTTTCTCTTTAAAATAAAGGTTTATCCTTTAAACCTGCCTTTTAGGAAAAAGGAAAAACAGAAAAAAGAGAAAACAGAAAAACCACATAACACACAGCAGACAGCACAAAAAAAGAAAAGCCCTGTATCCCGGCTGACAGAAAATCTGCCAAAAGGCATGGAACTTGTAAAGGAAGTGCTGTCCGCGGTTAAGGGTGTTATGGCAATTCTTTTAAAGGGAATATATATAAAGGATGTGTCCTTTACAGTGCCAATTTACAGCGGCGATGCACAAAGGACACAGCAGCAGTACGGTCTTATCACCAACAGCTTTTACAGCTTGAATATATTTTTGCAGAAATATGTCAAAATCTTCTATAAAAGCCCTGTATTTATTGCGGATTTTGCCAATCTTTATGATGCCAGTCTTTATTTTTATTGTAAAATACAGGCAAGTCCTAGTATAATATTAATGACAGGCTGGTATCTTTTTAAAACCTACAGAAAACTTACCAAAAACAAACCCGTAAAGGAGAAATAAACTATGGCTGAAAAACCAGTACAGGAAATTATGGCTTCCTCTCTTGAAAAAATCAGAGACCTTGTTGATTCCAACACAGTAATCGGCAGCCCTATTCACACACAGGATGGTACAACCATCCTGCCAATATCAAAAATATCCTTCGGCTTTGTTTCCGGCGGTACAGATTTTGCCACAAAAACACAGAAAGACCTGTTCGGTGGTGCGGCAAGTGCAGGCGGCAGTGTGACACCTGTTGGCTTCCTTGTTATCAGAGAGGGCAGTGTAAAGCTTATGCAGCTTGCAGAGGGCGGTGCAACAATCGACCGTCTCATCAATATGATGCCTGAGGTTATCGACCGCATCGAAGGTTTTGTGGCTAAAAAGACAGGCAAAAAGGATACGGCAGTAAGAACAGATATTGAATTTGCAGATGAAGTAAGCGATATCAGCGATATCACAGCGGATTCAGTGATTATCGAAGAAACAAACTAATCCCCACAGTATATTTAACGGAGAAAAGAATGAGAGATACAAGAATTCAGAAAGCAATGGCAGACCAGGGTATGTGCAGCCGCCGTCAGGCAGAGCAGATTATCCTCGAAGGCAGAGTAAAACTCAACGGCCGCCCTGTTCAGCTTGGCGATAAAATGGATATCAAGGCAGATATCCTTTCGGTAGACGGTCAGCGTGTATTTTTTGACCGCAAAAAAGAATATTACTACTATATGCTCAACAAACCACGCGGATACATCACAACAAGCAAGGATGACCGCGGCAGAAAAACAGTGCTGGAGCTTATCAGCGACACACCTGCCCGTGTTTACCCTGTGGGACGTCTTGACAAGGACAGTGAAGGCCTGCTTCTCTTTACAAACGACGGCAACTTTGCAAACCAGCTTACACACCCATCCCATCAGGTGTCCAAGCTCTACCGTGTAACAGTAAGACCTACAGTTACAGAAGAACAGCTTATCGCCCTTGCAAACGGTGTATACCTTGACGACGGCACAAAAACACTGCCTGCAATTGTGCGCGTTGTAACACAGGAGGAAAACCGTTCCGTACTGGAAATTTCCATCAAAGAGGGCAAAAACCGTCAGGTTCGCCGTATGTGTGCTGCAGTTGGTCTTGAAGTAGCACGTCTTCGCCGCAACGCAATCGGCCCTGTAAAGCTCGGTATGCTGGCACCGGGCAAATACCGTGAGCTTAAACCAAGCGAAATCAATGCACTCAAGGCAGCTGCATCCAAGGCAAAAAGAACACAGAGACAGGCAGAAAAAGAGGATTAATACCATGGGCATGTTTACAATGAAACCAATCGATGAATATGATGTAATCGAACTTCTCAACAACGGCAGATTCGAGGGCGATATCTACGGCTACGTTCTTTCTGACGGCGGAGACCTGTTCGGCTATACACTTTTCAAAATCGAAGACAATACAACAATTATGCTGGACAGCAAAACACCAGACGGAAAATTCAGTGGTCAGTACCTTGACGGCATCATCCGTGCAAGCATCGCTTACGGCGAAGCACGAGGTGCGGAATATTTCAGCTTCAATATGGATCACGAACCGTTTGCTGAATACAAACGCATCTTCTTTGGTGACCAGCCTGACAGAATGAAAACAACTGTTATCTTCTCCGGCTGCAAACACGATTAGTAAAGTGATTTAGTCACTTGCAATAAACACACTTAAGTAGTAAACTTAAATCATAAAGTAAAAGAAAAGGAGATTATACCAATGGTAGTAACAAAACAGACAAATATCGGCGCAATCCTTGATGCAGACCCAATGACAGGCAAATACTTCCTCGAAATCGGCATGCACTGCCTCGGCTGCCCATCCGCACGCGGCGAAAACATCGAACAGGCTTGCTACGCTCACGGCACAAACGCTGACGAACTCGTAGCAAAACTCAACGCTCACTTCGGTAACTAATTAATGAAATACGAGAACATAGGCAGCCGTTTGCTGACGGCTGCCAGTCTTGTCTGTAATGGTAAAACCGTCTGCGATGTAGGCTGCGACCACGGCAAGCTGAGCCTTTATCTTGTCAAAAGCGGCCGTGCAGAACGTGTTATTGCCACCGATATCAACAGAATGCCTTTGCAGAAAGCCATCGACCTTTTCGCTGAAAACAGCGTAAGTGACAAAGCAGAATTCCACCTCACCGACGGTCTGCAGAATATCGGCGATACCGATGACATAACCCACGTGGTTATATGCGGTCTCGGCGGCGATACAATGGCACAGATTATCGAAAATGCACCTTTTATAAAGGAAAACAGGGTGCAGCTGGTACTGCTGCCTGCCCAGAGCGGTGACAAGATAAGACATTATCTCTACACCCATGGCTTTGATATAACATCAGAACACACCGTTGGCGAAAACAAAAAGTTCTACAGTGCAATCACTGCTGTGTACAGCGGAAATGTAAGGGAATGCGATGCATACGACTGCTATATCGGCAAAAGCGAAAGCTGCAGCGGTGAAAACGCAAAAGGCTATTTTGAAATGGTGCTCACCCGCCTTGGCAAAAAGGCGAAAGGCCTTATGATAGACACAGGTTCCTGCCCGCAGGATATCCTGGATGCTATCGAAAAGACAAAACAGCTTATAGAAAAGGCCGAATAATATTGTTTAATACTGAACACACTTCTGAATGGTTTAAGAGGTGTGTTTTTTCTTTGAAGAATTGTCTGCAATACTACACAAAAGCAATAATTTATTGTATACTTATGTTAATATAAATCTGAATTTCAACGAGGTAAATGTTTTGAAAATCTGGTGTATAGAAGACGATGAAAATATAAACAACCTTATAACATACGCACTGACAAGTCAGGGCTTTGAGGCTGTTGGCTTCGGCAGCTACAGTCAGTTTGAAGAAAAGATAAAAACCGACCGTCCCGACCTTGTTATGCTGGATGTCATGCTGCCCGACACAGACGGTATAACCATACTGAAAAATATAAAGAACGATAAAGCTCTCAGTGATATTCCTGTTATTATGCTCACAGCCAAAAACAGCGAGATTGACATTGTAAAAGCATTGGATTCAGGGGCAGAGGACTATATCACCAAGCCTTTCGGCATACTGGAGATGGTATCCCGCGTAAAAGCTGTATTGCGCCGCTGCGAGAAAAAGGAAAAGACACAGGACAAGCTGGTTTTCGGCAATATCGTTATGGACAAGGAACGCCACACCGTAACGGTGGATGGGAAACAGACAGAATTTACCCTCAAGGAATACTATCTTCTCAAGCTGTTTATGGAAAATCCCCATAAGGTGTTCAGCCGTGAACATATAATGGATGCTGTATGGGGCGAAAGCTATGTTGGCGAAAGCCGCACGGTTGATATGCATATAAAAACCCTCCGCCACAAGCTTGGCATAATGGGGGATGCCATTGTAACCATCCGCGGTGTAGGCTATAAAATGGAAGATGCAGTGAAATAGAGTATGAAAAACAAAATTATCCGAAACAACCTTATAACCTGTGTGGCGGCAGTGTTTCTCACTGCCGTTGTCTGCATTATGACATATTCCTCTTATATGGAATCTGCCATGAGTGTGCAGGCGGAAAACCAGGCCTATGTTATAAAGGAAATTCTGCAGAATAATAAAGACAATCCTGTACAGGCACTCAAAGATATTGAGGAAAGTTTTAAAAACCGTGTTACCCTTATTGCAACAGACGGACAGGTGCTGTATGACAGCACCCATGATGAACAGACACTGGAAAACCATCTGGAAAGAGATGAAATCGCCAAGGCTGTTGCAGAGGGCAAGGGCAGCGGAAAAAGATATTCCGATACAGACCGCACCAACAACTACTATTTTGCCATTATGACCGATGGTGTGGGCATAGTGCGTGTAGGGGTAAAAACCAGTGCTTTTCTTATGGACGCAATCCTTACCAACCTGCCTGTAATAGTGCTGGTGCTGGTGGCAATTCTTATAATGGTATATGCAGTGTCCGTCAAGACCACCCGAAAAATTGTAAATACAATAGAAAATTTCAACTTTGACAAAGAGGACAACTCGGGCTTTGAAGAGCTGTCTCCCTTTATTGACAAGATAGAAACACAGAAAGCGGATCTTATCCGTCAGGGGCAGAAGACCTCGGCAGAAAAGGACAAGCTGCAGAGTGTTTTCTCCAATATGGCAGAAAGCATTATAGTATGCGACCGCAAAAAGATGGTGGTGCAGCACAACAAACAGGCGAAAAATATCTTTGGTGTGTCGGAAGGTGCAAGACTGTTTGAGATTATAAGGGACGAAAACCTCAACGATGCACTGGATATGGTGCTGACAGGTCAGAAGGCAAACGGTGTTCTCCCCCACGGCAAGCTGACATATCAGTATACTATAAGCCCTAATGTGCAGAACGGCGAAATCACAGGTTCTATTATAATCTTCCTTGATATAACACAGCAGGTGGAAAGCCAGAAGATGCGCCGTCAGTTCACCGCCAATGTAACCCACGAGCTTAAAACCCCGCTGACAAGTATTCTCGGCTACAGCCAGCTTATCTCCAGCGGCATTGCAAAACCGGAGGATGTAAACAGCTTTGCGGGGATAATCGAGAAAAATGCCCAGCAGCTGCTTACACTTATTGAGGATATAATGCAGATTTCCGCCCTTGAGGAAAACGGGGCAGGCGATATGACCGAGATTAACCTCAGGGCTGTTGCCGACGAAATTGTGCGGGACCTGCAGCCTGTTATAGACGAAAAACAGCTGCAGCTGAACTATACAGCAGCGGATGTTACAATCACCGCCAACTACAAACAGATGGGGGATCTGTTCCGCAACCTTATCTCCAACGCTATAAAATACAACAAGCCAGGCGGCAGCGTGGATGTACAGCTGGGTTATAGTGCAGACGGCAGAAATGCAGTTTTCACCGTGGCGGATACAGGCATCGGCATTGCACCGCACCATCAGGAAAAAATATTCCAGCGCTTTTATGTGGTGGATAAATCCCGCAACAAAAATATCAGCAGCACAGGTCTTGGCCTTTCCATTGTAAAGCATATTGTAACCGCTATGGGCGGCACAGTGGAACTGCAAAGTGAAATTGGCAAAGGCTCACAGTTTACAGTGATACTGCCAGTAGAGTGGAAATAAAAAACGGCGATGTGATTTTTCACATCGCCGGTATTTTTTATATATTAGTTGCCTTTTTTGGCACGGGAGATAATTCTTGCTCTTTCTGCGTGGTCAAGAATTGCTTTTCTGATTCTCAGGGATTTTGGTGTAACTTCAACAAGTTCGTCCTGAGCCAAAAATTCAAGACATTCTTCAAGGCTCATCTTTTTGTGTGGGATAAGTCTCAAAGCATCGTCGGAACCGCTTGCACGCATGTTTGTAAGCTGTTTTCTCTTACATACGTTAACAACAAGGTCTTCGTTTTTAGGGCTTACGCCAACAACCATACCTGCGTATACAGGTTCGCCTGCACCGATAAACAGCTGGCCGCGTTCCTGTGCGTTGTAGAGACCGTATGTGATGGATTCGCCTGTTTCAAAGCAAACAAGAGAACCTGTGTTTCTTGTTGGCAGGTCGCCTTTGTGTGGGTGGTAGCCGTCAAAGATTGTATTGAGGATGCCTTCGCCCTTTGTATCTGTAAGGAATTCACTTCTGTAACCGAACAGACCGCGGGATGGAATTTTAAACTCAACTCTCATACGGCTTTCGCCCTGTGGAGCCATCTGTACAAGTTCAGCCTTTCTGCTGGAAAGTTTTTCGATAACGCTGCCCTGGAACTCTGTCGGAACGTCGATAACAACGTGTTCGTATGGTTCAAGCAGAACGCCGTCTTCTTCCTTGAGGAGAACTCTTGGTGGGGATACCTGGAATTCATAGCCTTCTCTTCTCATGTTTTCGATAAGGATGGAAAGGTGCATTTCACCACGGCCCATAACCTTGAAGCTTTCGCTGGAAGTAGAGTCTTCCACCTTGAGAGCAACGTCCTTGAGCAGTTCTTTGTGGAGACGGTCTCTTATCTGACGGCTTGTAACAAATTTGCCTTCTCTGCCTGCAAATGGTGAGTCGTTAACAGCAAATGTCATTTCAACTGTTGGTTCGTCAATTGCAACAAATGGGAGAGGCTGTACATTTGAGCTGTCGCAGATTGTGTTGCCGATTGTTACATCTTCAAGTCCGCTTACGATAACGATATCGCCTGCAGATGCAGATTCAACACTCTGTCTGCCTGTGCCTTCAAATGTGTAGAGAGCTGTGATTCTGCCGCGTTTTTTGATGGATTCGTCGTGCCAGTCGCAAACTGTTACGTCCTGACCAACCTTAACTGTGCCGCTTTCAATTCTGCCAACTGCTGTTCTGCCCACAAAGCTGTTGTAGTCGATGTTGGAAACCAGCATGGAGAATGGAGCTTCAGGCTCAACTTCAGGTGCTTTAACATATTCAAGAACAGTTTCAAAGATTGGCTTGAAGTCTGTACCTTTTACATCAGGGGAGTAGTTTGCAATACCTTCGCGGCCTGAGCAGAAGAGCATTGGGCTGTCCAGCTGTTCATCGGAAGCACCAAGGTCCATGAGAAGAAGGAGGATTTCGTCGATGATTTCCTTAATTCTTGCATCAGGACGGTCGATTTTATTTACAATGATAACGATGGAAAGGTTCTGTTTAAGTGCTTTTTCCAGAACAAAGCGTGTCTGTGGCATTGGGCCTTCAGCTGCGTCAACCAGAAGAAGAACGCCGTCAACCATCTTGAGTACACGTTCAACCTCGCCGCCAAAGTCAGCGTGGCCAGGTGTGTCAACGATATTTACCTTAACACCGTTGTATGTGTAGGAAGCGTTTTTAGCCAGAATTGTAATGCCGCGTTCTCTTTCGATATCGCCGGAGTCCATAACTCTTTCGTTAACAACCTGGTTTTCTCTGAAAGTACCGCTCTGTTT
>SVNA01000027.1 GCA_015067145.1 Oscillospiraceae bacterium | reverse complement strand
TGACATTGCAACAAAAAATCCAGTATTTTGAGCAGTGTTAAAAACCATTAAACACATTGGTCCAACAGCAAATTGTAATAATAAGCCAAATTTTAGTCCTTCTATATATTTTTTCATACATAACCTCTTCAACAAATTCAAATTTATCGAACAGATATATAAGTTTACAGCTTTCAAAAATTCCTATCTTTTATACTGAAAGCATGGTTTAACGGTCCACTGCCTTTACCCAAATCCAGCATAGCAGCCAAAGCACCCTGAATATATTCTTTTGCCCTTTTAATAGATTCTTCAAGAGTAAAACCTTTTGCCAGATTGGATGCAATAGCACTGGAAAGTGTACAGCCTGTGCCGTGAGTGTTAGGATTATCAATTCTTTCACCTTCAAACCAAACCATTTTGCCGTCAGAATACAGAAGGTCGTTGGCATCATTTATGCTGTGACCGCCTTTGAGCAGAACCGCACAGCTGTATGTATCACCAATATGTTTTGCTGCTTTTTCCATCTCATCCTTATTGGTGATAGTAAAACCTGAAAGCACCTGTGCTTCGGGTATATTTGGAGTGATAACAGTAGAAAGAGGCAGCAGTTTATCGATTAAAGTCTGTATGGCATCGCTTTTCATAAGTTCAGAGCCTGCAGTTGCAACCATTACGGGGTCAACAACGATATTCTTTGCGTTGTAAAATTTCAGTCGGTCTGCGATAACTTCGATAAGCCCGCTGGAAGAAACCATACCTATTTTTACTGCGTCCGGGAATATGTCTTCAAATACAGCATCAAGCTGCTGTTTCAAAAACTCCGGTGTTGACTCCTGAATGGCATACACCCCAAGAGTATTCTGTGCGGTAAGTGCGGTTACAGCACTCATTGCAAACACACCGTTCATTGTCATTGTTTTGATATCCGCCTGAATACCAGCGCCTCCGCTACAGTCACTGCCAGCGATTGATAATGCTTTTTTCATAGTTTTCTCCTTTTCTTTTTGCATTATTTTTATTGAGCGACAAAAAGTGGTGCCCCCGATTTGCCGCTTGATTAATACTATTTAAGGCTTAAAAACTTTTCTTTTATTTCTTCTGATGCTTTCTGTGGATTATCAGCTTTCATAATTGCAGACACCACACATACACCGGATATGCCTGTATCTTTGAGAACAGACATATTGTCCTTGTTTAAACCACCGATTGCATTTACAGGAATAGGCACAGCTTTGACAATACTTTTGAGAGTATCAACAGAGGTAAGCACAGTTTTCACCTTTGTAGTTGTGGGATAAATGGCCCCAACACCAAGGTTGTCTGCACCGTTTCTGTATGCTTCCAGTGCCTGCGGTACAGTTTTTGCTGTTGCACCGATAATTTTATCATCGCCTAAAATTCTGCGGGCAGTATCAACAGGCATATCACTCTGACCAAGATGCACGCCTTCGGCATCAACAGCCATTGCCACATCTATGCGGTCATCAATGATAAGAGGAACATTATATTTTTTTGTGATTTCATGTACTTTTTCAGCCAGGGAAATATATTCTCTGGTTGTTTTATCTTTTTCACGCAACTGAAGCAGAGTTGCACCACCTTTAAGTGCCTGTTCAACCCGACAAAGGAATTCTTCTTCTGAAAATCCCGTGCTGTCGGTGATAAAGTAAAGTGTTGTATCAAAGTTCTTCATTGGCTTTCACCTCAATTTTCAATAATTCATCTATCTGACTGTCTTTCAGCACAGAAAGATTATCCATAAGATTTACAAAGAAACTGCCGTTTCCTTTGTCGGTCTGCGACAACTCTCCGCATATACCCAACACAGCACAGGCGGTAACCAGAGAATTAATGGTCTGGTCAACAGACAGATAGCAACCGCACAATACTCCAAGCAGACAGCCTGTGCCTGTTATCTGTGCCAGCTGCGGCACACCATTGTTTATATACACTACAGTTTTGCCGTCGGTAACAATATCGGTTTTGCCGCTTGCAAGCACCATAGTGCTGTATTTCTGTGCCAGTTTTACTGCAGTTTTGCTTATGTTCTCCAATTTCAGTGTCTCGTCTGCATCTACTCCTGCAGAAGTATATTTATCATCATACAAAGCATATATTTCAGAGTAGTTACCTTTTATTGCTGTAGGTTTAAATAATTTAAGAAAATCATTCACAAAACTGCGTCTTAATGCTGAACAGGCTACTCCCACAGCATCTATAATAAAGGGAATACCTTTTTTCTGTGCTGTCTGTGCTGATATTTTCATAGACTGCATACGGACATCGGTGATATTTGCAAGATTGATCACAAGGGCATCTGCTGCCTGTGTTATTTCAGCCACTTCCTGTGGATGTTCTGCCATCATCGGTCTTGCACCTACTGCCAGTACACCATTGGCACATTGGTTTATGGATATTGGATTTGTTATACAGTGGATAAGAGGGTTCTTATCCACTGCTTTTTTACGGATTATATTTATTAATGCGGAATTCATTTTATTTTTCCTTTTTAAGTTTATTAATTGCAAAGTATACGATTGCAGCTGTAACAGATACAGCGATACATCCCCTGGATACAATATGCCACATAGGAGAAGTAAGGCTGAATATACCTGTAGGGATTTCGATAACTACATACAGAATTGCACCAACTGCAGCAATGCAGGCTGTGTTGCTGATAAGACCTGTTTTATCTTCATAAACACTGTCTGAAAGCATAGCCTGAAACTTTTTAAGCATACCGTTTGCAGCCAGTTTTTTAAGAAACACCAATGCTATACTGCCGCCGATAAGTGTGCCTGCGATAAAGCTTGGCACGTAAAACATCCAGCTTAAACCTTCTTTGCCCCAAAGTATTGACATTACAGGGTAAGAGGCTATTGCACCGATAATACCTGTGCCGAATACTTCACCGATTACTGCAAAAAGGATATTGCCTTTTGACATACGGTAAAACACGCCTGACAAAAATGCACCGAACACTGCACCTGTAAGTGCAATAGGCGGAATACCCATGGTAAGCATACGGATTATGCCGATAAGTGTTGCACATAAAAGGGAATACCAAGGTCCCATCAGCACACTGCACACAATATTGATAAAGTGAGCCATTGGGCACATACCCTCCACACGCAAAAACGGTGATATCACAACACCAAGGGCGATAAGCATAGCAAGGACGGTCATTCTCAAAGTCTGTTTAGTTCTAATCATTTGTTTTTCCTCTTTTCGTATTTTTAAACTGAACAAAGCAAAAAAGCTTTGTGCGGTCGATACTCAAAAGTATCCTCTCACCCTGAAACACAGGTTCCCATCGCTTTACGAAAAGCACAGGGCGCTCCCCCTCTGCCCGAATATATCTTTTTTATCAGCACCTCTTTTCCAAAAATATGCAACAAAAAACGGAGATACCCGATTTGGATATCTCCGTATAATCAACCTTTACTTTGACTTCCTACGGTGGCATTATCCACATCAGGTGTAAGGGTCGAAGGTAATTCCTTCCTCTCAGTCTGTCGCACAGGCTCCCCCGCATTTTAAGTTGTAACAATAAAAACAGGAAGCAACCTTTTACGGCACTTCCTGTAAAAAATCCTGTATATGACTTCCTACGACGGCATTATCCGTATCAGGTAAAAGGGTCAAAGTTCGATTACTTTTTCTCAGCCCGCCTTACAAGCTCCCCTGTATTTATTTATAGATATTATACTGCTGTTCAAACGATTATTCAAGCCTTTTGCATTTATTTGGTGCACTTTCAGGAATATATCTGACAGTTGCATATTTAAAACTGATTTAATTTCAAATTTGTAAAATTGGAATTTAGCGGTTATTCACCATATATCAATGAAAAACTTAAATCTATTCTTAATGCAGATGTTCCCCAAGATAATTCTTTTGATGGAACATATGTAATTTTTATTCCATTAAAATCATAGTCTTCAACCATGTATCCAGTTTCATGAATCGCATTCCACGCAGTTGAAATTTCATCATCTGCAACATTAGGATACATTGCTTTTATACAAGATGAAAATATAGATAATAATTTTGTATCTTCATTCTCTGGGTCTACACTAATTGATATAGATAAAAAATCGGCTGCATTAATAACTTCCATACTAAAATCATCAATGTAAACAAGTGCTTTTGTTTTAATGTTGCCTTTTTCAATTTCAGTTACATCAATTGGACTTTCTGCTATCGCATTATACGCAACAAAGAAATTATTAACTATTAAGTCTGTTTCAAAGTATTCCATTACTACTTCTGTATTCTGCATTTCTTGCTCTTGTGTTTCTTCTTCACTTTGAACTTCACTTACATTCATTGTGTTAGTTGTTTCATTTTTACTTGAGACTTCGTTATCAGTGGTTCCACAGCCAGCCAATCCAAACACGCAAATCAATGCTAAAACTAATGCTATCACCTTTTTCATACAATCATACTCCTTGTCAAATTCCAATTTATCTGTCACTCAAATTATAGCAAATCGTATTATTAGTTGAAACGGCAGCAATATTTATCAATCAATCACTAAAAAGTATCAACATATAAGCAAAAAAACTTTTTTGTACAATCGGATTTTGTTCAGAAAATCCGATAATTTTTGTACAAAATGTTAAATATAGAATGATATTTCAGTCATTTGTACAAATTTCACAACCCATCATTTGTATTTTCGTTTTTCATTTGCACTATCGTCCTTTTCTATGTATAATAAAATTATATAAGGACGTGATGATATGAACTTTATTCCTACAGCGTTAAAACAGGACCTTGTGGTGAACGAAATTTACACTGTTCACTATTTTGAGTTCTCAAAAAACTATGTGTTTGAAGGGGAAAGCCATCCTTTCTGGGAGTTTGTCTACGTTGACAAGGGCGAGGTTAACGCCATGAGAGACGGCGAGGAAATCCGCCTTACTAAAGGGCAGATTTTATTCCACAAACCAAACGAATTCCACACACTTATGGCAAATGGTGTCACAGCACCTAACATTCTTATTGTCTCCTTCAACTGCGACAGCGAAGCTATGAATTTTTTCGAAAACAAGGTGGCAAGCATAGGCGACCAGGAACGCAGACTGCTGGCAACCATTATTGCCGAAAGCGAGATGGCCTTTTCCACCCCGCTGGACGACCCGTGGACAATACGCCTTGAACGCAGTGAAAATGCACAGACAGGCTGCGAGCAGTTTATCAAGATAAGTCTTGAATGGCTGCTGCTGTCAATTATACGCAACAACAGTGCAAAACAGCCATTGGCTCCTGTTTCCCTTATAAAAGAGAACGGCCAGAACGAAATATTTGATAAAATAGTAAAATATATGGAAGCAAACCTGGACAAACAATTGCTGCTGAGCGAAATCTGCCGCGACAACCTTGTGGGCAGAAGCTATCTGCAGAAGCTGTTCAGGGAAAAGACAGGCGGCGGTGCAATAGACTATTTCAACCGTCTTAAAATCAATGCCGCAAAGCGTATGATAAGGGAATCCAGCGGCAACTTTACCGAAATTTCTATGAAACTGGGATACAACTCCATACATTATTTCTCCCGTCAGTTCAAAAATCTGACAGGTATGACACTCAGTGAATACGCAAGCAGTGTAAAGATACTGACAGGCAAACAGTAAAAAAGAAAAAGACATCGGAGCATTTTTGCGGCCGATGTCCTTTTATGTTCTGCATAAAAACTCTTTTTATATTGCAGGAATTATTTGAAAACCTTTGTCCATCGCTGCATAAACAGCTTATCGTTTTTTTCAAAGCCGAATTTTTCATAGAAACCGTGTGCATCCTTTGTACCGAGGATACCGCGGAGAGAGTTGAAACGTTCGTCTTCTGTAACTGCACGGAGCATTATGCTGCCTATACCCTGTTTTCTGCAGCTTTCGTCGATGATTGCATCGCAGAAGTAGTATGTTGTGGCATAGTCGGAGATAACACGGCAGAAACCAACCTGTCTTTCACCCTCAAAAACGCCGAAACATTCGCTGTTGTGCATTGATTTTTCGATGGTTTCACCGCTGCGGTCATCTGCCCAGTAGGTGGACTGCAAAGCCTTTATAACCCACTGCAAGTCCATATTTTCAAAACCTGTTTTTACTGTATAGCTCATAAATATTTTCCTTTTGTTCTCAAATTTTCATCTTATGTATATTAATATATCAAATACAATTTTTCTTTTCAACTGCGGAATATATATGTTTTTCAAATAATCCATTATATGACAAAAAAGGAATTGACAATCGTTCTTTTCTGCTATATAATATTATAGCATTGTTTTGGACCTTTAGCTCAGTTGGTTAGAGCATCCGGCTCATAACCGGACGGTCCACAGTTCGAGTCTGTGAAGGTCCACCAAGAAACAATAATCCGAACTTTTTGCCTATTGGCGAAGGGCTCGGATTTGTTTTTTATATAAGATAAATAAAATCGGTTAGCTATCAAAATATAGCTAACCGTTTTTTACTTTATTTGATACTTGTAATTTACATTATGAGCAGTTTCAGATTTGTACTTTGGTATTTATCAGTAATTAAATATCTTACAAGAGTGACACAAGAGAAGTCACTTTTAAAAACCTGGACCGTTCGGAGTTAAAAAAACCGTTTCCACCAGAAAAGTCTCAATCAGAAATGGTTGGGACTTTTGTTTTTTATGAGACTTTTCTTTCGCAGGGTACCCCCTAAGCGACGTCAATTTGCTACGTCTGAGCTATGCAAATTGCCTGTTACCCCCACAGAAGAGCGCGGAATGTGCCATTCGGCATTCCGCTGCACAAACTGACTGCATTTTGATACAAAGCGTGATAAATTCATGTCACCCCCTTAAATAACGGCAGAAGACGCCATCCGGTATCCTTGCCGTGTATAATAGTATCTTTAACAAGCAGAAAAGCACAGGTGCAAGACCTGTGCTTCCTTTTATATATATTCTCTGTCGATTTTTATAACAGTTCTGTACTGTCCCTTATCCTGTTTTGCCATAGCTTCTGCGATAAGTTTTTTGATTTCTGTCTCGTTTTTTTCAGCGGAATACGGTACAACCACATCAAAAACAAGGTTTGTGTGGGTTGGGCCTTCCACCATGCGGAAATCGTGGATGGATGCATGACCATCAAAGAGTTCTGCCACCACATTTGCTGTCAGTGAACGCACACGCTCCACCTCTTCATCGTGGAAAGCTATAGGGTCCATGTGTATACATGCCTCACAACCGATATTTTCCTGAAGCTCGTTTTCTATGTTGTCGATAACATCATGTGTATGGAGGAAATCCGCCTCGGCATCCACCTCGGCATGAAGTGTAACCATCAGTCTGCCAGGGCCGTAGTCGTGCACAACAAGGTCGTGTACGCCTTTAACCTCTTCGTGTGCCATAACTGTGCCGTAGATATTTTCCACCAGTTCTTCGTCAGGTTTCTGGCCCAGCAGCGGAGAAATTGTATCCTTTGCCGCTGTGATGCCCGCTCGGACGATGAGAACTGAAACCAAAAGACCGCACCAGCCGTCGATTGCAAGATTCGTAAACTGTCCAACTATTGCAGCAACAAGAACCACCGCTGTGGAGATGCAGTCGCTGAAGCTGTCCGCCCCTGTGGCTTTCATGGCTGCAGAGTCGATTTTATCACCAACAGAATTGTTATAAAAGCCCATATAGAACTTTACAAGAATAGAAGCAATAAGAATAACTGCCGAAAGTACACTGAATTCCACAACCTGAGGGTGCAGAATTTTATCTATTGATGATGTGAGCAGTTCGTAGCCCATAAGCAGAATTGCCATTGCAACTGCAAGACCTGACAGGTATTCAATCCTGCCGTGGCCGAACGGGTGCTCAGGGTCTGGCTTCTGCCCCGCCAGCTTGAATCCAAGCAGAGTGATTACCGACGAGCCTGCGTCAGACAGGTTGTTGAAAGCGTCCGCTGTGATGGAAACGGAATTGCTGATTGCACCTGCAAAAAATTTGCCCGCAAAAAGCAGAGCATTGAGCACAATACCCACTACACTGCACAGTGTTCCGTAAGCACTGCGAACCTTTGGATTTGTCACCTTGTCATAATCCTTTATAAATGTTTTTATAAGTAAACTTACCAAAATTTTTCTCCCTTTATATATTAACCCTGTATTTTACATACCAAGGTCTTCGTTTACAATGATAACCTTGATTCTGCCTTTGATTCGGTTGAAGTTTGTGATAACTGTGGAACAGCAGATTCTGTTCGGATGCTTGCAGTTGTGGCATACGCCGTCCTCTGTACAAGGTGTACCTGTTTTGAGGCGTTTTGCATTGAGAGGTGCTGCAACAGTCATCATACGTTTTTTTGCTTCTGCTTCGCTGTTAACCAGTTTGTTTCTGCCCGCCACAACAATAACCTGTTTCGGTCCGAACAGCATTGGTGCAACACGGCTGCATGCGCCGTCTTCGTTGTAGAGGCGTCCGTCGGTGATGATTGCATTCGCAGAGCAGAGGAATGTATCACAGGTGTATCTCGCCTGCATAAGCTGGGCCTTTTTCACAGGGTCTGCTTCTTTGTACGGATCAACGTAGCCGAAGTTGCCGTTTTCGATAAACTTTAGGATACCTGTCTGCTCAATAGTAAGAGAGCCGCCGCGGTCCACCCTTTCCCCTTCTTTGATAAGGCCTTTTACAATTTCAAGAGCTTCCAGAGAATTTTCGGCATAGTAGGTGTCAAACTGATTTTCCTTTAGTGCATCGAGGGTTTTTCTTATCATAATGTCCATATAAATATCTCCCTTAAAATCCATTATTTGTATAGTATACACCATAAATATGCAGTTGGCCAATGCAAACTTTCATATCGCCACATCTGTGACAAAAAATGCTGTTTTTTCATATCATAACCTTGAAAAGCACTGCTTTTCCAAACTTTTAGAAAGGAGATATTTTATGAAAAACAGTTCCATGCTCACAGCACTGGCCGCTTTTGTTGCTTTTATCGGTGCAGCTGTCTATGCTATGCTTTTTTCCATGGAAATACTGCCGTCAGGTGTTCTTTTTGCCCAGACGGGTATAGCAGTTGCCATAATCGTGCTTGTTTTGCTTACCTTTTCTGCCGCATACTTCGGATGCAGGGCAAAGCACTGTCTGCACAACTCCCTTGCCTGCTTTGGCAAGGTGCTGATTTTTGCCGCAGTGGTTACTCTGTGTATATCTGTATTGCTGCTTGTTCTGCCTGTTGCTGTGACACCGCTTTACACTGCTGTGCTGTTTCTGACAGTTTTCTTCTGGAAATTCCTGCTGATATTATGGGGATTGTCCCTTGCACTTGTCATCCCCTGCTTCTGCTATATTGACCAGACAGACTGTTCCACTGCGAATACAGCTGCTGAAACAAACTGTACAAACAATCACATCACAGCGGCAAACAACACATACCCTAACAATACTTATACCAACAACAGATATAAATACTAAAACTTTGCCAAAATCAAAAGCCGTGCAGCAGCACGGCTTTTATCTTTTATATTATTTTTCAAAAACTTTGATATCTTCTGTCGGGTTGACAAGTGCACCGAAGTAGCCTTCGTTTTCAAGGCGGCCCAGAAGTTTGCCAAGTTTTTTAGGTCTTTCGTACATGCCAACATCATATTCTGCACGGAGTTCCTTTGCTTTTGCAACACATTCTGCATAATTAGCTTCTTCAAAAATCACTGCCAGTTTTCTTTTTGCTGTTGGCGGTGTGAATTTCTGTTCGCTGAGAATTGCAAAAATTCTTTCAAAACCGATGGAAAAACCAACTGCAGGGATGCTTTCGCCAAGGAATTTGCCGATAAGGCTGTCATATCTGCCACCGCCTGCGATTGCACCGCGGAATTCGTTGGAAACAACTTCAAAAACTGTACCTGTGTAGTAGCCCTGACCGCGAACAAGGGAAAGGTCGAACACTACATCGTATCTGCCGTCGGAAACTGCGTTTGCTGTTGTGATGATCTTTTCAACATCAGCCACAGCACCGCTTTCAGGCATAAGTTCCTTTACATAATCCAGTGTAAAGTTGCCGTTTTTGAGGAACTGTACAAATTTTTCAACTGCCTGCTGAGAAAATTCCTTTTCGCTGAGTTCCTTTTCAACACCTTCAGCACCCACTTTATCCATCTTGTCAAAGGTGATGCAGATGCTCATAAGGTCTTTTTCACAGAAGCCCATGGAAAGCAAAAGGTCGTTGAGGATGCGGCGGTTGTTTACACGCACTGTAAAGTTTTTAAGTGTGATTGCAAGAAGTGCTTCTGTAACTGTGTTGATAAGCTCGATTTCGCTGTAGATGGAATCAGAGCCGATGATATCAACGTCGCACTGCATAAATTCACGCAGACGGCCTTTCTGCGGGCGTTCAGCACGGTAAACACGGTCCATCTGGATGATTTTTGCAGGGTATGGCAGCTTGGAGCGGTTGTTTGCAAAATATCTTGTAAGCGGCAGAGTGAGGTCATAACGCAGACCCATATCTGCCAGATTGTTTTCTGTAAGTTCGCCCTCAAAAGCCTTCTGCAGCTTGTCGCCGCGTTTGAGAATTTTGAAGATAAGATTCAGGTTTTCGCCGCCCTCGGATTTATCAAGGTTTTCAATGTCCTCGATAATAGGTGTTGTAATGCGTGTAAAACCGTTGGATGTATACACTTTGAGAATTTCGCTCTGGAGATAGTCTCTGATTGCAACTTCCTGTGGAAGATAGTCCACTGTGCCTTTTACATTGCTGATTTTCATATATATTTGCCTTTCTTGTGGGTTATTTTGCAGCTTTTTCTATTCTTTCAACTAACAATTTATATGTGAGCATAATCACTATAATTTCCATTGGAACAAGCACAATATTACTGAACATCCTTGTCGGCAGCAGTGCCAGATAGCCCTTGCCAGTAAAGAGGGTTGTCCAGTAGGTGTTTATGCCAAGGTGATAAACAAGATTGATTATAAGGGATGCTGTTGTAACCTTTACTGCACTTTTGGCTCCGCCATTCTGCAGAAAGTATCCGTATGTTGCACCTGAAAGTGCTGCTGTAAGTGTATACCCGGGGAAATATGCCCCGATTGGAAATAAGATTGCTCCGATAAAGTCGCACAAAGCACCTGCTATTCCGCCGTAAAGCGGGCCGTACATCATACCTATCATGGAAAGCGGAATAAATGCAAAGCCGATTTTTGTAATTGGTGTGGAGATTGACAAAAACCTTGAAAGCACAATTTCAACGGCGATGAGCAGGCCGATTCGGGTGACTTTGGTAACATCAAAACTGTTTTTACCAGCCATGAATATTCCTCCTTTTATAACTATTGCATATTTAATTATAATACCTTGAAACGGTCCAAAAGTCAATCAGACATCTCTTTAACCCCTTTTTACTTTTGGACTGACGGTATTCAACTCTGTCAGTTTCACCAAGCATTGATGCGTACCGAGAAATATGATAAAGTAAGTAACTAACAGATAAATTTGAAGAGGTATAGTTATGTATATATGCAATGATCCTGTATGCGATCCATGTTGTGATTTTTGTTGGTATTGTATTCACGGAAAAAATGGTGAGCCTATTTTGTGTGTAAACAATAAACCTAGTTTTTATGATGGGCTCGGCTATTGTGATGACTTTAAATGTAGTTTACACGAGTCTAAACCTCATGAATTAGATTGAACAATAATGACAATTTTTAATCTGTCACACATACAAAATTCAGTTTGTCGTTCTGCTGCCGTGCATAAAGCATTCCCCGTTATTTTGACGAAGGAAGTTTGCTATATGCCAAAATCAGTCCAAAGGGTAAAAGGGAGGCTCTTTATGACAAAGAAAAAGTGTGCCGCCAGGAAGAAAAAAGGAACAGCACACTTTGAGGTAATTATCTATGTAACTAATGATACATTATATCATCAAAATAATCAAGATTTATTCTATTGTATTCAATCAGTTTTTACATATTCCTTGCTGTTGCCAATACAGTCAGGATGTAGTAAGATATTTAAAGAATAATTTATTGTTTAAAGAACAGGATTTATTATGAAAAATATTGTTCTGGGAATCCTTGCCCATGTAGACAGCGGCAAAACAACCCTGTCGGAAAGTATGCTTTATGAGTGCAAAAGCATACGCAAACTGGGACGTGTGGACCACGGAGACACCGCCCTTGATACAAACGAAATAGAAAAAAGCCGCGGTATCACCGTTTTTTCCAAACAGGCAAAATTTGTCTGCGGTGAAACCTGCTGCTATCTGCTGGACACACCGGGCCATGTTGATTTTTCTGCCGAAATGGAAAGAACGCTGGCCGTGCTTGACTATGCCATTCTGGTTATAAGCGGAACTGACGGCATCCAAAACCACACCGAAACCTTGTGGCAGCTGCTGCATAATTACAATATACCAACCTTTATCTTTGTAAACAAGATGGACCTTACAGGTGCTGATAAAGATAAGGTGCTGGAAGAACTGCAGACTGTTTTTGACAGCCAGTGTATAGATTTTACCACCCTTGATGAAGACACAATGGAAAACATATCCGTTGCAGATGAAACTGTGATGGAAAAATTCCTTACAGACGGCGTTGTAAGCGATGAAGATATTGCATACCTTATCTCCCGCCGAAAGCTGTTTCCCTGTCTTTTCGGCTCGGCCCTTAAAGGTGACGGCGTGACCGAAATGCTCTCCGCTTTGGATAAATACACCATTATGCCTGCTTATCCAACCGATTTCGGTGCAAAGGTGTACAAAATCAGCCACGATGAGCAGGGCAACCGCCTGACACATATAAAAATCACAGGTGGCAGTCTCAAACCGAAGGACAGTCTTAAGCAGCTTAAAGCCGATGGCGACACTGTGGAGGAAAAGGTAAATCAGATAAGGGTTTACAACGGCGAAAAGTTCAGTGCCGAACAGATTGCCGAAAGCGGAACAGTATGTGCCGTGACAGGCCTTACAGGCACATATTCGGGCCAGGGTCTTGGCATCGAAAGCAATCTGAACCAGACACTGACACAGCCGATCTTCACCTATCAGGTACTGCTGGACGAAAAGACCGACGCCTTTACAGCTCTGTCAAAGTTCCGCATTCTGGAACAGGAGGACCCTCAGCTTAATGTTACATGGAAGGAACAGCTGGGCGAAATTCACATCAGCCTTATGGGCGAAATTCAGCTTGAGGTGCTGAAAACCGTTGTAAAACAGCGTTTTGGCATGGATATAGAGTTCAGTAAAGGCAACGTAGTTTACAAGGAAACAATAAAAAACACCGTTGAGGGTGTTGGTCACTTTGAGCCTCTGCGACATTATGCCGAGGTGCATCTGCTGCTGGAACCGCTGAAAAACGGTCAGGGCCTTGTTTTTGACACCCTGTGCAGCGAGGATAAGCTGGACAAAAACTGGCAGAGACTTGTGCTGACCCACCTTGCCGAAAAAACACATATCGGCGTGCTGACAGGAAGCCCCATAACCGATATGAAGATAACCCTTGTAAGCGGCAGAGCCCATATCAAGCACACCGAGGGCGGCGACTTCCGCCAGTCCACCTACCGTGCGGTGAGACAGGGGCTTATGCAGGCAGAAAGCGTGCTTTTGGAGCCTTGGTACAGTTTTACAATAACAGTGCCTATGGAAAATATCGGCCGTGTAATGGCAGATATGCAGAAGATGAGCGGCACATTTGAACCGCCGGAAACTGTGGGTGAAAACGCAGTGCTACGCGGTGAAGCACCTGTTGTGAAGATAAACGACTACAAATCGGAAATTATCAATTTCACCCGTGGCAAAGGCAGAATAAACTGCCAGCTGAAAGGCTATTTCCCTTGTCACAATGCCGACGAGGTTATAGCTGAAATCGGCTACGATGCAGAAAGCGATATTGAAAACACTCCTGACAGTGTGTTCTGTCCAAAGGCAAGCGCTACCGTTGTAAAGTGGAACGAAGTGAAGGACTGGATGCATCTTGAAAGCTTTTTAAAGCCTGAAAAGGAGACTGTCAGGCAACACATAAGCCGCAGCGAAGTAGTGGAATACCGCAGTATTCTGGAACAGGACAAGGAACTGCTGAAGATATTTGAGCAGACCTATGGCAAAATAAAGGTGGATAAATACACCGCCTTTGACCCTGCAAAAAAAGAGGAGAAAGCCAAAACAGGCAAGGTTGTAAAGTATGACAAGGACTTTCTGCTTGTGGATGGGTACAATATAATCTTTGCCTGGGATGACCTTAAAGCCCTTGCAAAGGACGATATCAATGCTGCAAGGGAAAGACTTGTAAACATTCTGTGCAACTACCAGGGCTTCAAGCGCTGCGAGGTTATTGTGGTATTTGACGCGTACAAGGTAAAGGGCAGTGTGGGCAGTATTGAAAGATACCACAATATCACCATTGTCTACACCAAGGAAGCGGAAACCGCCGATATGTACATAGAAAAGGTTACCCATCAGATTGCAAAAAACCACCGTGTACGTGTTGCCACCAGTGACGGACTGGAGCAGGTTATCATTCTTGGCCACGGGGCTATGCGAATGTCTGCCTCCAATCTTAAAGAAGAAGTAAATGAGATTGAAAAGGCTATAAGAGAGATTATAGAATAGCATCGGTTTGCACGTCATATTTCTGTCGGTAAGGAGATAAAATTATGGACTTTAATCTTTTCAGCATAATTGTAATTATACTGATTATTCCGCTGTTATTCGGCATATGTGCACGGTTTGTCCTGCAAGGATACAGATATGGCTGTCTTATAACAGTTACCGCACTGATATGTACAGCTATATCATGGTATGTGTATATCAACCCACCTGTTCTGGGCAGTGAGTTATACGGTCTCAGGGCTGTACAGGCAAGCTGTTTTACCCTTGGTTCTCTTGCTGTCGGAATTATCAGCAAAATAAATAAATAATAAACAAAAAGCGACGATTGAATATATGACACACCGTCCGCATCAATCATCGCTTTTTTATTTTGGTATAAAAATACTCATATAAACTTAAAAGGTCTCAGGAAACTCCTGAGACCTTTTATGGAGGCGCCAACCAGATTTGAACTGGTGAATAAAGGTTTTGCAGACCTCTGCCTTACCACTTGGCTATGGCGCCACATATAAA
>SVNA01000026.1 GCA_015067145.1 Oscillospiraceae bacterium | reverse complement strand
CGTATAAAGGGATAAGGTGAGCAGATTGCGAAAAACCCTTTATTTTCAAGGCTTTTAGAGGAATTCATTAACGCCCTACAATAAGCGATAATGATTTAAGAAAAGTTAGTTTTCAAATTCTTATTTTGCAAACTATTTATAAATTCAAACTGCCATACTGAGTGAAGCGAAGTATCTATCTGACTGCTCAAAATAATGTCTGTGCAAACCGAGAGATTCTTCGGCTAAATCCTCAGAATGACATAAATTCCAACAGGTCTAACAGTTACAAAATAAAAAGAGAGGGTACTCAATTTTCAAAAATGAGTACCCTCTTTTAAGCTGAACGAAAGTTTTTCCTGATTTAATGACATAGAGAAAATATCCGCTCTTTATGTTTTACTGTTATATTTTATCTCAGTCTGTCCGGTCTGCGGTTAAACTCTTTTTTTACAAAGTTCCAGAAATAGTACACAAAAGCAATTACACATACAAAAAACGGATAAAGCTCCATGCTCAGCATAACAAATGCCAGTGTGTACTCACTGCCAACACCGAACACTACAAACATAACCGCCAATACAGTGGAAAGAAAAGCGGTGAACATTGTCAGCCAGAACAGCCAGCTTTTATTTTTTCGGTATGAAACAAACATTTTTGTAATATTATAGTACAAAAATCCTATTATCAGAAAGGTAACTGCCACAAGCACACGGTGAATATCCGCCGATATAGCCCCCGCTGTTACCATAGCGGTGTACTGGCCGTACACAAAAAAGTTTGCATAACCGACAATCATGGTGCCTATGAGAAAACCAAGGTCCAGGGCGAAGCCTTTTGCATCAAATCTCTTTTTCTTTTTCATAGCCTACAGCCCCATATGTTTTTTTATTGCTTCGTATGTAACATCGCTGATGTGGTGTTCCAGCTTGCAGGCGTCATCAGCGGCAGTTTCTTCGTCAACACCGATACTTGTAAGAAATTTTGTCAGCAGCGTATGGCGATTGTAGATTTTTTCCGCAACCTCTCTGCCTGCCTCTGTCAGAACAATATGTCCGCCTTTTTCCACGACAATATATCCGCCCTCTTTGAGAATGCTCATAGCACGGCTTACACTTGGTTTGGAATATCCCATCTCTTCACAGATATCGATGGAACGCACCACGCCAAGCTTATTTGTAAGAAGGTGTATGGTCTCAAGATACATTTCGCCCGATTCCTGCAGATGCATAAAGTTCTCCTTTGAAAATTAAAGTATTTTTAATAGGATAGCATATACAAAAATTAAAATCAAGTTGTCAAAAATGCACATAATCACCAACCTGTTCTGCATAAAAATATTGCAGATGTAGAAAATTTCCCAATCTGTAAATTGCTGTCAGAAAATGGTTGACAAATCAGTTAGCTTATGGTAACTTATATATGGTTAGCATAGGCTAATCTATTGAAAGTATCTGAATGGGAGGAAAAAATAATGAGTCTTAACGAAGCTGTTCTCGGCGAAGAATACATCATCAGAGATATTGCTACCGAAGATGAAGAGCTTGATGCATTCCTCTTTTCACTTGGCTGCTACAGCGGCGAGCCTATTACCGTTGTATCCAGAAAAAGAGGCACCTGTGTGGTTTCTATCAAGGATGGCCGCTATACAATCGACAACAATCTGGCAGCAGCAATCAGCATATAAATCCCAGAATAGTGAGATATCACTATTTTTTTTGACAGAGAGTTAGCATAGCCTAACTTTGAAAACGGCGGCAGCATCCCGCCTGTGAATTTTGTTTTAAAATATAACTGTATATACAGCAACGGAGGTTGTAAAAAAATGAGAATTGCCCTTACAGGTAACCCAAACAGCGGTAAAACAACAATGTACAATGCTCTTACAGGCCGCACAGAACGTGTTGGCAACTGGGCAGGTGTTACAGTGGAAAAGAAAGAAGCACTTATCAGAAAAGCATACTATGACGGCGAGGAAGAGCTTGTTGCAGTTGACCTGCCCGGTGCATACTCCATGTCACCTTTCACAAGCGAAGAAAGCGTTACACGTGACTATGTTCAGAACGAACACCCTGATGTTATCATCAACATCGTAGACGCAACAAACTTAAGCCGAAGCCTGTTCTTCACAACACAGCTGCTGGAACTGGGTGTTCCAATGGTTGTAGCACTCAACAAAAGTGACGTTACAGCCAAAAAGGAAACAGAAATTGATATACAGCTGCTCAGTGCCAAACTTGGCTGTCCTGTTGTGGAAACAGTTTCCACATCCGCAGGCAACGACGGTCTTAAAGAGGTTGTAAAAACAGCAGTTTCCCTCAAAGGAAAAAGACAGGCTGCACCTTATATTCAGGAAGGTGTGGATATGCAGAACAAAGCCGCGGTACAGGCAGCAGACCGAAAACGTTTCAGCTTTGTGAACGGTATTGTTAAAGAGGTTGAAAGCAGAAAAGTTTTCACAAAGGACGAAAACTTTGGTGATAAAATTGACGAAATCCTCACAAACAAATGGCTTGGCATTCCAATCTTTGCAGTTGTGATGTTCCTTGTTTTTGATATTTCCCAGTCCACATTCGGCCCGTTCCTCGCAGATACGCTGGTTGGCTGGATTGAATCCTTCCAGGGTATGGTTGCTGGCATGGTGGAAAATGCATCTCCGTTTGCACAGTCACTTCTGGTTGACGGCATCATCGGCGGTGTAGGTGCTGTTGTAGGCTTCCTGCCACTTGTTATGGTGATGTACTTCCTTATCGCTCTGCTTGAGGACTGCGGCTATATGGCACGTGTATCGGTTGTTATGGACCCAATCTTCAAACGTGTGGGCCTCAGCGGCAAATCTATCATCCCAATGGTTATCGGCACAGGCTGTGCTATTCCCGGCGTTATGGCCTGCCGTACAATCCGTAACGAAAGAGAACGCCGTGCAACAGCAATGCTGACACCATTTATGCCTTGCGGTGCAAAGCTGCCTGTTATTGCCCTTTTCTCCGGTGCATTTTTTGCAGACGCATCCTGGGTTGGCACACTTATGTACTTTGCAGGCATTATGATTATCTTTTTCGGTGCTCTGCTGGTAAACAAGGTTGCGGGCTATAATTTCAAAAAATCCTTCTTTATTATGGAACTGCCTGAATACAAAATTCCAAGCATTAAACGTGCATTTATGTCAATGCTGGAACGCGGCAAGGACTATATTATCAAGGCAGGTACAATCATCCTTGTCTGCAACACGGTTGTGCAGATTATGCAGTCCTTCACATGGAACCTCCAGCTTGTGGAAGAAGGTGCAGAAGCAACAAGCATACTTGCTTCCATTGCTTCCCCAATCGGCGTAATTCTTCTTCCAATCTGCGGTGTTGCAGCGTGGCAGCTTGCAGCAGCGGCTGTAACAGGCTTTATCGCCAAGGAAAACGTTGTGGGTACACTTGCAGTATGCTATGGCCTCACAGCATTTATTGACACAGAAGAACTTGCTCTTATGGGCGGTGCAAACGAGGTTGCACTGGCAATGGGCCTTACAAAAGCGGCAGCACTTGCGTTCCTTATGTTTAACCTTTTCACACCGCCTTGCTTTGCAGCTCTCGGTGCCATGAACAGTGAAATCAACGACAGAAAATGGTTCTGGGGCGGTGTTGCACTGCAGTTTGCAACAGGCTACACAGTGGCATACCTTGTATACCAGATAGGCACAGTTATCACAACAGGTTCTGTTGGAGCAGGCTTTGTTCCGGGCCTTATCGCAGTAGCGGTTATAGTTGCAAATGTGATTTCTCTTATCGGCAAAGCAAACAGAAACAAAGCGACAAAGGTTTCGGCAAAATAATCTTTTATTCAGGAGATTGTAAAATGACAGATATTATTGTAATAGCTATTGTAACTGCCATTTTTGGTGGTGCATCTGCCTACATATACAAAGCCAGGAAAAACGGTGCAAGATGTGTGGGCTGTTCCCACGCAGGCAGCTGCGGCAGACAGGGCAGCGAATGCGGCTGCGGCGAAAAATAAGGTAGTATTTATAAAAGAATATATTATTCATATTAAAAAACAACAGTGCGGAATATTCATTTATCCGTTCTGTTGTTTTCACATATATGAAAATATCAAGCGAATGTTGACAAATCAACGTTTGGATGGTAAAATAAAAATGTTGCGGCATTATAGTCTGCAATGGTTATTATGGCGTTATAAGAGGTAAACTAAATGCTTGACAGATATGAGCAGTTTTCTTTTATAGTTTCGGTTATCAACCGTCAGATACAGAAGCTTGAGCGTGACGAGATGGTAAAGCACGGATACAAAGGTGCTTTTGCACAGTATCTTATGATTATGCGTCATCACCCCGAAGGTGTTACAGCAGCTCAGCTTTGTGAGCTCTGCGACAAGGACAAGGCGGCGGTCTCCCGCGTTACCAATGAAATGCTGGAAAAGAAGCTGGTTGTACGCAGCAATCTGAACGACACACTGTACCGTGCAAAGCTGACACTTACAGAAGAGGGCAGACGTATTGCCGATTTCATATCTCAGCGTGCTATGGCAGCGGTGGAAGCGGTTGGCAACGAACTTACCGACGAAGAAAGAAAACAGTTTTATTCAATACTTGATTTTATAGCACTGAGACTGCAGTCTATATCAAAAGACGGCATTCCTCAGGAATAGTTTATGATTAATACATCTGAAAAGGAGAAATATACAATGGGCGTTAGAATTATTCTGGACTCTACAGCAAATTTCAGCAATGACCTTAAAGAAAAATTTACAATCGTTCCTCTCACAGTAAATTTTGGCGAAGAAAGCTACGCAGACGGCGTGGAAATTGACAATGATACATTTTACCGTAAGCTTGTTACAAGCGATGTGCTGCCAACAACAAGTCAGCCGACACCTGATGCTTTTGAAAGGGTTTTCAAAGAAGTTACAGATGCAGGTGACGAGGCAGTTGTAATCACAATTTCTTCCAGACTTTCCGGCACATACCAGAGTGCAACAATCGCAGCAGAAGAATTTGCGGGCAAAATTTTTGTTGTTGACGGCTACACAGTTGCAATCGGTACAGGTGCTTTGGGCGAATATGCTCTCCGTCTGGCAGAAAGCGGCAAATCTGCAGCAGAAATTGCAGAAATACTTGAAAAAGAAAAAGCAAACATCCGTGTATACGCAGTTGTGGATACACTTGAATACCTAAAAAAAGGCGGCCGCGTTTCCGCAACAGCAGCGTTTGCAGGCGGTCTTCTGAACTTTAAACCTGTTATCGCTATTGCAGACGGTGTTGTACAGTCCATCACAAAGGGCCGCGGCAACAAACAGGCAAACACACTTATGAACGCAGAGATTGAAAAGAGCGGTGCAATCGACTTCAGCAAACCGTTTGTTATCGGTTACACAGGTGAAGATAGTACACTTATGCAGGTATATATCGCAGACTACATCGATATGTGGGGCGGCGATGCAGAGGCAATCAAACCGGCACAGCTTGGCAGTGTTGTGGGCACACACTCCGGTCCCGGTGCTGTTGCAGTTGGCTATTTTGTAAAATAAAATTAAAAATTTTCAATAAAAAACACCACGTCTGATGACGTGGTGTTTTTGCATATGTGATAAATTTTTTAACTGTTCAGTGTTTTTATTGCCTTTTTGAACTCTTTTGTAAACAACAGCACTGTACAGCTTACAGCTATTATGTCGGCCACAGGCTCTGCAAGGAAAACTGCTGTGGTTTTGTCCGCAATAAACATAGGCAGAATGTAGATAAGAGGAATAAGCAGTATAATCTTTCTCAGTAAAGCAAGGAACAGACTGCATTTTGCATTGCCCAGCGAGATAAAGGTCTGCTGGCAGGCAATCTGTGCACCAAATACGCAGTTTACTGCCATATATATCCTCAAAGCGTGGGAGGCAAAGGTCACAAGTTCGGCATCATTGTTGAACAACTTTATAAAGCTGTCAGGAGACATCATAACCAGTGCCCACATAGCAAATGAATATACCAGACAGCTGATGAGGGTAAGGCGGAATGCTTTTTTAACCCTGTCTGCGGCTTTTGCACCATAGTTGTAGCTGATAATTGGCTGTGCACCCTGACAAAGCCCCTGAAGCGGCAGAATGGAAAAGGTCATAACACTGGTGAGGATTGTCATACTGCCAACAGCGATATCCCCGCCGTATCTGAGCAACGAGGAGTTGAAGCATACAGAGATAAGACTTTCGGTAGCCTGCATAATAAATGGGGAAAGCCCCAGTGCCATAGACGGCATAAAAATTTTCGGGTCAGGCTTCATATATGCCGTGTTCAGTTTCAGTTCGGTTCTGTTACCCTTTAAAAAGTGCAGTATCCACACAGCAGATATAAACTGGCTTATTATAGTGGCAACAGCGGCACCCTTTACCCCCATATCCAACAGGAAGATAAATACAGGGTCAAGGATAATGTTGCATACAGCACCGATAACAACGGTGAGCATGCTGATTTTTGCAAAGCCCTGTGCACTTATAAAGCTGTTCATGCCCAAGGTCAGCAGAACAAAAACGGTGCCAAGACTGTAGATTTCCATATATTCAAGTGCGTACTGTATTGTATTTTCGCTGGCACCGAATTTCATAAGAATTGGTTCTGCAAAAAAGAAGAATACAACAGTCAGCAAAGCGGCAATGATCAGCAATAAAGAAAAACTGTTGTTCATAATTTTTTCAGCAGTTGTTTTGTCACCTTTACCCATAAAGATAGAAGCTCTTGGTGCAGCTCCCATGCCAACAAGGGCGGCGAAGGCAGAAATTATCATTATCAGAGGGAAGCACACCCCTACGCCTGTAAGTGCCAGCTTGCCCACACCTTCGATATGGCCGATATACATACGGTCCACCATATTGTACAGAAGGTTTACAATCTGTGCGGCTATTGCGGGTGCGGCAAGTTTTGCCAGCAGTCTGCCCACAGGGGCGTTTGCCAGAGCCTGTGACTGATTGTTGTTCATATATTTCACCTCATAGATAGTTCAAAATAAATAACCGTCCTGTATCACTCAAGGTGAAAAGACGGCTTTTAACCTGTAGGTAATTTTAGACCAAAAAGTGTTCAAGGTCAATGTATTTTATGTGAAAAAATTTCACCTGTACGCACAATCACCTGTGTGATACAGCAAACATAATATATAAATAAGTAATTTACTATTTGTGCAGTTTATGCTACAATAATAAATTGAGAAAAAAGGTTTATTCTTGAATTTATATATATGAGGGTAACACAATGATTTATCTTGACAACGCCGCTACAACACCTGTTGATCCACAGGTTGCCGGGGTTATAGCACAAAGCCTCAGCGAAGATTTTGCAAACCCGTCTTCACTGTATAAAATAGGTGCACAGACAGAAAATAAAATAAACAATGCCCGCAGACAGATTGCGGGATATATAAATGCAAAGGAAGACGAGGTGTACTTTACCTCCTGTGCTTCCGAAAGCAACAATATAGCAATCTATGGTCTTTCCGTGGCCCGCAAAAACTGGGCAAATAAAATTGTCACAACAGGGTATGAGCATCCTGCTGTAAGGAAGCCGCTGGAAAATCTTAAAGAGATGGGCTTTACAATCGTAAATGTAAACCCGAAAGCTGACGGCAATATCAATCCTGCAGAGATTGTGGATGCGGTGGACAGCAAAACTGCCCTTGTTACACTTATTCATGTAAACAACGAGACAGGCTCAGTGCTGGATGTAAAAAGCCTTTGTGAAAAAATCAAGGCAAAGAACAAACGCACAGTCATCCATGTCGATGCAACACAGTCCTTTATGAAAACACCCATAGATGTGACAAAAATTCCTTGTGACACAATGGCTTTTTCAGGCCATAAAATCTATGCACCTAAGGGCATAGGCGGCCTGTATCTCAAAAAAGGTACAAATATAAGAACAGTTATGGCAGGCGGCGGACAGGAAAAAGGCCTCCGTGCAGGCACAGAGAATATCCACTATATCCTAGGACTTGCAAAAGCCTGCGAACTGCTCTATCCGAATATAAAGAAAAATTTCAATCACTATGCACAGCTTAAAGAACAGCTTGTAAACGGTCTTGCAAAATTTGACAATGTGGTTATCAACAGCCCCGAAAACGCAATGCCATACACAGTGAACTTTTCCTTTATGAACTACCGCAGCGAAACTCTGCTGCATTTTCTGGAAGCTGACGAAATTTACATCTCCTCAGGCTCTGCCTGTTCCAAAGGTGCTGCAAGCCACACCCTCAGTGCCATGGGGGTTGACGCAAAACGCATCGACAGCTCCATCCGTGTAAGCTTCGGCATACACACAACATCAGAAGATATTGACACATTTATTGCCGCTTTGGAAAAAGCTGCAGAAAAATTACAGAAGGTGAAAAAATAATGAGAGAACTTATAATCTGCTATCTTGGCGAAATGGCCCTCAAAGGTCTCAACAAAAATACCTTTGAAGCACAGCTTATGAAAACAATCAGAAGAAGACTGCGTAACTGCGGTCAGTTCAAATACTACAAGGCACAGAGCACATTCTACATCGAGCCTGAAAACGACGACTGCGACATCGACACAGCCTTTGACAAGGTTAAAAAGATTTTCGGCATCGCTGCAGTAAGCAAAGCTGCTGTTGTGGAAAAGGACTTTGAAGTTATCGCAAAAACAGCGGTTGAATACCTTGGCGAAACACTCAAAAACGCAAAGACATTCAAGGTAAGTGCAAAACGCAGTGACAAAAAATTTGCTATGACATCTCCTGAAATCTCCCGCGAGCTTGGCGGCAGAATTCTCAGCAAATACCATCACCTCAAGGTTGATGTAAACAATCCGGAAGTTAATGTGATGGTGGAAATCCGTGACTACGGTGCATATATTCACGGTGGCAAGGAACAGGGGGCAGGCGGTATGCCTGTATCCACATCCGGCAAAGGTGCACTCATGCTCTCAGGCGGTATTGACAGCCCTGTTGCAGCATACATGATGGCAAAACGCGGCATGAAGATTATGGCTGTACACTTTGCATCCCCTCCATACACAAGCGAACGTGCAAGACAGAAGGTTATCACACTCTGCGAAAAGATGAAGGAATACACAGGGGATATAAACCTCCACATCGTGCCTTTCACAGTTCCGCAGGAATATATCCGTGACAACGGCGTGCCGGAACTGTTCACAGTGCTTATGCGCCGCAGTATGATGAGAATTACCGAAAAGATTGCCGAGAGCGAAGGAGCAGAGGCAATCATCACAGGCGAAAGTCTTGCACAGGTTGCTAGCCAGACACTGCGTGCAATCCGTGCCACAGACCTGTCTGTGGAAATGCCAATCCTCCGTCCTGTAATCGGTATGGACAAGAACGAAATCACAGAAATCGCAAGAAAGATTGACACATTCGAAACATCAATCCTGCCTTACGAGGACTGTTGCACAATCTTTACACCAAGCCATCCAAAAACAAAGCCAAGCCTTGAAGAAATCCTTGAAGCAGAAGAAAAGATGAATATGGAAGTTCTCACAAAGCTGGAGATGGAAGCTATGGCAGAAACCGAAAAGGTTTTTGTAAATATTTAAAAAAACACCGGAAAATATCTGATGATATAAACCGACAGAAATATCTGTCACAAGAACTTTAAAGAAAGGGTGAAAACCTTGCGAGCAGAGATTATATGCGTAGGCACCGAGCTTTTGCTGGGGGATATCCTTAACACCAATGCTCAGTACCTTTCCCGTGCATTGTCAGAGCTTGGCATCGGCGTCTATAACCAGCAGGTTGTGGGCGACAACAGGGAGCGTCTGGAACAGGCAGTAAGGATAGCCAAGGAAAGAAGCGATATCGTTATTTTTTCGGGAGGTCTTGGCCCAACCGATGACGACCTGACAAAACAGACCGTTGCAGCAGTTTATAACGATGAGCTGGTTCATAATGAAGAAGTGGAGGAGAAAATCCGTATCCATTTTGAAAAGATGAACCGCATTATGACCGACAACAACAAAAAACAGGCTTATGTCCCAAAGCGGGGCAGATATCTGCCAAATGACAATGGCACAGCTCCTGGTATAATGTTCATCGACGGAGAAAAGCTGGCAGTACTGCTGCCCGGCCCGCCAAGAGAGCTGGAACCGATGATGGCGAACCAGGTTATGCCAATACTCAGCCGTCTTGTAAAAGGGGTTATCAAATCCCGCTATGTAAAGACCATGTGCATCGGCGAAAGTATGCTGGAAACAAAGATTGCACACTTCCTTGAAAGCGAAAATCCTACAGCAGCACTCTACGCCAAAGGAGACGGAGAGGTTACAATCCGCCTTACTGCAAAGGCACTGGAAGAAAAAGAAGCAAACGAAATGCTGGACGAGCAGTACAGAGCACTGGAAGCTGAAATCGGTGAATATATCTACGGTGTGGATGTTGACAATGCCGAGACGGTTATTGTAAACACACTCAAACGCACAATGCAGTCTGTGGCAGTGGCAGAAAGCTGTACAGGCGGCAAAATCGCAAGCCGTATCACCAGTGTTGCAGGGGCATCACAGGTGTTTGAACTGGGGGTATGCACCTATTCCAACAGACAGAAGGTGGAACTTCTGGATGTAAATCAGGACACTGTCGAGGAATATACTGAGGTAAGCAGTCTGGTTGCAGCACAGATGGCACAGAATGTACGTCTTAAAGCAGAGAGCGACTACGGCGTTTCCACTACAGGCTATGCAGGCCCTGACGGCAAGGATGTAGGCCTTGTTTACATTGCTGTTGCAACAGCGGACAAAACATACGTTGTAAAACACCATTTCGGCGGCAAGCGAGAGACAATAATAAATCTTGCAAGCCAGTATGCCCTGGATTTGTTGCGTCGTGTTATGTGCGGTATCCCTGTGGCGGATGCTGAAATTATGGAACAGTCAAAAGCCAAAAAGAAAAAAGGCGGTGTGGGCAAAGCGATACTCACCTTTATACTTCTTCTGCTGCTTGCGGCAGTGCTGGCCTTTGGCTGGCTGTGGTATAAAAACGGAATGGATATATCTGCTGTTCCTGTTTTAAAGGATATTTTTTCCACACAGACAGTGGCAAGTGTTATTGCAGAAAGACAGAATACAGATTTTTTTCAAAAAGGTTTTGAGCAGGAAACTTCTGACATGATATCCGGCTCTTGGGCTCAAAACCGCAGATTAAAGGGCTGGATAACCGTTAAAACCACAAAGGAAGAATTTGCTGTTGCTTCCCGCCGTCAGAGCGAAAAGGATGCAGGCACGGTGTATGAGGATTCTTCTATTGCGACAATGAAAACCTACGCAGGTTTTGACGATGATGTACTCTACACAGAAACAGCTGATATCACAGGTGATATTCAGCTGACAGTTTTTGATACCAACAACAGCTACCGTGAATATTTTGTATATGCGGTGGTTACATACACACAGCAGCAGTTTGACGGCCTTATGAAGATGAGCGACAGCATTGATGTTGCAAAGGAGGTCATAAAAGACTCCGCTGTAAAATTTGAAACAAGCGACATCACAGAATTTGATGAACTTATCGCATTGAAAAAACAGGACAAAAACGGGAATATAACAGTTTATTTCGCCAAAAACGACACTGGCGGTGTTGTGGTGCAGAAACCGACACCAAAACCTGAATCTACATTTGACAGTGAAGATGAAAGCAGCAGTGAAGCCGAAAACGGTGAACCGACACCGACTCCTTCTGCTGAACCTACAGCAGAACCAACTGTTTCGCCATCGGTAAGTCCTACTGTTGAACCGACAGAAACTCCTGCGGTAACACCAACGGCTACAGCACAGCCAACACCAACAGCTAAACCTACACCTTCACCAACAGCAAAACCAACTCCGGAACCCACACCAAAACCAACTCCGGTACCAACTGCAGAGCCTACTCCAAAGCCTACAGAAAAACCATCGTCAGGCTATACCCTTACAGTAACAATGGACGGCAAAGTGGTTACAGGTCCTGCAAATGAGATACTTGCAAAGATTGTATCAAAAGAGATGACAGGTTCCTGGAATGCCGAGGCTCTCAAGGCACAGGCGGTTGCAACACATACATATCTCAGATATCAGTATGCCAGCGGTAACAGTGCACCTGCAGTTTCGGGCAGAGAAACACCTTATGCAACGGTTGTTGCAGCGGTGGACCAGGTTGCTGACAAGATTATGACCATCAACGGCAAGGCAGTATACACACCGTATTTTGCATCTTCCGCAGGCAGGACAAACTCCTCGGCAGAGGTATGGGGCGGACATTACAGCCATCTTGTATCGGTGGAAAGCAAGTACGACCATCTTGCCAACGGATATGAAGGCAAGGTGAAGATTTCTCTGGACGATATGGAGGATATTATTGAAGATATCGGTATTGACCCAAGCGGAGATCCTGAAGACTGGTTTGAAATTGTTAACTACACCAGCGGTGGCTATGTAAACGAGATGAAAATCTGCGGTCAGACAAAATACAACGGCAAAACCATCACAGGCCGCAAAATGCGAGAAGATATTCTCAAGGGCAAAGGTATGCGTTCGGCAGCATTTGATATCGATTACGATGCAGATGATGAGGAATTTACCTTTACCACCTACGGTTACGGACACGGTGCAGGTATGAGCCAGTGGGGTGCACAGCTTTATGCACAGAACGAGGGCTGGAGCTATAAACAGATTCTCACCCACTACTACACAGGTGTTACAATCCAGAGTATAAATTAATAGAACGGGGGTACAGCCTTTCTGTTGACTGTACTTCCGGATAAAAACTGTTCGCAGTTTTTATGATGTTTACACATTTTTGTGGTATTATTGTCACAATAAAATATTTTTTGCAGGTTGAAAGATGAAATACGTTTCTCCACAGACAGAAAAAAGAAAACAGCTCAGGAAAAAACGCAGAAAGCAGCAGATGCTTATCTGTGCTGTTCTGCTTGTAATAATTCTGATTGCGGCGGCGATTGTCACCCTGACCAGCGTGTTCAGAGATGACACTCCATCATCTGAAACCGAAAGCATTTCATCTTCACAGCAGGAGGAATTTCCATCAGAAGAAAATGAGGAGATTTCTTCAACAGAAAAAGAAGACGGCACAGAGGAAAATGCGGAAAAACCAAAGAAGAAAAAGAAACCGCTTTTCAGCGGTATAAAATCATTGTTTTCCAAAACCGAGCCTATCCCAGTAACTTTCCCTGCCACAGTTTTCGGCAGAACGGTGGAAGTAGAGATGAACGAAATTATCAGCCTTTCTCCGCTGGCTACAGAGGTTATTCTCTCCTCCCCAAGCCAGGATGCCCTTGTGGCGGTCAGCGATTACTGCAACAAACGTGGAAATGATGAGCTTATGACGGTGGGAACACCGCTTATTCCTGATGTGGACAAGATAATTCAGCTCAAACCGGACTGTCTCATTGTTCAGACACCTCTTTCCGAATCCGACAAAGCAGAGATTGAAGAAAATGGTATAACAGTTTTTGAACTCGGTTATCCCGAAAACCTTGATGGCCTCAAAGAGATATACCGAAGCGTGACGGCAATAACCCATGGGGCAGATATCGCCACCTTTGAAAGCGAAAGGGTTGCAGCAGATATATCGGAAAAACTAAACCTTTATACTTTGGCACTTGATGGGCAGAACAAGCTAAATGCTGTGATGCTGTTCAGTATATACGGTATGGTTGCAACACCTGATACAATGGAAGGCGAATTGCTGGAATATTTCTTTGATGTAAAGGATTTCGGCAAAAACTATATGGCAGAAAGTATAGAAGCTGTTGTGGCAACAAATCCCGAAGTGCTTATTGTATCGGATAAAATCAGCGAAGAACAGCTGGCAGAAATGGGTCTTGGAGAAACAGATGCTGTAGCAAACGGCAGGGTGTTCTATGTGGATATCCAGCAGTTTGAAAATTTAAGCATCAAATCCATCAAAACCCTCAGCGGTATTGCTAACCGGGTTTACGGCAGTGTTATCAAACCGCCTGTAATTGAAAAAGAAGAATAAAAAAAGAAAAGCGATGTTTTTGTAAAAAAACATCGCTTTTGTTATTTTGGGGTATAATATTACAATTTGTATTATTTTTTGTACAGTTTTGTTGTATAATCGCTTCTGCTGTCGGCAGGAAATTTGAAAAACATACTTTGTAAATCTGTGGCAAGGCTTTCTTTTCGGATCACCTTTCTGCAATCGTCGTTTTTATCCTGCAGAATTCTGTAGGAATGACTGATTGGAACAGCAGATATTTCACTTGCTTTTTTTACAATTTCCTCACCTTTTTTATCCATAGCAAGAATGCGTATAAAAGGCGGCAGGGCAGGCAGGGAATTATCAATATCCAGCAGGGCAAACAGCATAATGCGTTTAAGCCTTGTTCTTGTGTACTGCTTGGTAGGCAGATTGCTGAAAAGCTGTTCCATATTTCTGGATACCGAGGCCGCATTTTCAAAGGCATTGCAAAGCTCTGTATTGCAGTCGGGAATTTTTGCAAAATCTTCGGTCTTCAGTTTTTTAAGGGCATACAGAACAGTTTTTTCAAAGGCAGTGTCGGATATAAAGTAGTCTCCCTGTTCAAGACGGTTTGTAAAATGCTGTCTTATACCTTCAGGTACAAAATCTGCAGCCTGTTCAAAACGATATTCTGCTACCCGCTGTCTTATACCGCTGGCAGAGGCAAAGCCGTCTTTGGCTGACAAATCATTATAATCTGCCCCATGTCTTTTGACAGGCACAAACTCCACATCCCAGCCCAGTTTTCGGCACTCTTTTATATACTCAAGGGCAAGAATATCATTGCTTGCAGAGATAACCTCTCTGGAAAGGGGAAATTTATCAAGAATTGCCCTTTCTCTTGCCTGTGCAAATGAGATTCCTTCTTTTAAATATTTTTTCAGGGTCGTTTCACAATCTTCCGTCAGCAGATAGTCTGCAATACTGCACAGCAGAGGCAAATCTGCACTTTCGCTGCCAAAGCTGATGGCATCAACCCCCAGATTTTTAAGGATATGCACACCGCTTTTTGCAAAGCCTTCGGCGGAAAAGCTGCTGTAAGGAAAAGGAATTTCGCACACTAGATTCACACCGCAGTCCACTGCATATTCTGCACGGCAGAATTTGGATAAAAGGCTTATCTCTCCTCGCTGAACACAGGTTCCGCTCATGGCAACGGCAATTTTGTCAAAGCCCATATTATGTAATTGTTCAATCTGATACAGATGCCCCATGTGGAAAGGGTTGTACTCTGTAACAATTCCAACTGTTTTTGGCATAAATAGCTCCTTTTGCCTTGAAAAATATACAAATATATTATATAATAAAAGAACTATAAAATAAACACCATTTTTAATTGGAGGATTGATTAAAATGAAAATTTTGGTAATCAACTGTGGTTCCAGCTCCCTTAAATATCAGCTTATCAACATGGAAGATGAAAGCGTTATCTGCAAAGGTATCTGCGAAAGAATCGGTATTGAAGGCAGCTTTATCAAACACGAAGCTAACGATGGCAAATGGACAGTAGAAGTTCCATTCCCA
>SVNA01000007.1 GCA_015067145.1 Oscillospiraceae bacterium | reverse complement strand
CGCATGGTGCTGAAACACATTCAGTTGGTCATGGGGTATATTCTCAGATACCGTCAGCATTTCATCTTCGTGATGGAACAACAGCTCCAGATGGAGTCGGCAGAAAAATTGCAGACGGGCCGTAAACAGCTTGAACGCAACGAGCGCCGAATCGCTGAACTGAAAAGGCTGTTCGTTAAAATCTACGAGGACAACGTAAGGGGCAAGCTGAATGACGAGCGATTTGAGATGATGAGCCAGAACTACGAAGCGGAACAGAAACAACTTGAAGCAGAGGTTGTCGCTCTGCGACAGGAGATTGAAGTACAGGAAAGACAGAACGAAAATATTGAAAGGTTCATCCGAACGGCAGACAAATACGTGGACATCGAGGAGATCGACCCGTGTATGCTGCGAGAGCTGATAAAGGCGATCTATGTGGAAGCACCCGACAAGTCCAGCGGTAAGCGCAGACAGAAGATCCACATCGAATATGATGGCATCGGCTTTATCCCTTTGGAAGAACTTGCAAAAAAGGAAACGGCGTGACCGAAGTCACGCCGTCCCTTGAAAACAGTCGTTTTCAAGCATTTTTCAAAATAACTGTTTTACGAAGCCCCACCCAACCAGCGTGCTTTTTTGTATGGTTATATTGTTTTGTTTGTATGATCAGATAAAATCCCTAAGTTTTTCTGCAATATTATCACTGCCTTTTATACCGGTCATTCTTATTTTCAGATTTCGGGCAGAGATTTCTTTATAGAGTGTTTCCATAAATACACCCATACCGCTTATCTCCACATCATTGTCGCTGGTGGTTTCCACCCCGCAGTTTGGTGAACGGTTTGCACCTATAATGCCTTTTATTTCAAACCCGTGTTTTATATATTCGTCAATCTGCAGCATGGTATAATCCACAAGAGTTTTCAGTTTTGTCTGTGTTTCTGTTTTTTCCATCTCTCTGCGTATACGGGTGTTTTCCACAGTTACAGGACTGTCCGCACCATAAATATTGCCTCTGTCAAGGCCAAGGCAGCAAAGTTCAGGACAGGGAAGCTGAACAATGCCGATATCATTCTCTATAAATATATCTATAATATCCTTAAATGCAGCAGGGTGAACTGCTGTGCCATCAGAAATGGAGTTCTGGTTTAAAATGCAATGTGCAATAAAAACCACCTTTTTGCTTCTAACATCTGTGAACATAAATTACCTCCGTGGATTATTATATTTTCAGTATACAGTAAATACTGTATATTTTCAATTTGATTGTAAGCATAATAAAAATATGGTATTATTTATAATAGAATTTTTACAGGAGAAAAACTATGCCAAATTTTATCTGTCCTGTGTGCTCACAGCCGCTTAATATAAAAGAAAGGTCATATATATGTAAAAACCGCCACAGTTTTGATATATCCGCAAAAGGCTATGTAAATCTGCTGCCTGCAAACAAAAAGCATTCTGCAGCACCGGGTGATGATAAGCTTATGGTGGTGGCACGCAATAGCTTTTTGTCATTGGGTTACTACAGCCATCTGAAAGAAGCTCTGGAGAATCTCTGTGATAAATATTCCGGTAAAGAGGTTTCGGTTCTCGACTGCGGCTGCGGAGAGGGCTATTATACTCAAGGTGTGTATGAGAAGCTTACACAGCAGGGTAAAAAGGCCGAAATTAAAGGCATTGATATTTCCAAAGATGCAGTAGCTATTGCAGCAAAACGTCTTAAAGAAGGGCGATTTGCGGTGGCTTCGTCCTTTCACCTGCCAATACAGGATAACGGTGTAAATGTACTTATAAACTGTTTTTCACCATTGTGTTTAAAAGAATTCAGCCGTGTGCTTAAAAAGGGTGGAGTATTCCTTTATGTTGTGCCTGCACCAAAGCATCTGTGGCAGCTTAAAGAAGCACTGTACGAAAAGCCATATGAAAATCCGCTTAAAGAAGAGCAGTATGATGGTTTTGAACTGATAGAAACTGTAAAGGCAGAAAAAGAAATTTATATTAATAACAATACAGATATAAATAACCTTTTTAAAATGACACCTTATGTTTACCGCAGTCCCAAAGAGGCACAGGAGGTGTTGCTGAAAGCAGAAAAATTGATGGTAAATGCTCATTTTATTATTTATGTGTATAAAAAACTGTGATGAACAAAAAATTATCCCTGCAGAAATTAATCTGCAGGGATTTTTTCTATTAATACTCTTTGGAAAATTCTGTTTTTACATCTCGTTCAAACAGTGCACCCATAGCATCCAATGGTTTTACATTGTTATATATTACATCATAAACCAGTTTGGAGATAGGCATTTCCACATTGTATTCTTCGCTCAGCTTCATAAGTGCCTTTACAGTTGCAGCACCTTCGGCAAGTTTTGTATATTCTTCTTTTTTGATAAAGCTTTCACCAAATTTTCTGTTCTGGCTGTGGAGAGAGAAGAGGGTAGCTTCATAGTCACCGAGGTGGCACAGGCCATAGGCAGAAAGCTCGTTTCCGCCCATTGCATGAATAAGTCTTGCAACCTCTCTTGCACCACGTGCCATAAGTGCACCTTTAAGGCTGTTAAGCCCTGCACCGTCCAGCATACCTGCAGCAATACCAACAACATTTTTTGCTGCAGCACCGATTTCTGTACCGATAATATCATCACCGATATAAAGGCGGATAAGGTCGCTGGAGAATTTGGCAACAACATCATTGATAACAGCTTTATCGTCGCTGTCAACAACCATACAGTTAGGCACACCACGCATAAAGTCCTGCACGTGACCAGGGCCAACCCATACACAGACATTGATATCCTGTGTGATGTTTTCTTTAACAATCGTTGTCAGGCGTTTACCTGTTTCGGACTCAATACCTTTCATGCAAAGGATAAAAGTTTTGCCGTTAACATCATACTGATTGATACGCTGGCAGAAATTGCGAAGCTGCTGTGCACTGATGGAAATTACAATGTAATCTGCATGGTTAAGTGCTTTTTCAAGGTCAGGCTCAAGCTGGAGATTGTCAGGCAGCTCAAGGTAAGCATTTTTTCTTGTGGACATAAGTTCCTGAAAATCAGGAGCTTCTGTCAAACCCCACAGTTTAACATTGTTTCTGCGAGAGTGATATACTGCCAGAAATGTGCCCCATCTGCCGGAGCCTAATACTGTTACGTTCATATTTAAATTCCTTTCTCAATATAAAAAGGGGTTAAAATTTATATTTTACCTATTTTTATTATACTGATGATTGTCGGCATAATCAAGCAAAAGTCGATTTCCGTTTCCGTTAAGATGTATTCCGTCGATGGAAAAGTAAGCTGTGTTTCCATAGCCTGTCTCTGAATCTTTAAAAACCTCATTGTAATTCAGAAAACCGTATCCGTTTATTCTGCAAAGGTCCGCCAATGCGATGTTGAACTTGTCGATAGTATCCTGACGTATATTATAGTTGTCCCTTTCAGAGCATACGGGAAGAATAGAGGCTATAACAATCTGCGTGTTCGGACAAACCGATTTTATCTGCGACAGCACATTGGAATACATATATACAAAATAATCTGCATCTGCATCCTTGCCTGCGTTATTTGTGCCGAAATTTATAATAATTCTTTTTGGCTGTATATTAGCCAATACCTGAAGCACCGTGATATACTGGCTTTCATCTTCTTCAGTTTCGGGGTTATCTTCAGAGATAAGCTGATAATTGTCTGTTGTAACACCCTGTATAGGCATAGAATGTTTTCCCACAACATTACTCCACGCAAGATGCTCAAAAAGAGCAAGCCCTTCCGTATTGGAGTCTCCAACAAATACAGTTTCTGCAATATATGCAGGATTGCTGTTGTTGTACGGTAAAATTATATCACCGCAGTTTATTATCTGATTGTCATACCAGCTTTTGTCGTAATATATTATCTCTGCCTGCACAATTTCTTCGGAAGCTGAGATGCTTTCAGAGGATACGTTTTCCGATGAGGAATAAATATTGTTTTCGTGGCTTTGGGCAGACAGAACATATATACCTGTAAATGAGCATATAGCCATAAAGGCAAGGGTAAGAATAATATATGCTGATTTTCTTTTGCTGAACAATTTATCACACCTTTAAAATATCTGTAATTTCTGATATATCATCAATTAAAGCAATATGCGGATACTGTTGCAGTTCATCTTCTGATGCAAACCCGTATGTAACACCTATTGCGTCAAGTCCCATCTCTTCTGCACCAATAAGGTCAAAGCGGGTGTCACCAACCATAACAACAGTATGCTTGTCCGCGTTAAGCTGTTTGAGAACAAGAAGAATAACATCTTTTTTTTCACTGATTTTGCCATCAAGGGAAGCTCCGCCGATAATGGTGAAATACTGCGAAATATCAAAATACTGTAGTATTTTTTCAACATAAATCTGCGGTTTGCTGCTGGCAGTGCAAAGAATGTACCCTTTTTCTTTTAAATGAGCAAGAGTTTCTTGTACATTCGGATATATTTTGTTTTCATACAGGCCAATGGAAGAAAATCTTTCACGATATTTTATAATAGCATTTTCAGCATTTTCTTCTCCTACAAGTTCTGCAAAAGAGTTAAGCAAGGGAGGCCCAATGTATTTTGTAAGCTCTTTAAGCGGTTTTTCCATGCCATAAAAGCTTAATGCATGGTTAATACATCTGCAGATACCTTCCTGAGGGTCGGTCAGCGTACCATCAAGATCAAACAGAATATATTTATATTTCATAAAAACTCCTTAAAAATTAACCTTATCAAAGTCAAACTGAGTGTAGTTATTTATGTACTGATGGCATATTTCTTTCATCTGGTCAATTTTATGTTCGGTGCTATCATATATGCCCACAGTATAAAATCCGGCATTTCTGGCGGTATTTGCGGCATAAAAAGCATCTTCAAACACACATACTTCCGCAGGGGAACAGGCTCCAAGTTTTTCCATACAATGGATAAAAATGCTGCTGTCATTTTTTTCCTTACCAAATTCATTACAGTGGCAGGTAAATTCAAAAAAGCGGGAAAGATTAAGTCTTTCAATAGCGGGCTGCATCATCTCTCTGTGTGTGGAAGAACAGATACACATTTTCACTCCATTATTGTATAACGTTTCGAGAAAATTATAAGCAGTATCTTTTAACGGGATGACATTTGAATACTGTTCTTTGACATATTCAGAAAACCAGTTAAAGAAATATTCATATGTTATATCAAGTCCAAGCTGTTTGTTTACTTCTGCGAGAAAATCGTGTTCCCAGGTATCGTTGCTGGATTGCTTTGTGAATTTTAAAGGAGGATAACCCTGCTGGCTGAGGAAACTTTTTCCTACACTCCGCCACATAATCATAGAATCTGCCAATGTTCCGTCAAAGTCAAATATTGCGTATTTCATAAAAACTCCCTGAAAATATGATTTTATATTATACCATATCACTGGCGTGTTATCAAATTTCACTTTTGTAAAAAAGATTGTGATTTTTGTGACATTCGAATATTGAAAATAAATTAACTGAATGATATAATATATTTAATAAAAATAAGATTATTTTATAGCTCTTGTAAATAGGATAACAACATATTGGAGTAGAAAATTTGATTTTGTTATATACAAAGGAGATAACGGCATATGGAAAAAAATTACGAAGCTCTTAAACTTGAAAACCAGGTAAGCTTTCCACTGTATGCATGTGCAAAGGAAGTTGTAAAAATATACAGAAATTATCTTGAAACTTTGAACCTTACATATACACAGTATATTACAATGTTGGTTCTTTGGGAAGAAGAAAAAATCAATGTTAAAGAGCTTGGCGAAAAGCTTTATCTCGATTCAGGTACACTTACACCGGTGCTTAAAAGCCTTGAAACCAAAGGTTTTGTAAAACGTTACCGCTACGACAAGGATGAAAGAGTTCTCCTTGTAGAAGCAACTCAGCAGGGGCTTGAACTTAGAGAAACTGCGGCAGAAATCCCACAGAGTCTGGATTGTTGTATAAATCTTGGTGCAGGTGAAGCTCAGAATTTCTACAATACTCTGCAGAAAATTCTCAGCCATTTAAAAGGTGAAGAGGATTGATTGAAAGAGTATTTACAATTATTTGCAGATAATAAAAGCTCAGATATTATGCATCGTGCATAATATCTGAGCTTTTATTGTCGTATCAGTCAATTCTGAAAACAGTTGACTGAGCATTTTCGTCCAGGGCTTTAAAAACATATCCCTGTTCCAGCAAATCGGGAATTATACGCTTAAGTGCAGCAACAGTTTCAGATTTTTTTGCGGAATCATGCAAAAGAACAACAGAATGTGCTCTGTCTTTGCAGCCCATCATAACGTTGTTGTATATACTTTCTTCGGAATAGCTTTTAGTGGCATCTTCACCGCTTACATTCCAGTCAAAATATGTAAATCCTCTTCTTAAAAGTTCATCTGCAATATCTTTCCGCACAGATTTGTTATAGTTGTTCACACTTCCGCCGGGAAAACGGAAAATACTGGGAATATCTCCTGTTATATCTTTCAGATATTCAAAGCATATCTCAAAATCGGACAAAAAACTGTCTACGCTTTTATATATTTCCTTATATGAATGACTGGTACTGTGCACACCAATGGTATGTCCGCTGTTGTAGGCACGGCTTATAATCTCTCGGGATTTTTCTGTATCGCTGTAAACGATAAAAAATGTAGCCTTGATATCATAGGCATCCAACAGATCAAGGATTTCTTCTGTTCTTGCACTGGGACCGTCATCAAAGGTTAGATATACTGTTTTTTCTTTTCCGGAAGAGAGTGCATTTGCTTCGGATAAGGTATTGGGGCTATTGGTATAGCAGTAAATATCTTCAAAGCCAAGCTGGTATTTAAGCTTTGAGATATTTCTCTCATACTCCGACGGAGCTTCCTCTATTATAAAATATCCGCTGAAAAAATATATAAATATAATTGCGATTGAAATGTATACAAAACCTATGCTTGTTTTCTTCAGCATATTATCACCACCTGTATATATGATATTCGTGGAAAAAAGATAAAATGTTAAAAATCAGGTACCGCCTGCAATTAACACGGTACCTGATTTTATAATTTAATCTGTGATTTCCTTTATTACATTTTCACCTGCACGGGTAATAATTTTTTTACTGTTTTTGGCTTTTTTCACTACGCCATCGGCTATCTGCCTGTTTTCCTTGAGATACATTGCACCTGCAGCAGTTACAGCTGTACCCACAGCCATGCCGATCATGGCAGAACGCACAATATTCATCACATTACTTTTCATAACTTTACACTCCTGAATAATATGAAACTTATATTTGATAGTTTGCACAGGATATGATAATATATACATGATATTTGTTTTGTACAGAGGAGCGTAATATGGGTGCAAAAATAGCTTTGTGTATTCATGATATGTCCAGTGTCGGAAGATGCAGTATGACTGTGATTTCGCCTGTTTTAAGCGTACAGGGAATACAGTGTGTTCCGTTGCCAACAACAGTTTTGTCCAGTCATTACGGCGGATTTGGAGCGGTGGCAAGACAGGAACTGACAGACTTCTGTTTTGACAGCCTGAAAGAATTTAACCGTATCGGAGTGAAATTTGATTGTGTATATTCGGGTTTTCTGGCTGATGAAATTCAGATAAAACTTGTACAGCAGGCGTTCAGCGAAAATTCGCGGGCTTTGAAGGTGTGCGACCCTGTAATGGGAGATAACGGCAGAATTTACTCATCTGTTACAAATGAGATAATGGAAGGCTTTAAAACTCTCTGTGCCATCAGTGATATCATCACGCCAAATACTACAGAAGCTTTTGCACTTCTTGATAAAAGTATAAATAAACAGATTTTTACACAGCAAGCGGCAGAACAGCTAGTTACAGAGCTGAAAGAGAGATATAACTGCTCTGTTGTAGTTACAGGTATCAAGCTGGAAAATGGCAAAGTTATCTGCTGTGGTATAGGAAAAACAGAAGATAACCCTTTTATGGTTGAAATCAACTATATTCCTGTTCATTTTCCAGGCACAGGAGATTTGTTCTGTGCCACTATGATAGGAGATATGCTCAATGGTATGTCGCTTGAAAAATCGGTGGAAAAAGCCTCCCGCTTTGTTGAAATCTGTGTAAGAAATACCTATACAAATGAAAATGTTGATACACGCTTTGGTGTTGAGATAGAACAGAATCTGAAATATCTGTTTGATTAAAATTACTCCATATACTGACATCGGAAAATTTGATGTTGGTATATGGATGTTTTCTTTTAAAATATTGATATTATCAGATGAAACATCAATGTTTCGGCATGTAAAAATACCAAACCCCTTTACATATTTTTTTATTTGAGTTATACTTTATATTGTATGCTAACTAAAAAGAAAGATGAAAATATGAACACTATAAACATTGTTTTGCTGCAGCCGCAGATACCGCAGAATACAGGGAATATTGCCAGAACCTGTGCTGCAACAGGGGCAAGGCTTCATCTTGTAGGACCTATGGGCTTTGTGGTAAGCGACAAACATCTGAAACGTGCGGGGCTTGATTATTGGGACAAACTGGATATTACCTATTACGACAGCACAGAAGATTTTTTCGATAAAAACAAAGACGGAAAATTTTATTATTTTACTACAAAAGCACAAAAAAAATACACAGATATATGTTATACTGATAATGTATATATTGTGTTTGGCAGGGAAGATAAGGGGATAGATGAAGATATACTCTATCAAAATCCTGACACCTGTGTCAGAATGCCTATGCTTTCCAATATCAGAAGTTTGAATTTATCAAATACAGTAGCCATTGCCACCTATGAAATTCTCAGGCAATGGGATTTCGAAGGGTTTGAAACCCAGGGAAATCTGACAAAATATAATTGGGAGTGATATTTTTGACAATTAAAATTATTACTGATTCAGCATGTGATATTCCATTGTCTGCACAGCTGAAAAATGTTGAAATTATGAATTTCCATATCAACATTAACGGCAAAGACTGTGAAGAACGCAAAGACTATACAATGGAAGAGTTCTACGAAGAACTTGAAAAATGTGAGAAAATACCTACAACAGCCCATATCACAATGATAGATTTTTACGAAAAATACTGTCAGACAGCATCTCAGGGCGTTACAGATATTATTCATGTAACAATCAATAAAACTGCATCTGCTACACACGATGCAGCGGTTATGGCAAGACAGATGTTTTATGACGAAAATCCAAACAGTCATGTTAACATCACTGTTCTGGACAGCCGCTGTTACTCTGTAGGTTATGGTTATCCTATTATGCTTGCGGACCAGATGATAGAGGACGGAGCAAAAGCTGCCGAGATTATTGAGTTTCTTGAAAACCGTTTTGAAAAAACAGAAATTCTCCTTGGCACATATTCACTTAAATTTATGAAAAAATCTGGCAGAATTTCTGCAGCAGCTGCATTCGCAGGGGAACTTATGGGTCTTCGCCCTGTAATTCTTATGAAGCACGGCACAACAGAGGTTCTGCTCAAAGCAAGAGGGGATAAGCTGCTTATTCCCGGTCTTGTGGCAAAACTCAGAGAAAGAAATTCTGACCCGGCTGACTATGTTGTTGGCTATACTGCAGACATTGACGCAAGGGATGAATTGGTTGCCGCATGTACAGAAGCAATGGGTTATCCTCCAAAACTTGTATGCCATCTTGGCAGTGCAGTTTCCATCAATGCAGGTCCGCACAGTATCGGTATGCTGTATCTGGGCAAATAAAATGTTGAATAAGTATTGATTTATGACAGCTGATATGATAAATTTATCAGCGTTCATAATCATCCTGCGGGAGCCTTCAAGCTTTTCTCCCGCCAGTATATAAAGCTTTTAACTAAACAAACAGAGGTACGGTTATCAGCTGACCGTACCTTTTAATTTTGTTTAAATAAAAGCTCCTTGCAGCAAATATCAAAAAGGAGTTTAAAATGAGTAAAAGATTATCAAAAAAGATAAATAACCTTTCCAGACAGGCTATGATTGCCGCTATTTATGCAGTGTTAAGTCTTTGTCTTTCCGCAATTTCTTACGGCCCTGTAAATATAAGAATAAGCGAAGCTCTTGTTTTGCTGCCACTGTTCAGCTTTCATAACATATCGGGTGTTACAGTGGGCTGCTTTATTACAAATCTTATAGGATTTTTTACAGGTGCAAATATATTGGGTTCTCTGGATATAATATTCGGCACCTTTGCGACCTTTGCTGCAGCGATATGCACATATCTGTTTAGAAAAGTAAGGATAAAAGGTCTGCCGATATTGTCAGTAGTTCCACCAATAATATTTAATGCTGTTATAATTGGATGGGAACTTTGTGTTTTCATAAACAACGGCAGCTTCAGCCCTGTTATATTCTGGGCTCAGGCAACAAGTGTAGGTGCAGGCCAGTTTTTAAGCTGTGGTGTAATCGGACTTATGATGGTGAGACTGGTAGAAAATAATAAAACATTAAAGGACTTGGTAAGTTAAATTATATCCGTATAATAGTACAGCAACCAAAGGTTGCGTAATAGTTGATGGTGGCAATACATCTTATGTGATAAAATCTGATTACAAAACAGTAAAGGAGACGGTAATATGTCAAATACATTGATTGCGACAGTTTTGGTTTTTGTGATAGGTTTGATATCGTTATGCGGGATTGTATATTTGTTTGTTCTTGTTGTAAAGACACTTAAAAAATACATAAATTCCTCAGATATCCGCAAAGAAAAATCAGATATAAAAAAATCGCTTGGCGAAACACTGAAAGAACACAGGATAAGCTGCAATATGACACAGGAATTCGTTGCCGAAGTACTTGGTGTAAGCAGGCAGGCAGTATCAAAATGGGAAAATGGCATATCAGACCCCAGCACATCAAATCTTATTGCTATTGCAAGGCTGTATAACACATCAGTTGAAGATTTGTTAAAGAACGTAGAATAGATATATGATAATTATACGGCAGAACAGTTAATTATAATATAAATAAGCAAATAAAAAAGCCTCGGAATTTTCCGAGGCTTTAATAATTAATCTGTAATACAAATTACTGAGCATCAACTTCTGCCATGTGTTTGATAAGTTCAAGAATTTTGCAGGAGTAACCCATTTCATTGTCGTACCAGGAAACAAGTTTAACAAACTGTTCGTTGAGCATGATACCAGCTTTTGCATCAAATACAGAAGTCTGTGTTTCACCGTAGAAGTCGGAAGAAACAACATCTTCGTCACAGTAACCGAGAACACCTTTCATGCTGCCTTCGCTTGCTGCTTTAACAGCTGCACAGATTTCTTCATATGTTGTTGGTTTAGCAAGTCTAACTGTAAGGTCAACTACAGAAACGTCAAGTGTTGGAACACGGAAAGCCATACCTGTAAGTTTGCCTTTGAGTTCTGGGATAACAAGAGCACAAGCTTTAGCAGCACCTGTGGAAGAAGGAATGATGTTGCCTGCTGCTGCACGTCCGCCTCTCCAGTCTTTTTTGGATGGACCGTCAACTGTTTTCTGTGTAGCTGTTGTAGCATGAACAGTTGTCATAAGACCTTCAACAATACCGAATTCATCGTTGATAACTTTTGCCAAAGGAGCGAGACAGTTTGTTGTGCAGGAAGCGTTGGAAACAACAACCATATCTTTTGTGTATTTTTCAAGGTTAACGCCGCAAACAAATGTTGGTGTTTCTTTATCTTTTGCCGGAGCAGAGATGATAACTTTTTTAGCACCTGCTTCGATGTGAGCCATACATTTTTCTGTTGTTGTGAAAACGCCTGTGGATTCTACAACATATTCTGCACCAAGTTCTCCCCAAGGAAGTTCTGCTGGGTTGGAGATAGCGAAGAATGGAACTTTGTGACCGTTAACAACGAGTTCTGTTTCTGTAGAAGAAACTTCACCGTTAAAACGACCGTGGATTGTGTCGTATTTTGTCATATATGCTGCGTAGTCAGGTGTTACGCCGATATCATTGATACCTACAACTTCGTAAAGTTCTGGCTGTGCCATTGCTGCTCTGAAAACAAGACGGCCGATACGACCGAAACCGTTAATACCAATTTTAATTGCCATGATAATAGCCTCCTAAAAATGTAATATTAGATTAATTTATAGTTGTTAAAAAATTAACTTTCTGGGTATATCATATCTAATTTAAAGCATTTAGTCAATATTTTGCCGATTAAAATATAAACCCTAAATTTGTACTTTTAAACCATTGTCTGTTCAATTCTTTAACAAATTAATGATATCATAAAAACACTGTTTAGTAAAGCACAAAACCCAAAATTACATATAACTGTAACAAATCCTAATATTTGTAGAAAAACCATATACAATATAATATACTTTACAAAGGAAATAATATAGGCTAAAATAAAAAGCAGTAAGATTTGTCGGATTTTGTCGAAAAGAAGAGATTTAATATGAGCGATAAAGAAAAACAGGATATAACCAATAATGTGATGCACGAAAAGCTGATTGAATATATAGATCTTATCAATATTCAGTTCCGCGAGCCTGCAACAGGTATTTTTGCATCTTTACCTATGTTGGTTAACAATATAAACAACCAGAATACAGAAAAAGCCATTGAAAATCTGCATGGGGTATATAAAAATACCTATGCTATCCTCAAAGGTATCAATAATATATCTGTGGCTGCAAAATTTTTGGGCAACTATCAGTTTACAAAAAATACAATCAGTTTTTCAGAGCTAGTAAACAATGTGTTTTCCGGTTCAAAAATAGTTTTGCCGGGATATTTAAAAATTAACCTGGATGTAGAGGAAGGGTGTTTTGTGGAAGGTAACAGTATGCTTCTTACAGTGGCGTTGTTGAACCTGTTGCTGAACAGCTTTGATTATCGTCAGGGAGATAATGTGCAGGTTCATGTTTCCCTGAAAAAAGAAAATGGAAGATGTGTGCTTGTTTACAGAGATAACTCCATTGGCATCAAACCGCATATTGCACAGGAGATATTCAACCCGTTTTTCACAGTTAATCCTTTTGACGATGGGGAACAAAACGGCAATATGGGGATAGGACTGTATATTGCTCAGCAGGCTATAAAACACGCAGGCGGTACAATTTTGTTGCAGACCGAGTTTTCAGAGGGAGTAAGCTACCTGATTTCCATACCGGACCATATGGTATATGATGACAATATACTGCGTAGCAGTTCATCGGAAATGCTTCTCAACAGATACAGCGATATTTTTATTCAGCTTTGTGAATATTGCAGTCTGCCAGATTTGTAAATAATATTCTGATTCAAATAAAAGGACGGTATCGGTTTGTTAACCGACACCGTCTGTTTTTTATTAATTTTTAGCTGTTTTCTTATTTTTGCCAAATTTAAATATTTTGCTGCGGAAAAGAATAATATTCATAATAACAAAGAATGCAAGCAGAATGCCCCATGTAAGATATGGTTTTACAGGTGCCAGTGTTGCAAGAAGCATAATCGGGAAACCAAATATAATGGCAGGGAAGTTCTGATAAACAATATTGTCTGCAACAGGTGTTTTGAATTCACCGTCAATTTCTCTAAGCAGAACTACACCCGTACTTGCTGTACCTGTAAGCATGCCGTACATTGCAACAAACTGTTCATTTTCATATTCAGGGAACAGATTTCTGCAGACAAACGCAAGGTAGAAGTAGGTGATAAGTGCACCGCCAAGGCCAATGATAAGAAGTATTGCCCAATAATGTTGGAAGATACCAAGACGGATAGCAGCAATACCTGCAACAATCATTATGTCAAAGAAAAAGTTGCTTGTTCTGGTCATAAGGAAGTTGTTGAGGTACTGTCTGTTCATAAGCTTGGTTTTTCTAAGCCACTTTACGACAGTTTTCATAATTGTTGCAGAAAGCACACCAAGCAGGAAGTTGAAACCGAATATAACACTCTTCATACCAGGGATAACAGCACCAAGGGCTGTCATAAGAAAATAGGTGATAAGGTATGCAACAAGCACAAATGCCAGCTGGATAGTCATTTTATCGATACTGCCCTGCATAGGGATTTCATTTTCAGTCTGAATATCTTCACTGGAGAGAGTATCGTTTGCAGCTTCTTCGGAGTTAATCCAGTTGATTTTACCTTTTCTCTTGAGGATATTAAGATGAATAACACCGCCCAGAGCAGCACAGATAAAGCCGAATGCAGCAACAGTAAGCCCGAAGCTTTTGCCGCCGGAAAAACCAAACTGTGTTTCGTAGATGTTGCCGTAGTTGAGAGCCTGACCTGTGCCCTGACCATAACCGAAAGGCAGCAGCAGACCAGCAGCAACAAAAAATTCCTTTACAAACAAAGCTGCGATTATTGTAACACCAAGACCAAAAATACCCTGAATAAGATATGTGGAAACTGTTGTAACTCCTGTGTTGAAAATTTCAGCACCACGCTGTTTTGTCATCTTGTTGTCGGAGGTTTTGAAAGCGGATGCAATAAAACCAAGGGCAAGGCAGTGATATGTAATAATTTCCAGTGTTGCCATACCGTTACCGCCAAAGAACAGTGTGTCGAAAAATACATTTCCTGTAAACAGTTTGTAAAAACCGCTGATAGAAAGAAGAATTGCACCGCCAAGAACAGAAGTGGGTATAAGAGATGCACGCAATAATTTGATTTTTCTTTTAAGAGTATTTGCGAGCAGCAAGCTTAACAACAAGCAAGCTATAAGGTTAAGGGAACCCCAGACACTATAATCCCAAAAATTTTCCATCCTCATTACCTTCCTTTATGTTTTTATATCTGTTGAATATTTGTACATATTTAAGAGCATTAAAGCGTTCATCACTCTTAAGCTGATAAACTTTGTCATTATAATAGATATTTGCCTTGTTTTTGCCGAGAACAGTGATGGTTGAAGTTTCATCAAAGCGGCATGTGAGTATATCGCCGATTATAACCCTGTCGCCGTAGAGGCTGATGTTTACATTATTTTTTATCGTATGCTTTTTATCATAGAGAATAACTTCGGAAAGATTTGCAACATCGGTAAAGATAGGCTCTTTAGTGAGTTTTGTAACATCTGTGCCGTTTATATAATCACTCTGATAATCATACCACTGGCCGAAGAAAAGGAACGGAAACTCACAGTTTACACCAACCATCTCTTTGGTAGCGGTATATCTTATCTGCTTGCCGCAGCTTTTACATTCAACAATATCACCGTGACTTTCAAATTTTGCAAAACCGCAGTCAGGACAAACATGAACTGCACGTTCCATATATTCAGCAAGGTGATTGCCTGTGAATGTACCGCTGAGCACGTTTTCATCAACATAAAGTTCTTTTTCAAGAATATCAAAAAATTCTTCATCGGAAAGAGCCTTATATTCTTCAGGTTCAATAACACGGGAAACATAGGCTTTCATTTTACCTTTACGCACAGTGTTGCTCCAGCGAGGCTGAATACCGTAACCTTCTTCAATGCGAAAGATTGCAACAGGCAATCTCAGCGTCTTTGCCAGCTTTGCAATGGAAGGTTTTATGTATACAGTGCGTCCGCTATATGTACGGTTGCCTTCAGGTGCAAGGGCGATTGTGCCACCCTCCTTGGCAACACGCAGACAGGTTTTAACAGCCTTAAGGTCGGTTGTCTGCTTTTTGATAGGAATAGGTGCAACAGCCCATACCAACAGTTTGGACAGCCATCCAAGGGAGAAGATATCCTCGGTAGCGATATAGTAAACGGGTCCGTCAAAGGCCATTGCGATAAAGAACTGGTCAAAACTTGTCTGATGATTCATCACAATAAGATATTGCCTGTCGCCCTGTTCGGTGAACTTTTTGACATCAACACCGAATTTCCATCTGGTATATGTGCCCAAAAATGGCTTTAAAACAGCTGTAATAATTTTATGTCTTGTTTTTATCCAGCGTTCTCTTTTTTTCTTTTGTTGCATATATTTCTCCATACAAAATACTTTTTCCAATATTATATTATATAATAAATATTCTTTATTGTAAACGTGAAATTGTAAAAACCACAGCAGAGAACAGTGCTGTGGTTTTATTCTATCAATATATAATTATAATATCCGTTATTGCTCAATGCAGAACAGTCTTGCTGCATTTTCGTATGTCTGGCAGAGCACATCTTCTTTGGTTTTGCCAAGCTCATCTGCAATTTTCTGTGCTACCTGATGGAGCATAGAAGAATCACAGCGTTTGCCGCGGTATGGTTCCGGGGCCATATACGGACAGTCGGTTTCGATAAGAAGCTTATCAAAAGGCACAACCTTCATAGCTTCCAGTGCCTTGCGGGCATTTTTAAAGGTTACAACGCCTGTGAAACCTATATAGAATCCCATTTTTACAAGAATTTTAGCACTTTCTGCACTGCCAGAGAAACAGTGTATAACCCCGCGGAGTTTGCCTTCGTATTTTTTTAGGATTTCAAGTGAATCCTGCATAGCTTCACGGATGTGAATGATAACAGGCAGGTTCAGTTTTACTGCCATATCAAGCTGGCGGATAAATACCTGTTTTTGTATTTCAGGTGCTGCCGCATCATCATAGTGATAATCGAGACCGATTTCACCGATAGCCTTGCATTTGCTGTCTGCAGCCATCTTTTCAATCTCGGCAAAATCTTTGTCACAGATGTCATCTTCAATATCAAGCGGGTGGATACCTGCACAAAAGCACATAAAATCGCTGCTGTGGCTTTGTTCCATAGCCTTGCGGCTTGCTTGTACACTGCTGCCGCAGTTCATAATATATCCAACACCATTGTCTTTCAGATGCTGCATAAGCTGATTATAGTCTTCGTCAAAAGCCTTGTTGTTATAATGACTGTGACTGTCAAAAATCTTATTCATAAAGTTTACCTTTTAACATGATTTTTTTGCGGTTATTTCATAGATACTCAAAACCGCACAGGTGATTATCATAGGAAGAGAGGAGAACAGATAGGTTGTGTAGCATTCCCATATAAAGAAAAACAGGAAAATACCCATTATGTAGATACGGCTGAAAGCGGCAAAGTCAACATCAAAGGATTTGTTTTTCCATTTTTTTATAAAGGAAACAACACTGCAAAGCAAAATTGTGATAACCATAATAAAACGGTATGCGAAATTCCAGCAGCTGTTGTCAACAAAAATCACAGGTTCACCATAGGTTTTGCCCAGCCAGTCCATCTTCTGTTTGCTAATAAGAAACTTTGTCATTTCATCAGGAGAGCGTTCAGAAATGCGTCTGGCAAGTTCTTTTTTGTGCAATGCCAGTTTAGCATCTTTACCGGGTGTGTTTACAGTTGCCTGATAGTCGTCTTCCTGATAGGTGCCGGTTTCGCTGAAACCCATCATAATCCAATGGGTGAGAGGTATTTCTTCCTGCTCCTGATTTGTGGTGTCAATAATACCCAAAACATTGTAAACGGTGGAAATCATAACAACTGTCACAGTAAATGATGCAACTACAGCAACAGCACTGAATATGAATTTTTTAAATGAAGGAGCACTGATGAACAGATAAATCAAAGCAGCAATAAGGGCTATAAGTGTTATGCCTTCAACGCTTTTGCATAAAGCAAATGCAATACCTGATACAACGAGCCAGATAGCTTTTGCAATTTTGTGTTCTGCGGTACAGCAGAAAGTAAAACAGAAAATTGCAAGACAGAGAAAGAATACAGAAAGGGGATGGGAATAAAGATATGCACTGCTGCCCCAGTAGCTGTTGCACATTGCAAAAAGGAACATTGTAAACAATGCAAATTTTTCGTCAGACAAACGTCTGACAGCGAAGGTGAGAAGTATGCCGCCTGTTGTGGTCATAAGGCAGTTCAAAGCAACTGTACCTGTCATATTCACAGCATCGGAGGAACCAAGCATAACAAAAATCCTGTTTACAACAGTGTAGAAAAACATTGTAAACATCTGGTGCGAGTGACGCAGAAAGTAAGGCACACTGTCTGTAAGTTCACCATAGCTTACGGCTTCCTTTACAGCAGTATACATAGCCTCCATATCGCCTTTGAGAGGAATGGTATAACTGCCGAGACAGTGCACCAGCTGGAGTCCCAAAAGAACGATACTTAAACATATAAGACCGCCATAAAAAAATTTGCCGCCAAAACGGTCAACAGATTTGTTTATGGCTATAAAAGCAGCAATAAATACTGCGACAAGTGCAGCTAAATAGAGAATATTCTTAAATTCAGCAAATTTTCCCAAAAATAAACCTGAAACAAGAAACAATGCGGGGATAAACAATATAAAGAATATAAAATATAAGTTTGATTGTAATCTCTTCATAATACTTTCTCTTAAAAATATATGTTAAAATTATGCACTGCCCATATGGATATGAGCAGTGCATATTAAAATTTATTAGCCGATTCTGCTGCCTGCAGGAACGTCTTTGTCGATAAATACAACTTTTACATCGCCATCAGCTTCAGAAGCAAGAATCATACCTTCGCTTATAACACCACGCATTTTTCTTGGGGCAAGGTTAGCAACAATAACAACCTTTTTGCCAATCATATCTTCAGGTGTATACCACTGTGCAATACCAGAAAGGATTGTTCTTTCTCTTTCGCCGTCAAAGATTGTGGATTTGAGAAGTTTATCGGATTTTGGCAGTCTTTCACAATGGCGGATTTCACCAACTACAAGATCGATTTTGATAAAGTCATCGATTGTGATTTCTGCCTTTGGCTCTGGCTTTTCTTCTTCAACAGCAGGTGCAGCAGCTTTTGCAGCAGCTTCAGCTTTTGCTTTTTCCTGTTCTTCAAGCAGTTTCATTTCTTTTGCAATATCGATACGAGGGAAGATAACATCACCTTTTTTAACTGTTACATCAGTTTTGTAACCGAATTTAAGGTTTTCAAATTTAAGATCATCTTCTGCAAAGCCAAGCTGTGCACTGATTTTTGTTGCTGTTGTTGGCAGAAATGCCTGGAGAAGAGTATTTGCAAAACGCAGTGCTTCAACAAGGTTGTACATTACTGTTGCAAGGCGGGCTTTGTTTGCTTCGTCTTTAGCAAGTACCCAAGGAGCTGTTTCGTCGATGTATTTGTTTGCTCTCTGAATAACCTTGAAGATCTCCTGCAGAGCCTGTGGGATAAGCAGGTTGTCCATGCATTCTGTTGCTTTAGCTTCAAGACCTTCACAAAGTGCGATAAGTTCTTTGTCAACCTCTGCAGCTTCTCTTTCAGCAGGGATTGTGCCGCCAAAGTATTTTTCAATCATTGCAACACTGCGGCTTACAAGGTTGCCAAGGTCGTTTGCAAGGTCAGCATTGATACGGTTCATCAATGCTTCATTTGTATATACGCCATCGTTGCCGAATGGAATTTCACGCAGCAGGAAGTATCTGATAGCGTCAACACCGTATTTGTCACAGAGAACAACGGGGTCAACAACGTTGCCGACACTCTTACTCATTTTACCGCCTTCAAGGAGAAGCCAGCCGTGACCGAATACCTGTTTTGGAAGTTCCAGATCAAGAGCCATAAGCATTGCAGGCCAGATGATTGTGTGGAAACGGAGAATTTCTTTACCTACCATGTGACATGTTGCAGGCCAGAATCTTTCGTAGTCGTCGTATTCATCGTTGAATTTGCCCAATGCTGTGATGTAGTTGGAGAGAGCATCAACCCAAACATAAACTGTATGGTCAGGGTCAAAGTCAACAGGGATACCCCATTTAACAGTTGTACGGGAAACGCAAAGGTCCTGCAAGCCCTGTTTGATAAAACTGATCATCTCGTTTTTACGTGTTTCAGGCTCTATAAATCTTGGGTTTTCTTCGTAGTGTTTCAGCAGTCTGTCTGCATAGTTGGAAAGTTTGAAGAAGTAAGCATCTTCTTTTGCAAGATAAACTTCACGGCCGCAGTCAGGGCATTTGCCGTCTACAAGCTGACTCTGTGTCCAGAAAGTTTCACAAGGTTTGCAGTAGTGACCTTCGTAGAAACCTTTGTAGATGTCGCCTTTGTCATAAAGCATTCTGAAGATTTTCTGGATAGCTTCTTCGTGATAATGGTCGGTTGTTCTGATAAATCTGTCGTATTTAACGTCGAGAAGTTTCCACAGTTCTTTGATGTTTTCTACAATTTCATCAACATACTGTTTTGGTGTTTTGCCTGCAGCTGCAGCCTTGTCCTGAATTTTCTGGCCGTGTTCGTCTGTACCTGTAAGGAACATTACGTCATAGCCCTGCAGTCTTTTATAGCGGGACAAAGCGTCGCATGCTACTGTTGTGTAGCTGTGGCCGATATGAAGATTATCGGACGGATAGTAGATAGGAGTTGTGATGTAAAAGGATTTTCTTTCGCTCATTTTATATAAACCTCGTTAATAAATTTTCTTTGAAATACCGATTGAATTAAAAACTATATGTCAGCGCTATTGCGCATTCGCATTCGACCTCTCACAGATGGATAGTCGATAAGTCTGGAAATGTAGAATCGTTTGTCCACAATAACGCTCCTTTCAGATTTTTATTATAATTAACAATTTTACCAAAAAATTGTCATCAGTTCAAGATAAATAAACTTAACCTCTCAGTTTGCTTCTCACTTTTAAAGCAACAGCAATAAGCTTGTCTGCAAAAGAGTTGAAGGTGAGGGTAAATTCACCTGCAGTTTCGATAACGTCGCCGTAGAATTTTGCCTTGAAACGGTATACCCCGTAAAGCTCTGCATCGGTTTCTTCATCAAGTGCAATACCCTGCATATCATAGGTGTGGCATCCACCGTCCAGTGCCCATTTCATCATTTCCCACTGCATCATATATGTCGGGTTAAGTTTTCGCATCTCGCTGGTGGAACAGCCGTAAACATGGCTTGTTGTGCCTGCATACTGTATGGATAAACCGCCGCAGAGTGCTGTAAGCTCCTCTGTTTCAGGGTTCTTATAGTAGCACATAAACAGTTTTGCATTTTCAGGGAAGTTTACAAGTATACTTTCAAGATATGCTTTGGAACGGATGGAGAAATTTTTTCTTTTGCCTGTTTCTTCGTAGATTTTATAAAAGTCATCAAGATGTTCAAGACCAACCTTGCATATAACGCCGTTTTTAGGACCAAAACGGATATAGTATCTTGTGCCTGATGTGAACTTCATAATAAGTTCGTCTTCGCTCATACCCTTGATGTAGTTGAGCATATAGTTGTATCTTGGCTGGATTGTGTCGTGAAAACCTGCATTTTCCTTTATGGAAAAACCGCAGTCTTTAAAAAACTGTATTGTTTCGCTGTCGGTTGCAAGCACAAGCGGGTCACAGATGAACTTATAGCCGTTGTGTTTTTTTGCTACAGCTTTAATACCGTTCATAAGGTCTTTTACAACGGATTTATCTGTATAATCGCAAACAGGGCCTCTTGGTGCATACATCATGCCAAAAGGACCGATTTTTCTTATAAGAATGGAAACACCGCCTACGATACTGCCGTTTTCATCACGGCTTACAACAACCTCGTGCAGCCAGTCTTTCTTTACTTTTGCCCAGTTCACACTCTGCTGAAAAGCACCTCTTGGGTGGTTGAGACAGAAGTTTTCATATTCATTGTATAAATCTTTATTTAAAATTTCCATTAATTGTAATCTCCAAATATAATTATACTCTTAAAGTATAACATATTATCTGTAAAAATAACAACTGTTTAAATCATTGAAATTAATTTGTAACCAAATTGACAACAGCATATATTTTTGCTAAATTTATTGTATATACTTAAAAAAAGGGGACACCTATGAGTGCCACAAAAGAACGTGTTTTAAAAGCGGCCTGCAAACTGGGACGAAATATCCTGGAAAACGGCGGTGAAATATACAGAGTTGAAGAAACCATAAACTTCTTTCTGGAAGCTTATGGTATTTCTGATGCCCAGATTTTTGCAATTCCTGCAACAATTATTGTTACAATAGATGAAGATGAAAAACCTCTTACACAGGTGGAAAGGGTAAAAGGTTCAAGTCTTAATCTTGATAAACTTTCAAAATTCAACGATTTAAGCAGACGTGCCTGCCAGAATACACCATCCATCGAAAGTGTTCTGGAGGAAATAGAACAGATACGCAGCGAAAAACCATACAGTTTTTTTACTTCTCTTATGGCCTATGGACTTACAGCCTTTTTCTTCTGCCTTTTCTGGAAAGGTGATTTAAGAGACTCACTTGTAGCATTTGTCTGCGGCCTGTCTACAAAATACTGTCTGGAATTTATGTCCAAAGGTAAGACAAATATATTCTTCAGCAATGCGGTTTCCAGTGCGGTTATAGCATATATAGCTATTATCTGTGTAAATCTCGGGCTTGCACATCATTACGATAAAATCATCATCGGTGCAATCATGTCTCTTGTTCCCGGTGTTGCCATAACAAATATTATGAGAGATATTATTGCAGGGGATGTTATCACCGGTACAACAAAACTTGCAGAGGTTCTGCTTATCGCACTTGCCATAGCTGTGGGCATCGCCCTGGCGATGAGCAGCGTTATATTCTTTGGAGGTGGGTTATGATTATTGTAAAAGGTTATCTGCTTCCTTGTCTTTGGGCTTTTTTGTCCAGCCTTGTGTTCTGCGGTATTTTCAACGTAAAGGATAAAAAGGTAATATTCTTTTCCGCTCTTGGCGGCGGACTGGGCTGGTTTGCATATCTTATATCTGCACCGTCAGGCTCGGTTGTTATGCAGAACCTTATAGCTGCTATCACAGTGGCACTGTTTTCGGAGTTTATGTCCCGAATTTTAAAAGCACCATCAACGGTATTTCTCGTTATCGGTGTTCTGCCTATGGTTCCGGGAGGCGGTATCTACTACACAATGGAATACGGTGTTCAGGGCAACACAGAGATGTTCATCGAAAAAGGTCTGGAGACTATTGCAGTGGCGGGGGCCATAGCGGTTGGCGTTTCTGTGGCATCAGCAATATTCAGACTTTACTCTCATTTCCAGCATAAACAATTTAAGCAAAGGGAAAATATGGTAATAAGATATGACAGGCACAATAATAAATAGTACCGTAGTATTGGCAGCAGGCTTTCTTGGCTGTTTTATAAAAAAGGCAATACCTGAAAAGATAGAAAAACCTATTATGGATATGATTGGTATTTCTGTATTTCTGATTGCTTTGCTGGGTTTTTTCTCCACAGCACTTACAATAGAAGATGGTGCGATAAAATCCAACGGCGAGATTATGATGCTTGTATGTCTTGCTTTGGGTGTTGCAATAGGCGAACTGCTCTGCATAGAAGACAGACTAAATGCTTTTGGTAAAAAGATAGAGGATAAAGCAGGTGTAGATGGTTTTGCAAAAGGCTTTGTAACAGCATCATTGCTTTTCTGTGTTGGAGCCATGGCAATTTTTGGTTCTCTCAAAGACGGTATCAGCGGCGACAGCAGTGTTCTTATAGTAAAAAGTATGATTGACGCCATCACAGCCTTTATCCTCAGCACATCCCTTGGCATCGGCGTTGCTTTTGCGGGAGTTTCAATATTTATCTATCAGGGTGCAATTTCAATGATGGCTACATTTATCCAGCCTTTTGTTACCGATGCAATGATGATGAATATATGTACAGTCGGATATGCAATAGTTATGGCAATCGGTACAAATATGCTGGGTATGACAAAGATAAAGCTGGCAAATACTTTGCCTGCAATGGTGCTGGCTATCATATATACTTTGATTTTTTAAATCAATTTGTGAACACTTGGTGAATTCAATATGTTTAGCTCAATTTGATATTGACAATCTCACAAAAATTCAATAACATATTAGTATTGAGGGAGTAGTTGGGCACAGGATATTTTGCCTGTGTGTTTTAAGTCAACATCATGATTGTGTAAAAATAATCTGGCTTAGAAGTAATAACAAGACTCATATACAGAATAATACTGTATATGGGTCTTTTTTGTTCCCATATACTGAGAAAGCGAGGAAACTATGAAATTTTACAATCAGACATTAAGTGAAGTATTTGCTCAGTTGAACAGCAGTCAGGACGGGTTATCTGCTGCTCAGGCTCAGCAGTTTCTGGAAAAAAACGGTCCGAATAAGCTTGATGAGGCAGAAAAGATTACAGTAGGACAGCGTTTTGCAGCACAGCTGAAAGACCCGATGATTATAATTTTGCTTGTAGCTGCAGCAGTAAGTGCTGTGACAGCCTTTTACAGCGGCGAAAGCCTGACCGATGTATTTATCATTCTTGCTGTTGTAATTCTCAACGCAGTTATGGGTGTTTATCAGGAAAGCAAGGCAGAAAAGGCTATAGAAGCACTCAGCAGAATGACAGCTGCAACCAGCAAGGTTATCCGTGACGGCAAACAGATTGTTGTGGAATCCACACAGCTTGTTACGGGTGACGTTATTGTCCTTGAAGCGGGGGATGCAGTGCCGGCAGATGCAAGAATTATCGAATGTGCTTCCATAAAAGCAGAAGAAGCAGCCCTCACAGGTGAGAGTGTTCCCGTAAGCAAAACAGATGAAGTGCTGGAAACTGAAGACGGCAAGGATGTTCCTCTTGGTGACAGAAAAAATATGGTATATATGGGTTCTACAATCGCTTACGGCCGTGGTAAAGCTGTTATCACAGGCACCGGTATGAATACCGAAATGGGCAAAATTGCAGATGCACTTATCCAGACAAAAGACGGAGAAACACCTCTGCAGAAAAAGCTTACACAGTTAAGCAAGGTTCTCAGTGTGGTTGTGCTGGGCATATGTGCATTTATATTTGCATTTACACTTATCCGCAACGGCAGTTTTGAAGGCAAGGCAATGCTGGAAACATTTATGGTTGCGGTATCCCTTGCGGTTGCCGCTATTCCTGAAGGTCTTGCAACTGTTGTAACACTTGTTCTCAGTATAGGTGTTACCAATATGTCCAAACGCAACGCGGTTATCCGTCAGCTGACAGCGGTAGAAACTTTAGGCTGTGCTCAGATTATATGTTCTGACAAAACAGGTACTCTTACACAGAACAAGATGACGGTTGTTGACCATATAGGAGAAACAGAACTTCTTGCCACAGCAATGGCCCTCTGTAACGATGCACATCTTGAAAATGATGAAGCAGAGGGCGAAGCTACCGAAGCAGCGCTTGTTAACTTTGCTTTTGCAAACAGTCTGAACAAAACTGTTATGGATGAAAAATATCCTCGTGTGGCAGAAGCTCCGTTTGATTCAAACAGAAAAATGATGAGTACAGTTCACAATATGGAGGATGGTATCACACAGTATACCAAAGGTGCACCTGACGAAGTCCTTAAAAGGTGTACTCACTATACAGTAAACGGCACAGTTAAAGCACTTGATGATGCAAAACGCAAAGAAATCCTTGGGCAGAACAAGGCGTTTGCAGACCAGGCTCTCCGTGTGCTTGCAGCAGCATATAAAACTTATACAGAAGTACCGCAGGACCAGACACCTGAAAATCTTGAAAGGGATATGATTTTCATCGGTCTTACAGGTATGATTGACCCTGTCCGTCCTGAGGTTGTAGAAGCGATAAAAGAGTGCCGCAGTGCAGGCATCCGTCCTGTAATGATTACAGGTGATCACAAGGATACAGCAGTTGCTATTGCAAAACAGCTTGGTATCCTGTCAGACGAAAGTCAGGCTCTCAGTGGCAGTCAGCTGGATGAACTTGATGATGATTTCTACTATGAGAACATAGAAAACTATTCTGTATATGCCCGTGTACAGCCACAGCACAAGACAAAAATTGTTAAAACCTTCAAAGAAAAAGGTTATGTATGTGCAATGACCGGTGACGGTGTAAACGATGCTCCAAGTATAAAAACATCGGATATCGGTGTTGCTATGGGTATTACAGGCACAGATGTTACAAAAAATGTTGCGGATATGGTGCTTGCAGATGATAACTTTGCAACAATCGTCGGTGCAGTTGAAGAGGGCAGACGTATCTATGACAATATCAGAAAAGCTATACAGTTCCTGCTTGCATCCAATATGAGCGAGGTTATAAGTATCTTTACAGCAACACTTATGGGTTTTGTACTGCTCAAACCTGTGCATATTCTTTGGATTAACCTTATCACAGATACACTGCCTGCTCTTGCACTTGGTATGGAAGAAGCTGAAGGCGATGTTATGGCAAGACCGCCTCGCAAAAGCAACAGCGGTATATTTGCCGAAGGTCTTGGTATTGACGTTATCTATCAGGGTGTTATGGTTGCAGTTCTTACACTTATTGCATATTTTACTGGCCATTATATGGAAAGCGGTGTGTGGGAAATTGCAAACAGCTCCGATGGTATGACAATGGCTTTTCTCACAATGAGTATGGCGGAGGTTTTTCACAGCTACAATATGAGAAGTCGCCGCAAAAGCGTTTTCAAAATGTCAAAACAGAATAAATATCTTCTTGGCTCTATGATTGCAGGCATTGTTCTCACAGCAGCAGTTCTCTATATTCCGTTCCTCAGCAATGCATTCGGTTTTGAACATATCAGTCTCGCTGAATATGCAATTGCAATGCTTCTTGCAGTAAGTGTAATACCTGTTGTTGAGATTGTGAAATTTTTCCAGAGAAAAAAAGATAATACAACATCATAAATAAAAAAGGTATCTTATTGGTCTGATAAGATACCTTTTTGGTTTTATTACTTAATAATTTTGTCCAGCAGGCTTGGGGCGTCTGCCTCATATTCAACACCCAGATAATCAGCTACTGTTGCACCGATATGTGCAAAGCTGGTGAAAGTACCAAGGTTGTTGTTTTCCTTTACATTTTCGCCGTAAATCAGCAGTGGCACACATTCTCTGGAATGGTCGGTGGATGGGGTGCCAGGGTCACAGCCGTGGTCTGCAGTGATGATAAGTATATCATCCTTTCGCAGTTTCGGCAGAAAATCATTCAGCCACAGGTCAAATTCGCTCAGTGCATTGGCGTATCCGTCCACATCGTTTCTGTGGCCGTAAACTGAGTCGAAGTCTACAAGATTAATAAAGCAAAGCCCGTCAAAATCACGGTCTGCAAGCTTCAGACTTTCTGCCATACCAATATCGTTTGTACCGGTTTTGATTTTTTCTGTAACACCTTCGCCGTCAAAAATATCATAGATTTTACCGACACCTATAACATTCTTGCCTGCGGCTTTTATATAGTCCAGAACAGTTTTCTTTGGTGGTTTAAGGGAATAGTCGTGTCGGTTGATTGTGCGTTTAAATTCGCCTCTTTTGCTGCCCGTAAACGGTCTTGCGATAATTCGTCCCACAGCGTGTTCACCAATCAGCATATCCCTTGCAATCTGGCAGTATCTGTACAGTTCTTCCACAGGGACAATATCCTCATGTGCTGCAACCTGAAATACACTGTCCGCAGATGTATATACAATCAGGTCGCCTGTACGCATATGTTCTTCACCGAATTCGTTGATAACAACCGTACCTGAATACGGCTTGTTGCAGATAACGTTTTTACCGGTAAGCTGTTTGTACTTTTCAATCACATCGTCTGGAAAACCATTAGGATAAACAGGCAGAGGCTTGTCACTTTCCACCCCTGCAATTTCCCAGTGGCCTATGGTTGTGTCCTTGCCGTTGGACGCTTCCCGAACCCTTGCAAAGCTGGCAGTTGTTTGTTCGGCTTTTGTTCCGCAGGTTACCTCATCAATATTGAATAACCCCATTTTTGCCATATTTGGAAGATTGAATTTATCACTCTTTGAAACAGAAAGCAAGGTGTCGCTGCCTTCATCACCAAAATCTGCTGCATCAGGCATATTTCCTATGCCAAAACTGTCCAATACTATAAGAAATACTCTTTTACTCATAAAAGTGCCTCCAATAAAGAATATATATCTAAAATAAGTTGTGCAAAATATATAATATTTATATATTCAGTATACCATATATTGTATGTAAGTGTATGAAAAAATTATAAAATTTAAAAAAATATGGTCGGAAAGTGCATATTTTTTTAAAAAGGCAACCATTTTCTATGGCGAAACAAATTGTTAATAAGTATAATATTTTTCAGAATTAAAAATTACTTCAATCATCAGGGAGAGATTATATATATGAGAAAAACAAAAATTGTCTGCACATTGGGTCCATCCACAGATGCTCCTGGCGTACTTAAACAGATTATGGAAGCAGGTATGAATGTTGCACGTTTCAACTTCTCTCATGGTACACATGAGGAACATCTCGAAAGACTTAAAAAGGTAAGAGCTGTTCGTACAGAGCTTGGACTTTATGTTGCAACATTGCTGGATACAAAAGGTCCTGAAATCCGTGTATGCAAATTCAAAAACGGAAGCATCGAACTCAAAGAAGGCGATAAATTCCACCTTACAACAAGAGAAGTTGAAGGCGATGAAAACATCGTTGGTGTAACATACAAGGATTTCACAAAAGACGTTAAAGAAGGCACAAGAGTGCTGTTTGCTGACGGTCTTATCGAAATGAAGGTAGATAAAGTTGAAGGTACAGAAGTTGAACTTACAGTTCTCAACAGCGGCAAGCTTTCCAACAACAAATCCATCAACCTTCCGGATGTAAAACTCTCTATGCCGTTTGTAAGCGAAAGAGACAGAAATGATATCATCTTTGGCATTGAAAACGGTTATGACTTTATTGCCTGTTCCTTTACAAGAAGCAAAGCAGATCTTCTTGAAGTAAGAAAAATTCTCGAAGAACACAATGCTACAGATATCCGCCTTATCGCAAAACTTGAAAACGGTGAAGGCATCGAAAACCTTGATGAAATTCTCGAAGTTGCTGACGGTATCATGGTTGCTCGTGGTGACATGGGTGTTGAAATTGACTTTACAGAAATCCCAAGAATTCAGAAAGAAATCATCAGAAAATGTTACGAAGCAGGCAAACCTGCAATCACAGCTACACAGATGCTGGAATCCATGATTGAAAATCCACGTCCGACAAGAGCTGAAGTTACAGACGTTGCAAACGCTATCTACGACGGTACATCTGCAATTATGCTTTCCGGTGAAACAGCAGCAGGCAAACATCCTGTGGAAGCTGTAAAAACAATGGCTGCAATCGCAGAAAAAACAGAAATGAACATCGACTATGTTGGCGAACTTAAAAACCGTCCATACGGCGATAACATCTCTGTAACAGACGCAGTTGCACACGCAGCTTGTGTAACAGCTATGAACCTTGACGCAAAAGCTATTGTAACAGTTACAAAATCCGGCTTTACAGCAAGAAACATCTCCAAATACCGTCCAAACATTCCAATTATCGGCTGTACAGACTCTGCAGGAACATGCCGTAAAATGGCTTTGTCCTGGGGTGTAATGCCTGTTATAATGGCTACAGTTACAGGTACTGACGAACTTATCGACATCTCTACAGCAGCAGCTAAAAAGGAAAAAATCCTCAAAGACGGCGATATGGTTATCATCACAGCTGGTGTTCCTGTAGGTGTATCCGGTTCCACAAACATCATGAAAGCCCATAAAGTTGGCGAAGAAAGCCTTGGCAACCTTAAACTGTAATTTAATACAAAGAATAAAGGGTATCCCGATTAATTCCGGGATACCTGTTTTTGTTGTTTTAATAAAAGGTAGGTGGTATAATTTAGTTTAGATTATTAAAATTGTGAATTGAGGAATACATGTCGATAGGATTATTAAAGGGAACTGTTTTGCTGGAACCGCACAGTATCGAATGGGGAATATCAGCACAGATTACCATAACAAAGTTAAAAAATATATTGGACAATGATGCTGTTGATATACAGCATATCGGCAGCACATCAATAAAAAGCATTTATGCCAAGCCGATTATAGATATAGCTGTAGGGGTAAGAGATTTTGATGATATTATGCGGCATAATAAAGTTCTGAAAGAGAATGGTATTTATTACCGCAGAGAGGACCATCCTGAACAGCATTTATATATCTGCGGAGATATGGAAAATAATATACATACGCATTATATCCATGTAGTAATATGGGGAGAAAAAGCCTGGAATGATTATATAAATATGCGGGATTATCTGAATACTCATAACGAAAAAGCTATAGAATATTCAAATCTGAAAAAATATCTTGCCGAAAAATATCAAAACAACAGAGTGGCTTATACAAATGGTAAAAGCTATTTAATAGAGAAAATTCTGAAAAGTGCGTCACAATGGAGAAAAAATTGTCAGCAGTAAATTAAAAAATCCGGAATGGTATCATTCCGGATTTTTTAATATCAAGTGATTTCCAGTTTTTTCTGTATATATTCACTTATCTGATTTCTTTCAAGGTTTAATGAAAAACAAAATTCCTCTTCAATAAGCTTTTCAAGCAGTCTGAGGGTGTTTTCATCTCGGGCAGATAAATGCTTGTTTGAAGCCAGTTTTTCTTTTTTCTTCATATGCAAGCAGCTTGCAAGCAGCAGCCAGTCTCTGTAGTTGTCACCATCGGTAATTTCTTTAAAACGGTCTGCACGTTCATTGTTATTGTCTATCCATGTAATTTTTTCACCTTTGGAAGAAGACAGAATTTCATCAATTTCATTTTTTGTTAAAGGTCTGCGCATTTTTGCCATAAGATTTTTATTATCGAGGGGAACATATATTGTGACAGCATTGCCTGTTGCAGAGTTTAAAACATAATATTCAGACAATGGACCATTTGCCATACGCATCTTTTTGATTTCTTTTACAAAACACAATCCACTTTTTCCGTATATAACATAATCATTTACAGCAAATTTATCTGCCATGGCAAACTTCTCCTTTTTCATAGTTGATATATGATAATTATAGCAGATAATTTTCGGGATTTTCAAAGGACATTTTTCACAAATTAAATGAGTTTTTGTGTGTAAATTAAATGTAAAAAAATAACAGTCACATTGTTCTGTGACTGTTATGAATATCAGATTTCTGTCTTTTCACCATCATCAGGGATAAACAGGTTGCCGTGGTAATATTGTTTTCCTTCAGCAGAATATAATTCTTTGCGGTTTTTAAGATGGGTATCTTCTGTATGGTATAAAATAAGATTTTTTACTTTAAGTTTTTCTGCAGTTTCGCAGGCATCTTTTACCGTGCTGTGAAATTTCTGATACGGTTTGAATATGTCACGCTCGCTGTAAAGGCAGAAGGCCTCGTGCATAAGCCAGTCACAGTCTTTAGCTTTGTCAAAAATACTTTCTGCCATAGGTTCATCACCGCAGCATACTATTTTTTTGCTATTAATGGTGGTCATTATAAAGCCGAACTGCTTTGTTTTGTCAGATTTTATATCGAAAAACTCCATGGAGTTTCCGATAATAGTGTATCTGTCACCATCATTGAGAATATGGAATTTTATCTGACCGCCAAAATGTTTTGTCACACTGGCAGGCAAGGTTGCACAGCAGATAATTTTTAAAGCTTCTGCTGCTTCGTCGTGACAGTAGATATTAAATTGTTTGCTGCACCCGTCGTAGTTGATAGCCTGACCAATCATACGCACAAGCCACACAGCACCTAAAATGTGGTCTGTGTGGCTATGGGTTATAAATATATGATTAAGGTCAGTGATATCAATGTTCTGATCATTCAGTATCTTTAAAATCTGGTTTCCGCCGCCTGCATCAATCAGAAAATGTTCGTTGTTACCGGACAGAACAAAACAGGTGTTGTAGCAATTTGTTACAGAGGCACTGCCTGTGCCAAGCATTGTAAGTTGCATTATATCACCTGAAATATTTTATTTTGTGCAAACGTAACGTTTAACTTCCGCAAAGATAATACCGCCAACAGCATTGCCGAGGGTGATTACAACAAGACGGATAACGGATTCAACACTCCAGTTCATACACATCCAGAAGTAGAACATATCTGCAATACTGTGCTCAAAACCGCTGAGAATAAATACCATAACACCAAGGAAAAGGGAAAGGTATTTGCCCATTTCATACTGAATTTTGCCGTAACCTTCAACAGAGATATAAATCATAATGTTACAGAATATACCAAGCATGAAAAGGCTTATGTAGCTGTCAGCCATTTTGACATCACAAAGTCCCTGTGCAGCAGCTGCAAGTTTTGCACCGTTGCGGGTTGCCATTGAAATAAGAGCGATTATGCCTGTGCCGATAAGGTTACCGAACCATATAATCGGAATCTGTAAAGCAAATTTTTTATCATTCTGACAAACATAGCAAACTTTGCCTGTGTAAAGATGCAATCCGTATGAGCAGATTGTAAGAAGGCCGATTGCAAAGAACATAGAGCCGATAACCTTGTTTTCGCTCATAAGATAAATTACACCGCCAAAGCCGATGCAACAGCCTGCAAGAATGGAAGAAATTAACACTTTAAAATTATTCATTGTTCACCTCGGGAATATTTAAATTCGGGAAATATAAAACAATCATATTATACTATAAAAACAATCTGCAGTAAATGTGTATATTTTATAAATAATTACAATATTTAGTTCGAAAATTCTACTTGACCACAAAATATAGTCAGTGTTTGTTAAAACACTGACTAATTGGATGTAATTAATGTTTTAATTGTCTCTAAAAGTTCCTTGTTGTCACAAAGCAGATTGTACACAGCATCTTCACTGAGTACACCACGCTTCAAATCTGAGGGGATAAGTCCTTTTTCGTCTGCCTCATAATCCTCCATCCATTGAGGAGAAGAATAATAATCCACTAAAGCTTTCAGCTTATCCTGAACAGCAATATATTTTTCCAGAGCGGAGGAAAGTTCCTCCACTGCCGCAGAGGAGATATCCAGATACCCTTCCATCTGTTTTATTCTTTCGATACATTCCATAAAAATACCACTTTAATTAATGTTGTTTTTCAGAACAATTTTGTCAACCTGTTTCCAGATAATAATATTTGCTTTATAAATAATATATGCAATAAGAGTAGTTATACCTATAAAAACAAGATTTGCAGCTATGTTGGGTATATAAGAGCATAAAGTATCCATTATCTGACCATTAAGCCATTCCTGTATGCAGTAAAATTCTAAGGTAAATGCACCAAAAAATCCAAAAAATTTACAAAGCCATGAAATCTTGCTGAAAATAAAAGCAAGCAGAGGACAGATGGAAAGCGTAATCAGCAGATTAGGCAAAAAAGAATTTGAGGATTCCACAATCAAAAACATATCAGCAAAATTTGTAAGATATGCAAGATATGATCCAAGAGCCAGAGTTACAACAGACAAGGCAGCAACGCTTCTGTCCCAGATAATCTTTTTGTTTTTGCTTACATAAGCAAAAAGTACACCCAGGAGAAAAACAGGGATTCTGTTTGTAAATCCGAAGAGATCTCTTCTCATTATACCATTTGCTTTAATAGAGAATAAAAGCCAGATCTCCAGCACAATAAAGGTAAAAACAACAGGATTTTTTACGTTTTTAAGCAGTTTGTAATAAACAGGGAACAGCAGATAGAAAGCTATAACCGCAGGTACAAACCAAAGCAGGGTGTACATATTTTCAAAATAAAAACTGTAACCTGTTATTGCTTTCAAAAACTTTGTTACGGACCAGCCGTTGAAGAAAATTTTCAGCAAGCCAACCAAAACAAAAGGTAAAACAAGACGCTTTATTCTTCTGTAATAAAACATAGGAACGGAGCTTTTTTCTATAGCAAATATCATGCCGATGCCGGAAAGAAAAAAGAAGATATCAACGCCGCAAAACCCTACTCTTACAATGAATTTTTCCGCAAAAGATAAACCGGGTATAGTGCTGAATGTATGAATCCATGTATGAAATATGATAATCCATATAGCAGCAAATCCCATAATCTGCGAACGGTATCTGCTTATCATGGAAAAAACATCGGTATGGTTTTCGATAAGATAGTTTTTATTGTTCATAAATAAATTCTTTCGGGGTTAATTATTTTTTGTAAGCTTTACTACACATTCACAGTGTTTTGTGCGGGGGAACATATCAAAAGGCTGGATAAAATCAACATTGTATCCATGTTCTGCGAGATATTTACAGTCTCTTGCAGCTGTGGACGGATTGCAGCTTATCATTGCAATACGGCTTGGTGTCATTTCCAGCACAGCGTTAAGGGTGTTTTCATCACAGCCTTTTCTTGCCGGGTCCAGAACAACAGCTGTAGGGCGGAAGCCTTCTTTAACCAGAAGCTGTGCGGCCTGTCCCGCATCAGAGCAGATAAAACGTGCATTATCTATGCCGTTCTGTTTTGCGTTTTCCTTTGCATTTTCAATGGCTTCAGGGATAATTTCAACACCTACCAGTGTTTTAACTTCATTTGCCATAGAAAGACCGATTGTACCTGCTCCGCAGTACAGGTCAAGTAGAATATCATCTTTTGTAAGATTAAGGGCATTTTTGGCAACAGTATAGAGCTGCTGGGCACCTTCGCGGTTGACCTGATAAAAGGAATGTGGGCTGAGGGTGATTTTTACGCCGCAGAGTACATCACTGATGTTGCCGTCGCCGTAGAGTACAACATTTTCTTCACCCAGAATTACATTTGTGTTTTTATCATTGATATTCAGTACAACTGTTTTGACAGCGGGATATTTTTCTACAAGGTCTTTTACCAGAATATCAATATTCCACACCTTTTTCTTTGTGGAAACAAGACAGACCATAAGCTGATCGGACACTTCACCATAGCGTAAATATATATGTCGGATAAGGCCTGTCAGCTTTTCTTCGTCATAGGCTTTGATACCAAGTTGATTTAAACGGTTTACAATATACTCTGCAATTTCGTTGAGCAATTCAGGCTGCAAAAGACAGTTGTTGCAGGGAATAATACGATGGGAACGCTGTGCAAAAAAACCTGTTACCGCCTTGGAATTTTCATCTTTACGCACAGGGAACTGTGCCTTGTTGCGATAGCGGTGAATTTTATCACAGGACAAAGCATCGTTTACAGGTGTATTTATTTTGCCTATTCTTTCAAAACAGTTTTTCACAAAATTTGTTTTTGCTCTTTTTTCTGCTTCATAGGAGATATGCAGAAAATCACAGCCGCCGCATTTTGTAAAGTTAGGGCAGAGGCTGTCGATTCTGTCAGATGATGGAGTTATTATTTCTTCTACCTTGCCAAAGCAGTAAGAGGATAAAACCTTTAAAATTTTAACATTGCACACATCGCCTACGGCGGTCATAGGTACAAAAACGGCAATGTTTTCGTATTTGCCAACGCCGTTGCCGTCGGAGGATATGTCGGTTATTTCCAAGGTTATAATATCGTTTTTCTTAATCATTTTTTAAACAGTAGCAGGAATGTATATGGCTTTTTCTATGTATGGGAACGAAATATCATTCAGCAGATATTCGCGGTTGTTGTAGTTGTCTACTAATTCATCGGCGGCTTTTTTATACTGTGTATAGTCAACAAAGCAGTTGAGAACAGTGAAATCTCCGGAAAAATCATTTTCGGTATTGTTTGTTACGGTGATTATTTCTACCCCGTCATTTTCAGCAGAGTATTCTGCGATAAGCGGCAGAATACCGTCGGAAATTACAATAATGCCTTCATTTTCATGCTTAAGTTCTTCCAGCTCTTCAGCGGAGGAAATATCATCTGAAATAACAGTTTCACTTAACTGCATCGGAATGCCATAAAGTTCAATATCAGCTATAAGAGTGTCAAGAAAGTCCTGCATATCAGCGGAAAGCTCGGCATCTTTTACAACAGCAAATTTGAAAATAAGGTTATCGTCACTATCGAGAATTATATGCTTTTTCCAGTATTCGGTCATCTTTTCGGCAGCCATTTCAGCGGCGTGAGTATAATCTGTTTTTATTGAAAAAGCTTTATCGTAGCTTTCCAGAACTTCTGCAGACATATCGGCGATAGAAAAAATCACAGGGACTTTTGCGTCTTCGGCAAAAGATATAAACGCAGCTGCAGTTTCATCTGAAATATTTTCGCTGTAGACTGTTATAGAATTTACACTTTTTATATTTTCTCTGTAAACAGCAAGAATTTCATCAGCATTGAGAGATGCAAAATCCGCTGTTTCAACTATATAGGTTTCGCTTTCAAAGCTGTTCAGAAATTCGCTGACTTCGGAAAGAGAATTGTCACATATAACTAAATCGTATCTTATAACTTCTTCCTTGCTGCAGCCCGAAAAAACAAGGGCAAAGACAAGAAGAACAGAAATTAAACGTCTCATAAATCTCCCTGAGCCTCCAAGCTCTGAAGATACTTGCTTGGCGGTACTTTTTTAATTTTTTTGAATACACGTGAGAAATAAAACTGGTCAAAAAAGCCTACAGAGATAGCAATTTCCGAAATTGACAGATTTGTGTTTTTGATAAGTGTGCAGGCTTCGTTTATACGGTATTCGGTAAGATAGTCGATAGGGGACTGATTAAGATTGGAAATGAACACACGGTACAGATGACTGCGGCTTATGCCAACAGCACTTGCTATATCATCAACACTGATATCAGAAGAATAGTTGAACTGAATATATTTGATAGCATCGATAACATAGTTGGACTGTGTTGCAGTTTGTGGCTGTACATTGGTTGTACTTTCCTCCATAAGTCTGGACAGGAAGAGGTACAGATATCCTATCATGGCAGTTGAATGTTTGATAGTATTACCGCTGTTTGTATAAATTTTATACAGATAGTTTTTGTATTCTTCAAACTCCTGTGGAGTATATACAGGAGTATTGTCTTTGAAAGGAAGATGAGAAACCAGCTTCTGTGCGGTTGTGCCGTTGAAACCAACCCAATAGTATTCCCAGGGGTCAGCAGGATCGGCAACATAATAAACGACCTGAGATGGTTTGATAAGAAACAGATCGCCTGCCTTGAGATGGAAAGTTTTACCGCCGCAGATATAGCTGCCTTTGCCTGAAATTACAAAGTGAATAAGAAAATGGTCGCGGATACCCGGACCCCAGGAATGGTTTGGATTACAGCTTTGCAGGCCGCAGTTAAATATAGCAAGGCTCGCATTATCCAGCAGTTTCTGTTTGTAGGATTGTCTGTAAGGGTTGGACATGAAGTTCACCTCAATAAATGCTTGTTAATATATGAAAAAATTGATATACTGATATACAGTATATATATTAAATTATTTACAGCAAAAAATCAACAAAAATCCATAAAATTATATAATAAAAATGTTATATATATAAATATGTGTTTTATTTTACATAAGATATGCCGGAAAGGAAGGGCGAATAATGTTATCTGGAATTCTGAAAGAAAAGATAAAAAATGGTGAATATGACGGCTGTTTTGAAAAAATATATGGAGGCAGTGCCGAAATTGCCGGATATCAGCAGAGATATATATCTGCTATAGAAAAATTTGAAGAAAAATATGGCACAGACAGAGAAATTGCAATATATTCTGCCCCTGGCAGAACAGAGATATGCGGCAATCATACAGACCATAACTGTGGTCTTATTGTCGCAGCCGCCATAAGTGATGACACTGTATGTATAGCTTCAAAAAACAGTGAAAATGTTGTAAATATAGTTTCTGATGGTTATGAGGATATTCCAAGCGTAAACCTTGAGAAACTCCGTGCAGTAATATCTGACGAAGGCACAACAAAAGGGCTTGTAAAAGGCATCTGTGCGTTTATCATAAAAGAGGGCGGTAGATGTGAAGGTCTTGATTTGTATATCACTTCTAATGTTCTTAAAGGCAGTGGGCTCTCTTCTTCTGCTTCCTTTGAAAATGCAGTTGCTGCAGCGATAAATGGTGAATATAACGATAATAAATTTACAGCAGTTGAACTGGCACAGATTTCCCAGAAAGCGGAAAATGAGTATTTTGGCAAACCTTGCGGTGTTATGGATCAGACAGTTTCCGCAGTGGGGGGAACAGTATGTCTTGACCTTGAAGACAGCACAAATCCAAAAGTGAGCGAACTGCCGCTGGATCTGAATGCATTCGGGCTCGTTCTCTGCACGGTGGATTCCCGTGCAAGTCACGATGACCTGACCGAGGAATATGCAAGTATTACCAGGGAAATGAAAGAAATTTCACAGATTTTCTGGAAAGACAGCCTGCGTAGACTTGACCTTGCTACACTGGTAAATCATATCTCATTCCTCAGAGACATGGTTGGCGACAGGGCGATTCTTCGCGGTATGCATTTTTATATGGAATGCAAAAGGGTTGAAGATTTATGCAGGGCAACAGAAACAGCTGATAAGGATCTGTTCCTGCAGAAAATTACCGAGAGCGGACATTCATCCTATGAATATCTGCAGAATGCATACGTTTCGTCAAATGCACGTCAGCAGCCTATGGCGGTGGCACTTTCTGTGGCACAGAGCTTTTTGCAGGATATCGGTGGTGCATGGAGACTTCAGGGCGGTGGCTTTGCAGGTTCGATACAGTGTTTTGTTCCAAAGGACAGATATGAAGAGTTTGCAAAGTATATGGAAACAGTTCTTGGCGAAGGCTGCTGTAAGGTTATTGCACTCCGGTCAGAAGGTGCTGTAAAAGTTATGGGTTAATATAATAAATTTTTCAGGGAGAAAAGTTATGAATAACTACTTATCACAGGTAAATGCGGGATCCTTTTATCTTATTGTTGCACTGGTGCTTGCTTTTATAACAGTAATGTGTTTTGTGTTTCTTATTAAGTGCTACAGAGCTGGGATTAAAATTGGCATGGATCCTGCTGTGCTCAAAAAGACCATTACATCAAGTGCAACATTTACACTATTGCCATCCATCAGTATTCTTCTGGGTGTAATTGCTCTCAGCGGTACACTGGGTGTTCCACTTTCCTGGTTGCGTCTTTCTGTAATAGGTTCATTGCAGTATGAGCTTAATGTTGCAGAGATTGCAGCACAGAGTGTTGGTCTTACAGGTTTAAGACTTGCAGAATTGAATATTGAATCGTTTGTTACAATAGCACTGGTTATGACTGTGGGTATTCTGGGAGGATTGTTTTATACATTGTTTTTCCTCAAAGTATATCTCAAAAAAATCCGTCAGAATCCTAAAAAGGAAAAAAGCGGCAAACCGGGTTTTGGTGCACACGCAACAACAGCTATGTTTGTCGGTCTCTGCGGTGCTTACATAGGTTCTTATATCGGTAAAGCGGTGCCGAGGGCAGATTCGGATATTATGCCTCTGATTGTTGCAATCGTTGCGGCAATAGCTATGGCCGGATTCGAATTTCTGATTCAGAAAAAAGGTAAAGTAAGCCTTGAAAACTTCAGTCTGGCGGCAAGCATGCTTATAGCTATGGCTGCTGCAGTTGGCTTTGGTATGATTTTGTAAGGAGGTGCCGACAATGACAGAAAGAGAAAAATATCTTGAACAGTTCAATAACGGTCTGCACCGTCTGGGCAGAGTTACAATGCTTGCCACTATGATTATTCTCACGGTTGTACCATTTGTTTTTGGTGCAATATACGGAATATCACCTGACGGAAAAGGATTTCTTGCAGGTTATATAAAGGTGGCTATGATTTATCTTCCTGTATCTCTGGTGGAATTTCTGGTTTATGCACCAATGCTGGGCGTAGGCGGCAGTTATCTTTCCTTTATCACAGGTAACGTTACAAATATGAAAATTCCTTGTGCCATGAATGCACAGGATATTGCAGGTACAGAGTCCGGCAGTGCCGAAAGCGAGATTATCTCCACAATCAGCGTTGCAACAAGTGCAATCGTTACAATGCTGGTTATTGTTGTAGGTGTTGTACTTCTTGTTCCTCTGCAGCCTGTACTTCAGAACGAAATGCTTCTTCCTGCATTCAACAACGTTGTTCCTGCCTTGTTTGGTGCTTTGGGCCTTAAATATTTTGCAAAATCACCTAAAATTGCAGTTATCCCACTGGTACTGATGTCAGCATTGTGCATCTTCGTTCCATCGATGATTAATCAGACAAGCGTACTTATCATCCCAAGCGGTGCACTGGCATTGGCTATCGGATTTATCCTCTTTAAAAAAGACAAACTTTAAGGTGGTGTAAATTATGAAAATATTGTTGATTGTTCTGGCTTTTATTGTTTTGCTTGCTGTAGTTCTTGTTATGCGTACACTTGCAGCAAAACCAACAGAAGCTGTAAATGCAAAGATAAACCTTGATAAAAGCAGCCGTGCTGATGAATACGGTGAAAAACTTTCCAGAATGGTAAAGATTGAAACAATTTCCTGCAGAGACCAGCAGGAAAGAAACAAGTTTTATACTTTCCACGAAGAACTGGAAAAACTATTTCCAAACATTCACGAAAAATGTGAAAAACAGGTTTTCAACGGCAGTCTTCTTTTTAAATGGCAGGGTAAAGGTACAACAAAGCCTGTACTTTTTATGAGCCATCACGATGTTGTTGAGGCAAACGGAACCTGGGAGCACGAAGCGTTCTCGGGAGATATTGACGAAACAGGCAGAATATGGGGCAGAGGTACTGTCGATACAAAAGCAAGCCTCTGCTGTATGCTTGGTGCAGTTGAAGAACTTATTTCAGAAGGTTTTGAACCAGAATGTGACGTATATATTGCTTCCAGCTGTACAGAGGAATGGTCAGGCGAAGGTGCACCTGCTACTGTTCAGTATCTTAAAGATAATGGCGTTGAACTTGCATACCTTATGGACGAAGGCGGCATGATTCTCGAAGAGCCTGTAGGCGGCGTTAAAGGTATGTACGGCATGGTTGGTGTGGTTGAAAAAGGTTATGGTGACGTTAAGTTTGTTGCAAAGAGCAATGGCGGACACGCATCTGCACCTACTAAAAACACTCCGCTTGTGCGTTTGGGTAAATTTATGTGTGAAGTAGAAAAAAACTATCCTTTCCGCAGCGAGATGAGCCCGACGGTAAGAGAAATGTTCCGCAGAATGACACCGAATATGAATTTCGGAATGAAGCTTATATTCTCGAACCTCTGGATTTTTGAAAAACTTCTGCTTAAATTACTGCCATCCATCAGTTCAGCAGCAGGTGCTATGGTGCGTACAACCCTTGCTTTTACAACGGCAAAAGGTTCTGATGGCTACAATGTTCTGCCACAGGAAGCTTATGTGACAGGCAATATGAGATATATTCCACATCAGGACAGGGATGAAAGCATAAAAATCATCTCTGAAATTGCTAAAAAATATGATATTGATACAGAGGTTATCTACTCTGACAGTTCCTGTCCTGTGGTCAGCTATGACAGCCAGCCTTTCCATCTTGTTGAAGAAGTTGCAAAAGAGATTTATCCTGGTGTATCTATCTGCCCATACACAATGACAGGCGGTACAGATGCAAAATTCTATAAAGACCTGACACCTAATGCTCTCCGCTTTGCTCCTCTGTATATTGACAAACAGCAGTACGGCAGTATACATGCACTCAACGAAAATATATTTAAAGGTGCATTGCCGCTGGCGGTGGATTTTTATAAAAATATGATTAAAAAGAGCTGATAATGGAAAAAGAACTATCAAAAAAAATATCGCTGTTCCTGGCTGTATTGGGAACAGCGATTCTCGTAATAGTGTTTATTCACTGGAGCTTTACAAAAAGCAGTATAACGTGGTATGGCTGGCTGGCGGCATTTGCAAGTGCTTCATTGGCATGGGTGATATATATAAAATTTGTTCCCAAATGGATGGATTTCTGGGGAAATGCTGATGAATATGGTGACGGAAAGTTAAACAAAGAAACAGATGTGCCAAGGTATACATATATAAAAATATTTTCGGCACTTACAGTTTTCTGTGTATTCACTTTGCTTTTGATATTTTTTATAAGATACACAAAAGGATATGCTCAAACTTTTTCGGATAGTCTTGCAGTGTGGATGGAAACAGATGCCAGACATTATCAGGATATTGCAAAGGAGTGGTATCTGTCTGAAGGGGAGTGGGACAGATTGGTTCAGCTGGTGTTCCTGCCCGGATATCCTTTGCTTATAAAGGCTGCTGTGTTTATAATACATGATTACTACAAAGCGGGATTTATTGTTTCTGTTTTGTCATATGCAACATCAGGATGTATGTTATATAAACTTATGAGACTTGATTTTACCCACAGTGAAGCAATGCGAGCAATAAAATATCTTTGTATCATGCCAGCTTCTTTTTTCTTTGCGGGGCCGATGAGCGAGAGTCTGTTTCTGCTTATGAGCATATCATGCATATACTGCATACGGACTAAAAAGTGGGTTTTGGGATGTTTTTTCGGGGGCTATGCATCCTTTACACGCTCTTTGGGAATAACACTGATCGTCCCGCTGATATTTGAATTGGTAAATGAAATCTGCAGAAACAATACAAGGCTGTTAAAAAAATCATACATTATAAAAAATAGCATATCAGTGCTGTTGATACCGACAGGTTTTGCGATGTATTGTGTTATTAATTATATGGTATCAGGTGATTTTCTTAAGTTTATGGAGTACCAGAGCAGGCACTGGAGTCAGAATCCGGGTTGGTTTTTTAATACAGCCAGTTATCAGACAGAGCTTATAGTAGGTAACTGGGGAGAAAACTACAAAATAATCGCAGGACTGTGGGCACCTAACGTACTGATGATTTTTTCAGCATTGGTACTGATGATATTTGCGGTAAAAAAACTCAGGCCGGGATATACAGCATGGTTTATTGCATACTTTATTGTAGCAATAGGGGCTACATGGCTGCTCAGTGCCCCGAGATATCTTGCTGGCTTTGCGGCACTTCCGGTTGCAGCTGCAGTTGTCACATGCAATAAAAAAGCAGATACTGTTATGACAATCTGCTGTATATCATTGAACATAATATATCTTTACACTTTTTCTGTGCGATGGTATGTGTGGTAAAATAATAAAAATCTGTACTTTTCTATGCAGGAAAGTACAGATTTTATTTTTATAATTTAAATTCTTCGGGCGAAAAATCAGGAAGTTTGGGCATTCGTTTCGGAATGCGTTTGGTTGGGCAGTATAAAAATTTATTACAGGAATAGTATGGAGAAACTACCCCTTTTTTACTGCATAAAATCATATGTTCATCGCTGGAAGGATTTCCGAACTGACAGTATGTACAGGCAGGGTCAATGCTGTTTCCGAACAATGGTTTTGTTGTTTTAAAGATTCCCATAATTTCACCTCTATGTTAAAGTATATATCATTTTTGTTTATTAGTAAATACTTCAGTTTTTTTATCTAACAAAAGAGAAAAGCAAAGCATGATAACAACCAGGCAGAAGGAAATCTGAGGTTTGTTCCAATAGGGATTTACTGTGATGTTCCCACTGGCATATACTTTTATTGTCTGCGGAAATAGATTAAGCAATGTGCGGAGTGTAATCAGAGATAAAGGAATCTGTATAATTTTTGATAAAAATAAAATTTTAAAACTTAATGTATTATTGTTGCCAATAGATTTTACCTGCAGATATGCACTTACAGTGAATAAAACTAAAGTTAGTAATAACAAATATAAATTGTTTCCAAAATATTCTGAAATTATTTCGCAGGCGGATGTTACTTCAGTAAATATGGAAAAACCAAGTAATATTAAGCTGTTATCCGTGTAAAATGAAAATACTTTACACATACAGAATGTCAGTGTTACAACACCGCAGATATCTATAATGGAAGTTGTGGATTTTTTAATTGAAAACAATATGATATTAGTTGATACTAATTGATTTTTTGATGTATATTTGATGTATGGTTTGTGTATAAAAGATAGGATAAATGCAGTTATAAAAGCCGAACTTATAATGGAAAAATATAAAATAATTCCCATATAAATATTTCTCAGATAATGAAGTCCGACAGCCAGAATTACAAAAGACGGAGAGTTGCCGGTCATAATAATCGACAGTATCCCCAAAGTGTTTTTATCACAATCAAATTCTTTTTCCAGCTTATCAAGCATTATTCCACCTGTGGCAAAGCCGCCCATGACAGAAAGAATACAATAGGCGGCTACCCGTTTGTCGTTTATATGTATAAGGCGGAAATATGGCATAAAGGGGAGTGCCAGAAGTTCGCAGCAGCTGAGATTGGAGATAATGCTGCATATAACCATAAAAACAAATAAAGAAGGTATTACGACATTGTAACACAGCAAAAGTCCATCTTTTACAGAACTTACTATAAGCTGAGAATTTTTAAAATAAATATACATTACCAGAATGATAAAAATTACCTGTATATATTTTTTTGTCTGTTCATACCGCATAACATCACCTCATATCTCAATATATATGTTGTAAAAAGTTTTTTTAGGTGAAGTATTATGAAATTGAAACCCTGTAAAGAAAAAAAGCCTGTATCAAAAATTATAAAGGATATTTATTCAGTTTCTCAGGATGCCAGCCCGACATCTATCAGTATTGATATAAATGGTTGTACAACTTTGGAAAATTTTAAAAAGATAATTGATTACAACGGCAGAATGATTGCACTTGAAACATACAATAAAACAGTATATATCTATGGCGATAACATAACCATAACTGCATGCAATAAATATAATGCCACGGTTAGCGGTGAAATAATGAAAATTGAGATTTTTACAAAGGAGGCCCGATAATGCCCAGCAAGGTAAAATTTGAAATTATTTCGGGTTTGTACTGTGAATTTCTGAACCATCTTGTGGAAAATGAATTTTATATTTCATCGGCGGAAAGTACAAAATTCGGTATAAAAGCAACTTGCCTTGCTTCCGATTATAAAGATATAGCAAGACTGGCAAAAAAATTTCAGTGCAGAACAAAAATAGTAGCAAAAAAAGGTATATATTTTAAAATACGAAAGATATTAAAACGCAAAGGATTGCTTATGGGTGCAGCAATGGTGTTTTTATATCTTTTTTTATTCAGTCGTGTTATCTGGTGCATTGATGTGATTTCACCTGATGAAAAGATAACCGTGGATGTTTACAGTATGCTTTATGCAAACGGGATATATGCAGGCAGTGTTTTTTCGCAGGAAAAAAACAACGGAACTGTTCAGCAGATATTTATGGAGGTTGACAATATAGGATATCTGACGATGAACTTTTCAAAAGGTGTTCTCACCTGCAAAATAGATCCGGCAATAAATAAATTGCCATACCTTGAGAGCAGTACCAGCGGAAATATTGTTGCAACAGAAAGCGGTATTATAGAGGATTTGCGGGTTTATAAAGGTTTTTCACAGGTGCAGATCGGACAGTCTGTATACAAAGGGGATATTCTTGTAAGTGCAACATATTTAGACCGCAACGGAACTTTGCAGCAGGTTATGCCACGGGCGTATATAAAAGCAATATGCGAAAAAGAATATACTGCACAGATTGATTTTGAAAAAGATATATGGCTGAGAACGGGAGAAGTGCAACAACAGACAGTGATAAAGCTGCTGGACAAAAAGTTTTATGTGCAGAAAGCGGATACAGAAAAATGGAATAGATATGATACGGAAAAATCGTTTGAATATATGTCATTTATGGGTTTTAGGCTGCCGGCAACAATAGAAAAAACAAAATTCTATAATAAAGAAATGATTCACATAGCAAGAGACGAGTCTGCGGCATATTCAGCAGGACTAAAGGTGATTGAAGCCATGATAAAAAGCGACAGGGCACTGATAGATATACAAAGCAAAGATATTTCACAAAATGCAGATGAAAAATCGCTGACAATAAACTGTAAAATACAGGGATATTATGATATCACCAGATAATAATTATTTATATATAATAATTTACTTGTATGAAAATATATGTTATACTAATAAATTGAAAAAGTATTAATTTTTTGAGGTGGCAATTTGGCAGAAAAAATTTTTGAAGCGTTGACAAATGATATTGCCCTGCTTATAAGCGGGCCTTTCAACAAAAATATCACAGATCTGGAAAAAGCTTTCGGTGTTGGTATTGTATGCCGCGGAACAGAGTTTAAAATTATTGGTGAAGATGAGAATGTCCGCAAAACTCTCACAGCACTCAATACTATGACAGATCTGTACTCTCAGGGTACAACACTTGATGAACAGTCTATACATTACTGTATAAATATGGCACAGTCAGGCGATGCAGAAAAGGTTAAAAATATGCATTCTGATCTTGTTCTGCTCACAGCAAAAGGCAAGCCTATCCGCAGCAAGACCCTGGGACAGACCGAATATCTCAAGGCTATCAGCAAAAACAGCATCACATTCGGTATCGGCCCTGCAGGCACAGGTAAAACTTATCTTGCTGTTGCAATGGCGGTAAAAGCTTTCAAATCCGGTCAGGTTTCCAGAATTATCCTCACACGGCCTGCAGTTGAAGCAGGGGAAAAGCTGGGCTTTCTGCCGGGGGACCTGCAGAATAAGGTTGACCCTTATCTACGTCCGCTTTATGACGGACTGTTTGATATGATTGGACCGGAAACCTTCCAGAAACTTATGGAAAAGGGAGTTATTGAAGTTGCCCCGCTTGCATATATGCGTGGACGTACCCTTGATGACAGCTTTATCATTCTGGACGAAGCACAGAACACAACAAAGGAACAGATGAAGATGTTCCTTACACGTATGGGTAACGGTTCAAAAATTGTTGTGACAGGTGACGTTACACAGATTGACCTGCCTGCAGATAAAAAGTCAGGTCTCAAGGATGCCATCTCAATTCTCAAAAATATAGATGATATAGCAATCATACGTCTTTCAGAAAAAGACGTTGTAAGACACAAGCTTGTTCAGGATATCGTAAAGGCTTATGAAAAAGCAGCAACAGAAAAACCTGACAGACCGGCATATAACCCGGGTGCAGAAAAAAGAGGTAAATACAGATATGTCAAATAAAGTTTTAATTCAGAACAGTCAGAAAGCGGTAAAGGTGCCTGCAGGCATCAAACTGCTTATAAGAAGAAGCTGCAATGCAGTTCTGGTAAACGAAGGTTTTGAAGAGGACTGTGAAGTTTCCGTAACATTTGTTGATAACGAAGAAATAGCACAGCTCAATGGTGATTTCCGCAACAAACCGCAGCCGACGGATGTGCTTTCCTTCCCTTTGGGCGAGGAAGATACATACGATGTTGACCAGGATACAGGTGCTGTCCTTCTGGGGGACATTGTAATTTCTCTTGAAAAAGCTATGGAACAGGCCGACTTATACGGTCACTCTCTGCAGCGAGAAGTGGCATTTCTCACAGTTCATTCCATGTATCATCTCCTTGGATATGACCATGAAAATGGCGGCAGAGAAGCTGCAGTTATGCGCGAAAAGGAAGAACAGGTACTTGCAAAACTTGGGCTTCAGCGAACATTTACATACGGTCAGGATATTGAATAAAAATGATTGCAAAACTTGTAAAAAGTCTGGGCTATGCCCTCAATGGAATATGGACAGGCATAAAGGAAGAACGCAATGTACGTATAGATATTGTGGTGGCTTTTTATGTGCTGATTTTTTCAAGGTTTTATGATTTCACCCTTACGCAAAAGGTGCTGCTGTTGTTTATATGTTTTACAGTTTTGGGTTTTGAACTTATGAACACAGCAGTGGAAAGAGCAGTGGACAAGCCGGACAAAGAGCATTATATGCAGGCCGGTGCGGCAAAGGATACAGCAGCAGGCGGTGTGCTGCTTGTGGCGGTCGGAGCGGCTGTTGCGGGTATTATGCTGTTTTGGGATGTTGAGGTTTTCAAGAAAATCTTCAGTTTCTTTATATCATATCCAATTATGCTTCTTTGCTTTGCAGTTACACTTTTTGCATCATATAAATTTATAACTTACGATAACATCAACGATAAAAAATAAAGGTAAAATTTATGGAACTCAATACAAAATCAATCTTTGTGGCTATGGTTGGCAAACCAAATGTTGGCAAATCTTCACTTATGAACCTAATTCTTGGTGAAAAAATTGCCATTGTAACACAGAAACCACAGACAACCCGTACAAGCATTACAGGCATTCTAACAAAAGGTGCAACACAGTTTGTGTTTATGGACACACCGGGCATCCACACACCAAGAACAAAACTTGGCGAGAGAATGGTAAAAACAAGCCACAAAACAATAGCAGATGTTGACCTTGCGGTTATGATTTTCGAGCCATATGGTGAGCTTAACGAGGCGGAAATGAGCCTTGTCGACAGCATTAAAAAGAACAGAATTCCGGCTATTGCAGTAGTAAACAAAAAGGATACACTGAAAAAAGCAGCAGACCTTGATAAACAGATGAAAATGCTCAGCGAAATCGGTGTATTCGACAGGGTTGTTGCTACAAGTGCAAAGGATAATGAGGGGGTTGAGGAACTTCTCGGCCTTATCGACAGCTATGCAATGGAAGGCCCTCATTATTTTGAAGAAGATGCAATTACGAATATGCCTGAAAAGGTAATTGTAAGTGAAATTGTCCGTGAAAAACTGCTGCTTAATCTCTTTGAAGAAATACCGCACGGCACAAACGTAGAGGTGGAAAAGTTCAAGGAACGAAAAGGCAAAAATATGGTGGATATCAGTGTGGTTATCTACTGTGAAAGAAAGAGCCACAAAGGTATGATTATCGGTAAACAGGGGGCAATGCTTAAAAAAATCAGCAGTCAGGCCCGTATGGATATAGAACAGTTCCTTGGTGCGAAAGTGTTTATGGAATGCTGGGTAAAGGTAAAAGAGGACTGGCGTGACAGCAACTATATCCTCAACGATTTCGGTTTCAAAGACGAATAACCTGTAATTGCCATTAATACATCTGTTCAGCATTGGAATAATAAAATCACTTTCAGAAAAGGAGTGATTTGTAAATGCGTATAGATTATTGGAACAGATTTCTCAGAACAGGCAGTGTAGAGGATTATCTGCACTATCGGCAGTGTTTATCACAGTCGGGACAGGAGATTATAAAAGAGGTTGCAGATGGCAAATCAACTACTAAAAGTGAACGGAGTAGTGCTGCGAGAGCTTCCAATGAAGGAGAGCGATAAGGTAATAACCGTTCTCACCAAAGAACTGGGCGTAATTTCAATATATGCCAAAGGAGCTATGAGACTTAAAAACAAGTTTCATAGCTCTACTGGTGTGTTTACATACAGCGAATTTGTTATTTTTGAAGGCCGTGGCGACAAAATGTACCAGCTTAACGAAGCTGTGGTAAAAAAGGTTTTTTATAACCTGTCTGATTCGGTGGAAAATATCGCTCTTGCAATGTACATGTCAGAGCTTGTATGTGAGGCGGTTGTACCTGATGAAGTGTCAAACGATATCTTACGATTGTTCCTTAACTGTCTGTATATGCTATGCGAAGGGAAATGGTCGCTGCTTATGACAAAAGCAGCCTTTGAGATGCGGCTGATGAGTGATATCGGGTTCCGGCCCAATCTTGTGGGGTGCAAACGATGCAACGAATATCAGAAAGATATATTCTGGTTCGATACGGAGGAAGGATATCTTGTCTGTCCTGACTGCAAACAGAATTATGATGTGGGATATTCTATATCAGAACCGCCTGTAACACTGGCATTGCGGTATCTTGCCCTTGCAGACCTTGAGCAGATGTTTTCCTTCAGGCTGAAAGGATTCAGTCTTATACAATTAGGACATATATGTGAAAAATATGTACTAAATCACACAAAAGACAGCTATAAAACCCTTGATTTTTTAAAACCGCTTATAAAACCGTTGATTGAGGCGGAAATTGAGAGCGTAAAAGGTAGTTAAAGTGAGAGAAAAAAGTTTAAATTCAATAGAATACAACGTTATAACACAGCAGCTTGCGGGCTTTTGTGTGTTTGACGAAAATAAGGAAGCAGCTGTAAAGCTGGTTCCGTTTACAGATAATGAGCAGGTTTATGAAAGCCTGCTTGCAACGGATACTGTTATGAGTTATATACTCAAATACGGTAACCCAAGCCTTGACAGTGCAAACGGCTGTTACGGTGCAGTTGTACACAGTGAAAAAGGTGCGATGCTTTCATGTGAGCAATTACTTACAGTTGCCCGTATGTACCGCAACTTCAGCCGTGTGAAAAAATGGTATCTCCAGTACGAAAGAAACAGCGATATAATCGACTGGACAGTTATGTCACTGACAGAAAATCCACAGCTGGAAAGAACGATTTTTGACAGCATTCTGTCCGATAATCAGGTGGCTGACAATGCTTCTGACACACTTTATGATATCAGAAGAAAGATTAAAAAAGCGGAAAGTGCTGTAAGAGAAAGACTGGAAAGTATTATCAGAAATACAACATATCAGAAATATCTGCAGGAAGCTGTTGTTACAATCCGTAACAACAAATTTGTTGTGCCTGTAAGGGCAGAAGCAAAGGGAGAAATTCCGGGCACAGTTCACGATGTTTCCTCATCCGGTTCTACATACTTTATCGAACCGGCTGCAGTTGCGGATTTAAACAACAAAATAATGCAGCTTTTCAATGAAGAGCAGGATGAAATCAACAAAATCCTCACACGTCTTTCTGCTATGGTGGCACAGAATTCAGGGCTGTTCTTTGACAGCTATGAAAAGATGCTGCAGATTGATATGATTGTGGCAAAGGCAAAGCTGGCTATGGGCATGAACGGTGTTATGCCTAAGGTTAATCCAAATCTTCAGTTCAGCCTCAAAAAAGCACGTCATCCTCTGATTGACAAAACAAAGGTTGTGCCTACAGATATCGAGCTTGGTTTCAGCTATGACACAATGATTATCACAGGGCCTAACACAGGCGGTAAAACAGTTTCCCTCAAAACAGCAGGGCTTCTGTGTGCTATGGCCTGTACAGGTATGCTTATTCCGGCTCACGAAAGCAGTTCAGTATGTGTTTTTGAAAATATACTTGTTGATATCGGTGATGAACAAAGCATTGAACAGAGCCTTTCCACATTCTCAGGTCATATGAAGAATATTGGTCAGATACTTAAACAGGCAAACGAAAAAAGTCTTGTGCTTATGGATGAACTTGGTGCGGGTACAGACCCTGCGGAAGGTGCAGCACTTGCTCTGAGCATTATTGAAAAACTTCGTGCAAAGGGCAGCAAGGTTATGGCTACAACCCACTATGGTGAACTGAAAGTATATGCCCTTGAAACCGAGGGTGTGCAGAACGCAAGCTGTGAGTTTGACACAAATACCCTTATGCCGACCTATAAAATCATTATGGGCGTACCCGGCAAATCCAATGCCTTCTATATTTCCAAACGTCTTGGCATAGGCGAAGATATCATCGAAAATGCTAAAAAGCATCTTTCTGAAGATGAAAAACGTCTGGACAGTGTTCTTGCCCAGCTGGAAGATCTGAAAAAACAGCTGAAAGCAGGACAGGAAGAGATTGAAAGGCTCAAGGACTATGCCGGCACAAAGATGCGTCAGGCAGAGGAGAAGAGCGAAAAAATAATAAAAGAAGCACAGAGACAGGCAGATGCCATCACAGCAAAAGCCAAAAATGATGCGCAGAAGGTTCAGGACGAGGCTTACCGTCTCAGCGATGAACTTAAAGTGCTGCAGAAACAGGAAAATATCTCAGCACAGCAGCGTCTGCAGAAAGCGAGAGAAATTGCCCGCAAAGACACAGCAAAACTTATTTCTGCTGTGGATAAACCAGAGGAAGAAAGCATCGCACTGCCAAAGGTTGAGACAGTAAAAAAAGGCGACAAGGTTGTTATCGGCTCTCTCAACAAGCAGGCGGTTGTTCAGGGGCCTTCAAACAAGGACGGTATGGTTGATGTTGTAGCTGGCATTATCAAAACAAAGGTGCATATTTCCGATCTGTATCAGGATATATCACCGGCCAAGAAGCCAAAAAATCAGGGTGGTGTGCGTAATGTGCGTCAGGGCACAAAGAACAATACAACATCCGCTTCTTCCCGCAGTGCAAGTATGGAAATCAACGTTATCGGTCTCACGGTTGACGAGGCTGTTATGGAGGTTGACCGCTTCCTTGACAACTGCTTTATGAACCGTCAGCACACTGTGTATATCATTCATGGCAAGGGCACGGGTGCTCTTCGCAGCGGCATCCATCAGTTCCTCAAAAAGCACAAACACGTAAGCTATTTCCGCTTTGGTGTTTACGGCGAAGGAGAAGCCGGTGTAACCGTGGTTGAACTTAAATAATCTGATGTTTATATAGTTTCGGAGGAAAAAATTTGAAACATAATTTTCTCACAGGCAATCCGGGCAAAGTAGTGCTTGTTTTTGCCATACCGATGCTTATCGGTAATATTTTCCAGCAGCTCTACAGCACGGTTGATACCATAATAGTTGGCAACTTTGTGGGCAAAAATGCTGTTGCGGCAGTTGGCGGCACATTCAGTATACAGTTTCTTGTGCTTGCTCTGGCAATGGGGTTTACAACAGGTATGTCTGTTGTTATATCTCAGCTTTACGGTGCAATGGATTATGAAAGACTGAAAAGAGCATTTTCCACAAGTGCAATTTTTTCATTACTGCTTTCCATAGTTCTTGGAGTTACAGGTGTACTTGTTATAAATCCTCTGCTTACTCATATGCTGCAGACACCAGCAGAGATTTATGCAGATTCCTACACATATCTGTTTATAACATTTATCGGATATCCCTTTACACTCATATACAATATGTACGCGGCGGTATTGCGTGCAGTAGGTGACAGCAAAACTCCGCTTTACTTCCTTATACTTTCTGCTGTGACAAACATTATTCTCGACCTTGTGTTTGTGGTGGCTTTCAGCATGGGTGTTGCAGGTGTTGCCATAGCAACCCTTATTGCACAGGCCTTAAGCTGTGTATGCTGTCACATATATGTAGGCAGAAAATACGAGATTTTCAAGCTTACAAAAAGCACAGTTGTTTTTGATACAGAATTGCTCAGAGGTATTATCAGATACGGTGTGCCGTCTGCAATCCAGCAGTCTGTGCTGTCGCTCAACTTTATGGTGGTACAGCGTTTTGTAAACTTCTTCGGTGCTGATATGACAGCAGCATTCAGCGTTGTAAACAAGATAGAAAACTTTGTAACAATGCCGCAGATGAACCTTGCAATGGCTCTTTCTATGTTTGCCGGCCAGAATATTGGTGCGGGGGAAGAAAAGAGAGCAAAACAGGGGGTTATTGATGTTCTCAAGCTGCAGACAGTTTTCTGGATAGTTATAGTGTTTGTTCTGCCGATGGTTGCAGGTAGTCTTATCAGACTGTTTGGCATGGGAGAAGATGCTCATGTTATGGCAATCGGCATAGAAGCTATAAAACTGTGTTCAAAGCTGTATATTCTGTTTGGGTTTATGCAGACTTTCAGCAATTTCCTGCGTGGTGTAGGCGATGCTAAATTCTCGATGGTTACAACCATCTGTATGATATTAATCCGTCTTCCAATCACATATGTGCTGGTTCATATGATTCATTACGGAGAAATGTCCATATGGGTAGGTATGGGTATGGGCTGGTTTACAGTTATGTCTATGAATATGGTGAGATATTTTAAAGGCGGATGGCGAGGCAAAGCCTTTGTGCAGCTGAAAAAATCATAAATAAAATATAATAAAACAAGCAAAAAAAGTGGAAATTCAAACTTGAATTTCCACTTTTTTTGTTCTATTACCGGGATTATTTTGTCATATAAGCGGCATAATCTGTAACCTGTTCAAAGTTGCCGGCAGCAGTAAACGAAGCAATTTCTTCATCAGTGTACAGGGCAGGCAGCATAACCAGCTGGCTGTCAACCACAAAAGCCTGACTTATGCCGTTTTCAAGAATATTCTGGGCATGGTTCAGATTATCCATTATAAACAGATAATTTCTGCATTCTCCTTTATCAAAAAGATAATTGTGTGTTTCAACGCGTTTTTGTCTCAATACATAGTTGAAACGGGCACAGAAGTTGGAGTTGATACCTTTTCCGTATTCACCGCAGACAGAGGCAAGATCAATCATACCATTTCCAAAAAGAGGCTGGTGGATATCACATATTTCAACCACACCGTCCACTCTCTGTACTGCATCAGCCCAGAAAGGATGCTGTGCAATCAATGTTTCATACTGTCTGTTATCTTCAGAAAAACTGTAGAAATAGTCGTGCTTTTCAATCAGCACATCGCTTATGTCAAAAATCTGTACTGCAAAGAGAACTGTCATTACAGCAAAAGCAATTTTTTTGTCAAAAGCAGAGAAAAATTTATAGATACTGTACAGGGCAAAAAGAATAATCAGATAATGAAGCATATATCCGAATCTGCCTGTTGCACGGAACATACCGAACAGTTGCTTGAGAGCATCAGGATACGGAATATCAAATATTTTGAGACCTCCGAAATACACAGCATCACCAAGTGCAAATACTGTAAGGCAAAAGGTGACAAATATAAGGCCAAAGCGGTTTTTTACAAAAGTTATTACTGATTTGAAATCCTTCAAAAAAGTAACCGCAAAGCTTACAGCACCTGCCGCAATTATACCTAAGCCCAGATAGTTAAAACCTTCAATCTGTCCGCCGAAGTAAGGTCTGTCACCGAGGAGCCTGGACCAGTTGTGTTCGCCTGTAAATTCAACGCTGACAGGGTTGAAAAAGGCATTTAGGTTAAGGCTGAAATAACCATATCCGGTTGCCGCAAGTATTTCACCACTGAAAAATGCACCTGTAATATATCCAACCGCCAGTGTAACAGCTATGCTGAGCACGATATGCACCCAAGGTTTCCATCGGTTTTTTGCAAGGAAAAAATCTTCCACAGCAAAAGCAAACATAATTGCAAATGTAAACGGAATAAAATATGGGTGGATTGTTATTGCAGCTGCATTAATAATATAGAAAGGAAGGTAACTTTTACTGCAGGATTTTTTGTTTTTGAAATAGTAGTACAGGGCAGCAATAATCAGAAACTGTGCAGTAAGTGCACAGTGACGGAAAGCTCTTTCCAAAAGAATAGGTGCAAAGGAAAATAATGCAGCACCCAAACCGCAATAGAAAGGACAATCGGCAAAAAGGGATACAAGCAAAGCACCAAAAGCCCCTTGCAAAACAAAACACAGTGCCACAAAAATACCGAAATACTGGAAAGTGTGAGGCAATATAGGGGAGAGAGCTTTAAAAAATATGGCAAAAAGTGGAATGCTGTCTGTATAGGAGACACTGTTGCCATAAGGTGCCTCAATAAGTTCGCCAACACCAAGAGGAAAACTCCACGGACTGTTTCTGAACAGCTTCCATCCTGCATAATGCTGTGCAACATCCTTTTCCAGATAACCGGTGAGAACAAACTGCTCATTTAAAGGATTCAGCGGAGAAAAACCGTATATTAACAGGAAAACCAGAAAACCAACCACAGCACCTATAGCGGCTGTTTTCAACCGTTCATTTGATTTTATATTAAGGTTAATCTTAAACACAACCTTTCGATAATGAGTATTATATCTAAAAAATTATATCACGTATGATAGGATAAAACAAGAAAAAGCACCGGTCAATCATTGATAAAGGATACTAAAAATAATTTGGCAACTTAAGGTTGCACAAGTGCAAATATAAGTTGGTGGATTTATATACTTTGACAATCTATAATTTGTACATAACATACAGTTGGGTTTGAATAGGAGGTAAATTGTATGGGATTTGCAGAAAATCTGAAAAAATTAAGAAAAGAAAAGTGTTTATCACAGGAAGAATTGGCAGAGATGCTTGATGTAAGCAGACAGGCGGTCTCCAAATGGGAACAAGGCATTGGTTATCCGGAGGTGGAGAAGTTACTGTTTCTTTCAAACAAGTTTAATATTTTGCTGGATAGTCTAATGTCGACGGGAATCGCCCAGGAATCAAACCATAAAAATATCAGAACAAAAGGAACAATAGTAATAACATCTATGCACGAAAACGTAGTGGTTACCTGCTATAAAGTTTTATCTTCCGGAAAAATGTACGGTGGGAAATTGTCACCGAAATATGCTTTGTTTGCTGTCAGTGATGGCACATCTTCTTTTTGGGGTGAACCAACAACTTTTTTGGGATGGTATGAGAATAAAGAACAGATAGAAAAAGAAATTGCAGAGATCAAAAATGCCATAATTAATGGAATCGAAGTATATACACTCAAATACAGTGCAAAAACAGAAAGAAAACTGACAGGATTAAAAATTATTGAATAATGACAATTTAAATAACTGAAAATACTTTGGGATTTTTCAAATTTAATTTAGCAGCATATTAAAAGCACAGCCATCACTGAATTCAGTGACGCCTGTGCTTTTATTCAGATTGTAATTAAAGCTCGGTTCTGTCGTCAATGCCGTCGCCGTCAAAATCCGGCACCATATTAGGGCCAAGGGATTCCGCACCGTCATTGTCAGCAAAGGGACCACCTGTCATTGCTCCGCCCATAAGTTCGGATGTACGCACACCGTTTTCACGTCTGGCAACCTCAACAGACTGAGAGATAACATCTTTAACCTTGCGAGCGTTTTTTATGTGGTCAAGGTGAATTTCAGGTACAGATGCATCGTTGGAAATAATTCTCAGAGTACCTGTACCGCCTATACGCTCAATCAAAGACTGTGTATATGTAACATCTTTAACTCTGTAAAGACGGATTTCTTCTTCTTTTTGATTTATAAAACCAGTGGAGATAACAAGACGGGAAGGGGTGAGTTCATACTTTGTAAAGGTCCAAGGCAGTGCGAAGATGGTAATACGTTTTCTGTCCATCCAGATAACAGGTTCTTCATCCATAGCAACGCGGATATCGCCGCATTTGATTTTCTTTTCGTCCATAGATATGCCTCCTTATTGCTTTAGTTGTTTTTATTATACTGTATTTAATATCAAATATCAATTATCAGATGGTCATGAAATATGTAAATATGATGAAAAATATTATTGAAGAAATAATTTAAATATATATAAATAAATAATTGACTAAATGTGTGAAAAAGAATATAATAAAAGGCACTGTTTTAAAAATGGAGGAAAATTATGAAAAGAAGAGGCAAATCTATATTCTTTATAGTTGCCGCTCTTATCTTCGCTATGGCATATACTTCTTTCTTCGGAATCAAGCAGGTATATGGCGACACCGAAACAGTATGGTTTAAAGGTGCAAGCGATATAAGATTTGGTATTGATATTAAAGGTGGCGTAGATGCAACATTTATGCCGGCTGACGGACAGGAAGCTACAGACGAAGAGCTCGAAGCCGCAGAATCTATCATCAAAATGAGACTTGTTGGTCTTAACATCACAGACCACGAAGTTTATATTGACTACAACAAAGACAGGATCATCGTTCGTTTCCCATGGAAAGAAGATGAAAAAGACTTTAACCCTGAACACGCTATCAACGAAATCGGTGCAAGTGCTGTTCTCACATTCAGAGAAGGCTACGGCGATGGTCTTGCAGTAGGTGAAACTACAGACAACATCATCCTGGAAGGCAACGATATCAAAAAGGCTTCCGCAGGTAGCCAGCAGAACACAACAACAGGTCAGATTGAATATGTTGTACATCTTGAACTCACAGGTGAAGGTGCAACAAAATTTGCAGCAGCAACAACAGACCTTGCACCTAAAAAAGGTGTAATCTCCATCTGGATGGACGAAGAATGCATCTCTGCACCAACAGTTCAGTCTGCAATCACAGACGGCAACGCTATCATCACAGGCAGCTTTGATGCAGACAGTGCAAAAGCTCTTGCAGACAAAATCAATGCAGGTTCTCTGCCATTTGACCTTTCTGCAGAAAGCTTCTCTACAATCAGCCCGACACTTGGTGCATCATCCCTCAGTGCAATGGTAAAAGCAGGTATCATCGCATTTATCCTTGTTGCTCTGTATATCATTTCTCTCTACAGACTCCCGGGTGTTATCGCTGTTATTGCACTTCTCGGTCAGGTAGCAACAACACTTGCATGCATCTCCGGTTTCTTCCCGGATTACAACAGCTTCACACTTACACTTCCTGGTATTGCAGGTATTATCCTTGCTATCGGTATGGGTGTTGACGCAAACGTTATTACATTTGAAAGAATCAAAGAAGAACTCCGTGACGGCAACGGTCTTGACGAAGCTCTTACGAACGGTTTTGCAAGAGGTCTTGCTCCAATCATCGACGGTAACGTAACAGTTGTTATCGTTGCAGCAGTTCTTATGGGTGCATTTGGCCCAACAGACGGTCTGTTTGCAAAAATCTTCTCACCAATCTTCTTCGCATTCGGTCCGGCAACAGCAGGTGCTATCTACTCCTTTGGATACACACTTCTCATCGGTGTTATCCTCAACTTTGTATTTGGTATCGTTGCTTCCAGACTTATGCTCAGAAGCATTTCCAAAATGGAAATGTTCCGCAATCCAGCTCTGTATGGTGCTAAAAAATCCTACAAAGCTAAAAAGATGTTCAACTTTATTGCAAACAGCAAAAAGTTCTACATCGCTTCCGCAGCACTTATCGCTATAATCTTTGTATACAGTGCGGTAGCAGGCGTTTCCATGGACATTCAGTTCAAGGGCGGTGCATTGCTCACATACGGCTACGAAAACGAAATCTCTGTTTCTGATGTTGAAGCAGACTTTAAAGCAATTCTCGGCAACGAACTTACAGTTCAGAGCGGTAACAACGTAGCAACAGGTAAAGATACACTTACAATCTCTCTCCCTGGCGAACAGACAGTTACAACAGACAAACTTGCTGAAATCGATACAATGCTGGGCGAAAAATATGCAGCAAACAACGTTGAACAGCTTGAAGTTAACAACGTTAACCCAACAATCGGTAAAGAATTCTTTGCTAAGAGTATTGTAGGTCTTGTGGCAGCTTGTGCTCTTATCCTTCTCTACATCACAATCAGATTCAGAAGAATCGGTGGTCTTGCAGCAGGTTCCACAGCTATCGTTGCTCTTATCCATGACCTTATCATCATCTTTGGTGTGTTTGCTCTCTGCCGTTTTGCTATTAACGGCAACTTTATCGCAGCATTGCTCACAATTCTCGGTTACTCTGTAAACGACACAGTTGTTATCTATGACCGTGTGAGAGAAAACAAAAAACTTTACCCAACAATGAAACACGACCAGCTTGTAAACCTCAGTATCAACCAGTCTCTGGTTCGTTCTGTAAATACAACTGTTTCCACAATCATTGCTCTTGGTACAGTTTGTGTAGTTGCATTTGTTGCAGGTCTTACAAGCATCACAACATTTGCATTCCCACTTACACTGGGTATGATTTCCGGTGTTTACTCCACAATCTGCATTGCAGGTCCAACATGGGTAGACTACGAAAAGAAAAAAGCTGCTAAAAATGCTAAATAATTAAATTTAAATGGAAACCTTGAAACACAGGTTTCCATTTTTTATAATATAATATATACTGTTACAAAGAGGTGATGTGCGTGAAAATAGGTCTTTCCACAGGTTGCTTTTTTCCGCAGGAAACAATCGAGGCGGTAAAAAGAGCAGGGAAGCTGGGGGCAAAATATATTGAGATTTTTTTCAATACCCACAGTGAACTGAAAGAAGAATATCTGTATAAACTGAAAAAAATAATAGATGAATACGGTATGCAGGTTGTATCAATTCATCCGTATACTTCTGCAATAGAAAGCTTTATGTTTTTTTCAATGCACGATTACAAGTTGCAGGACAGTATAGAACTGTATGAAGCATATTTCAAGGCCTGCAATATACTTGGTTGCAAATATATAGTACTGCACGGATGTTTTACAAGATATGATTTTATGGATATGGAAAGGTATTGCCGCAATCTCAATGAACTTTCAAGAAAGGCGAGAGAATATGGTGTATACATATCTCAGGAGAATGTCTATAAATTCAAATGCGGATATATAAAGAATATTGAAGAATTTATAAAATATGCAGATAAAGACGTAAAATTCACTTTTGATATAAAACAGGCGGTAAAATCACGTCAGAGTATATATAAAATTCTGGATTTGACTAAAGAGCGAATAAGCCATGTCCACATAAGCGATTTTACAGGCAGAAAATACAGTCTTGTACCTTTTACAGGAAGCTTTAACTATGATAGGTTTTTTAAATATATAAAAGAGAATACAACTGCAGAAGCGGCACTGGTTGAACTTTATTCTCCTATGATAGAGTCGGATAATCAGCTGATGGAAGCGGTGGCAAAACTGCAAAAATATGCATAAATAAACTTGCATATTCGATGCAAAAAATATATACTTATACATATACTTAACAGATGCGAGGTAAGCATTATGAAATGTCCTTTTTGTGGAAATAATGACAGCAAGGTTATCGACTCCAGACCAACAGAAGATAACCAGAGAATAAGACGCCGCAGAGAATGTATGTCCTGCCAGAAAAGATTTACAACATTTGAAACTGTGGAGATTACACCTATTACAGTTATAAAAAAAGATGGTTCTATGCAGGCTTTCAACAGGGATAAAATTCTCGCAGGTATGATTAAATCCTGTGAAAAACGCCCTGTTTCCATTCAGGATCTGGAAAAAGCCACAGACAATATAGAATACAGACTTGTAAATAGCCTTAAAACTGAAGTGTCTTCTATTGAAATTGGTGAAATGGTAATGGAAGAACTGAAAAAGCTGGACGAAGTTGCCTATGTACGTTTTGCATCTGTTTACAGACAGTTCAGCGATATCAATACATTCTTTGAAGAATTAAGCGAGTTGCTCAAAAAGAAAACTGACAATTAAAAATTTAAAATATATAGTAATTAAAACATAGACTGACATCTGAAGTTTGCAGATGTCAGTCTTTTGCGTAATGAAAGGTGTTTTTACATCTGATATGATGTATTGTGGGCGGTGTTTGCAAGGGTGATGTATCATGTAACATGAAATATAATGGGAAGTTGTATACGATTATATAATTTCCCTGCAATTATGTTTAAATAAAATACTATATTTTATTAAATTATAAAGAAAGGTGAACAAATATGAACGTCAAGGTTACAAAATCAGTTGTTGCAGTTGTAACAGCAGCACTGATTTGTTTTTCAATGATTGCGGGCACATCATTGTTCCGTGCAGGCGACGGTGTTCAGCTGACAGATCCAGACACAGCTGATAAAAATGCAATCATTGAAAGCGACAAAGAAACCACAGTTCCGGAAGCGGATGATATTGTAATAACAGATACATCCGATGAAGGAAAGACAAACCAGGCAACAGATGTAAAGCTTCCTGTTGATGTGCAGAACACATTAAACCCTGAAAAGCCTAAAAAAGATAAGACAGACAAAGGCAATTCAGCAGGAAATACACAGAACGGTACATCCGATAACAATCAGGGCACAACAGTACCTGAAACATCTGTAACAGAAAGCATTGAAGGTCTTGTAAACAGCAACAGCACACTTGCACAGGCTGTGACAATGACAAGCGAAGAAGGTGTGCAGGCAACAGTACCTGCAGGCGTTAAGGTAAAGGAAGGCACTACAAGCCTTGAACTTACAGTTACAGAGAAAGAAGACACAGACAGCGACGTTGACCTTAAAGCCACAGAAAAGCTGGATGCTTACGATGTACATATTGAAGGTATCGCATCAGACAACACAGTTCCTGTTGCAATCAACCTTGGCGAAGTTCTTTCTCCTGGTCTCAACAAGGGCAACCTTGCACTTTATCATGTGGAAAACGGCCGGACAGTAAAGATGACAGAGGTTGGCAGTGCAGAAGATTTCAGCGAACACAACCAGTTTGCATACAACCCGGAAAACGGTTCACTTGCAGTGGCAATGAAAGGCTTCAGCGAAGTTGCTGTGGCTTATGATACAACGGCAGCTTGGGAAGGCAAATTTGACTACAGCTGGTACAACACAACAGATAAATCCTTTACAATCGCAAATGCTGACCAGCTTGCAGCTTTTGGTGCTATCGTTGGCGGTATGGCAGAAGATATTGCAATAGACAGCTTTGAAGGAAAAACTGTAAAGCTTGCCTGTGATATCAACCTTGGGGATGCAGAGAACGGCAATAATCCTGATTTGATTTTTTACCCAATCGGTTATTATAACTCTGATAAAAATTATGAAAAAACTGGTGTGAAAATTGAAAGCGGCGTACATGCATTCAGCGGCACTTTTGATGGCAACGGCCATACAATCTCCAATTTCTACCATAATACCTGGGAGATGAAGGGTGATGACCCTTACTACGCTGCATCTGAACAGTACTATAACGATGCAATGGGTCTCTTTGGCTGGGTTTATGGCGAAGATAATCAGGCAGTTGTTAAAAACCTTACAGTAGACAGTTTCTCCTCTGACGGTGAGTTTACACCTACAGGTGTTATCGCTGCTTATGCAGAACATGCTTTGTTTGAAAATATCGCAATTACAAACTGTAATCCACGTGTTTACAACACAGGCAACGGCGGTATTGTAGGTATCGGCGGTAGAAACGGTGATACAGCTTCCAGACAGCTTACATTTAAAAATATTACTGTAGACAACTCCAATAAAATATCTGCTTTGTGGGCAGCTGGGACGTTGCCTGCGGCGGTATTATGGGCATGTTCCGTGGCAACAACAGCGAAAATGGTGGTAAAGCTCACTTTGAAAACTGCAACGTTGCAGCACAGATTGACGTATACAACGATGTTTGTGCAAACTATCAGTACTATGCATACCGTTATGCAGGTATGATTATCGGTTCTGTTCGTCATAATGCAACAAATGCAGAAGGAAAAACAATTCCGGATATGAGAGGTGTTTCCGCAAGCGGATGTACAGTAAACTATGGCACATGGAACGACTACTACTATTGTGAGTTTGAAAAGAACACAATGGCATCCTATTCAGAGGATTATCAGTTCAGCCGTGTTCCTCACAGTGAACTGAATTTCACAGATACAAACGGAAATGGAATTATTGACACAGTAGAAGAAAGAGATTCTGTTACAGGCTGTAAGCATGACCACACAGATGCAGAAGACAAACAGGCGGTATATCTGCCATTCCATCAGCTCTTCACAGGCTACAGCTGGGGTGTAAGCAGTATTGGTCTTGAAAAATACAGCGGTATTGTAACAGATTTGGATATTACAGAAGGTGACCAGGAAGAATCTGTTGAAAAATTCGAAACTAAATTCACAGGCGATTTCCTTTACCGTGTAGGTAATCAGAATACAGTTTCCCTTGATAGCCTGTTCAAGGCGATAGATGGAGTAACAATTAATGGCTCCGGTGTTTATGTAACAATCGACAAAGTTGATGAAAATACAAACGTAAGCGGTATATTTAAAGCCGACACAACTGATTGGACAAAAGGCACAATCCAGTTCAGCGGCACAGGTGTTGTAAAAGTTACAATTCAGGACTACAACTACTGTACACCAACAGAACTTTATCTCGAAGTTGTTGATGCGAAAAATGTAACAACAGCATCCTTTAGCGGAAATACAGTTTTGTTAAACGACGTAAAAACATCAAATAAAATTGCTACAAGCGGAATAGTATATGGTAATGGATTCACTGTTGATATGACAAATGGACCTATAAAGGATGCAGATGGTGCAGTGTTCCTTTTATATGATGGTGCAGTGTTGAAGAATCTGGGTGTTGTAGGTAAAGAATTTACAACGGTTTCATTATCTGTAAACAATACAGATTATGGTGTTTCAGCAATCAGAGCATATGGACGTGCTACGATCGAAAATTGTTACATATCCGGTTGTCGTTCTGCAGTATATGCTACAGGTACAGAGTTAACAATCAAAGATTCAGTAATCGCAAATGGTGTTTATGCAAATATAGATTTTGCAGCAGGTATTTTAAACTTGCACAATGTTACTACAATAAATGAGCCACATGATGTAGAGGGTACAACTGTTGTTGGGTTAGGTGTTGTTGGTAATATGACTGCTTCCACAGGTCGACAGATAAACGTTACAGGTACACTGAAACAGTACAACTGGGTTTCACAGGAAGACTGTGATAAAATTAAAACTACAGGCGTAAGTAGTATTTATAATTCAGTATTTAGTGATGATAAGTATGCGTCATACAGATACACATACAAGGACAAAATATATGCCAATACAGGCATATTGTCATTAAACAGTGATTTTGGGGCCTCAGCAGCAATCAATATGCCTTCTGAATATGAAGGTATGGATGTTTCTGCTACGATTTTAGGTATATCTGCAAAAGGCTATGCATGGTCTCCGGCACAGGCTGGTACACTGACCGATGGTGATATGCAGTATCATGATAAAGTATACGTATGGACACCAAATAATCAGAGTACATCTTTTGTTCCATCTTCATTTGCATTTTCCAATGCCGGACTTGAAGCAGACGGTAATGTAGTACAGATAAGTTACGAAAGCGGCAGCTCATACACATTGTCAGCAGATACAATTAAAAAGCTTCTTCCTGCAAAAAAATATGGAATAGATTTAAGCTATACTGTTTCTATGAATGGTATTGATTATACCGATAAAGATATTGTTTTTGATGCACCAGCATCACAGACATATACAATTACATATACAATTACAGATAATCTGGTATATGATAAAACAGGTATGCTGACTACTGATTCTTATGAAGTTAGCAAAGATTTAAAAGTATTTACAACAGTGGTAGATAAATCTGCCGAAGCACCGGCATTTAAATTTTACTATGGTACAAAGGGTTCTGCGAGTGCAGGCACACCGCACACTACACAGCCAACCAATAATTATACAAGCACTATTAAGCAGATTGGTGATACATATTATATTATGCCTAATGTAAATACCGTTGCAGAAAATTCAATCGGAAGCCAGACTGTTAATGGTGAAACGGTGTATTATCCTATAGTAGATGGTATAAATGTTCGTTCAGGCAGTATGACAGACTATGACTTTACACGTCACTATCCTGTTTTTAAAGCAGTAACAATCAGTGACAACGGAACAGAATATTCTTACAGCACAACAACAATGCCAGATACAGTCGTATGGGAAAGTGCGACAATAGACTCTGGTAATGGTGCTTCTGCTTTGAACGATGGATTTAGCGTTTATAATAACCAGTACTTGTGCAAATCACAGAAAAAGGCTGGTAATGCCGAAAGTGGCGGTACATCAGTTGTAAAATATAGCTATACAGCTTTGGATGGTAATACTTATTATTATTATGTAGGCTATAGATTCTATGATGAGTCAGAGAGCAGCGGTTGCGTAACCCCTGATACACTTGTAACTCTTGCAGACGGAACACAGAAACAAATTAAAGATGTTACATACGAAGATCAGCTTCTTGTAAGAGATTTCTATAGCGGACAAAATATTCCTGCACCGGCTTCTATTGTAATGAATCATGGTGCTGATGAATATAAAATTGTAACTGTTAAATTCAGTGACGGCACATCAGTAAATACAATCAATGGTCATGGTTTCTATGATGTTGATGAAAGAGAATTTGTAATTCTTTCTGATAATAATGCAGAAGAATATCTGGGTCACAGTTTCGCAAAAGCAGACGGAAAAACAGTAAAACTTGTTAACTACAGCATTAAAACTGAATACACAGAAAGCTGGTCAGTTCTCACAGCTGTTCATTACAACTGTGTAATGGGTGGTATGTGGACACTTACACCTGCAGAGGTTGAAGACAGTCCAAAATATCTTATGCCATTTGAAATTAATGAGGATATGACATTTGATCAGGAAGCTATGTATGCGGATATTCAGAAATATGGTATGTATACATATGAAGAATTCCAGCAGTATGTAACACCAGAACAGTTCTACGCATTCAATTTCCCGATTTTCAAAGTTGCAGTTGGCAAAGGTTATTTCACATACGAAGATATTCTTTATCTTATCAGTATTCACTTTAATGTAGAAATTCAGGAAGTTACAGTTCCATACATTCATGCTTTGGCGGTTTCAATTACTTCACTTGCTGATATAGATCTTGCTGCAGTTTCTGAATCCGATGATATGCCGGATTCACAGCAGACACCAGAAGATACTTCAGAACAGGGAACAGAACCTGACGTAACAGAAATTACAGAACCAACTTTTGATCCAGAGGAAGAATCCAAAGAAACAGAAGAAGTTGTTGATTCTGAAATGACTGAATAAGTTCAGCATTTATCATCAGGTAAATATTCAAACTACAACAGAATATAACACCATAAAAGGTGCAGAGTTTTATATACTCTGCACCTTTAAATTTTTATCTAAATAATACATTTGTTTTTATGCATAATTTCTTCTGTAACAGATTCCAGCAGCTGCCGGTATATATCGATATCTTTATAATCCCTGTGTTTAACAGCATTTTCCAATCCTATAATAATTTCTTCAATCTGATCGGTATAATCGTTGTTAAGGATAAAACGCAGCACGTTTTTTTTACTTTCGTATATATTTTTTATTGTTTCGCAGTCTTCTGCGGAAACCGTATTATTGGGGTCTGACAGCTGTGTATCAATCTGATTTTTAAACTCCGATACATATCCAAGTGTAAAAAAACTGTATACCACAACAAGCAAAATACATGCAGCAGAAATAACAGTGTGTTTCATATATCTACTCCTTCAATGTTATATTGTATTTACCTGCACCATCCATCATCATTAGAAGGATATTGTCTCTGCAGATATACTGTTTATTCAGTATACTATCTATTTTTTCTTCCATACAGTTGACGGTTTTCATATTTTCAACCATTGTTTTGCCATCTATAATTATCGGTAAAGCGGGTATTGTGTCCTTTTCAAGAGTGGTGCTGGCATCGGGAGTTTTGTATATATTTACAGTTCCGGTGGTTTCTACAATGGCAAGGGCAGCCTCTTCAAGATAAAAGATATCCTTGCTGCGTAAGGCTTCAAGAACATCATCAACCGAAAAACGCAATCTGCTCATGGTAGCCTGATTTATAACACCGTTTTGCACCAATATCATGGATTTGCCCTGGGCAATAGCTGCAAATTTCTGGCTTTTACGCTCCAGAACAGCAACAAATACCTCCAGAAACATAATTATAATAATTGCGGAGACCGAATGTGCGATAGGAAGATGCGGCTCTTCTATTATTACCGAAGTAAGGTTGGAAATCAAAATTGTGGATACCAGGTCGCTGGGCTGAAACTCACCAAGATTTTTTTTGCCCATTACCCTCATTGCAAATACTATCAGAATATACATAATCAGCGTTCTGGATATTACAGAAAACAAAATAATCACCCCATATTATTATGGTATGACAGTTATAAAATAGTCATTTGAACCATAATAAACGTGGGGTGATTGTATTTGGAAAAATTTTTATATACGGATATTGAATCAAATAAAAAAGAGATAAAATCATATTTTGGTCAGTCGGCAGATTATTTTGAAAAGGATATAGATATACTGGGACATAAAGCGTCGATAATAATGTGTGAGGATCTGACCAATATAACAAACCTCTGGCAGGTGAATCTGCGTCCTCTTAACAACCTTAAAGCAGACTATACACCGCAGCAGACGTATGAATATATAATGAATGAAACAACCATTCCATTTACTGCCACGGGAGCAGAAAGCTTTGAAATGGTTTTGTTTTTTCTTACAGCAGGTTTCACTATACTTTTGATCGACGGTGTAGATAAAGCCCTTGTGGCCCCTACACAGGGGTATCCGGCAAGGGGAATTTCAAAGCCGGAAGCAGAGGGGAGTCTTCGTGGAACAAGGGAGAGTTTTTGCGATACAGGCAGAAAAAATATGGCTCTTATCCGCCGCAGAATAAGAAGTAAAGGCCTTGTGATTGAAACAATGCAGATTGGAACGGTCACCAAAACGGAAGTTTCGCTATATTATCACGAGGATTACTGCGACGAAAAATTATTAAACAGTGTAAAGAAACGCCTGAAGGATATACAAATTCCGATAGTAACAGAAACCGGATATCTGGCACCTTTTGTCGACACTACAAAAGGTTCCGTTTTCAGTGCGGTTTCTTACACAGAAAAGCCCGATGTGTTTTGTGCAAAGCTGTGTGAGGGGAAAATAGGTATTATTGCAGATGGTTGTCCCTTTGCACTTATTTATCCTTTTATGTTCAGCGAGCATTTTTATACCAGCGATGACTATGCCCAGCGACCATATTTTGTATCTATAACAAAGCTGCTCAGATATATAGCTTTTATAGTATCAATCATCTTGCCCGGATTGTATATCGCACTTGCAAATTTTGCACCGGAAAATCTGCCGGAAAAACTTATATTCTTTATTTATTCCTCAAAAGAATCTACGCCGTTGCCGCTGTTTATAGAAGCAATAGTCATAGTAATAACTCTGGAAATAATAAAGGAAGCCGGTTTGCGCCTGCCACAGGCAATAGGGCACACAGTATCTTTTGTTGCAGCACTTATTATAGGAGACTCTGCGGTCAATGCAGGACTTATAGGCTCGGCAGTTCTTATAGTTTGTGCTGTGAGCACTATAATGTCTTTTGTAGTACCGTCTTTCTATGAAGCCACTATTGTACTGAGAATAGTTTTTTTACTGTTCTCAGGAGTGTTCGGAGGTATCGGCTTTGCTTTTTCCTGCATATTTCTTATGTTTAATATTATCAATGTAAACGCAGCAGGCACAAGTTATATTCCTCAAATTACAATCAGGGATAAATCAACGCTGACAGATATATTTTTAAAATCCAGCTGGAGAACGATAAACCGTAAGGAAAAAAACTATGAAAAAAACACAGGTGAATAACTATATAATGCTTTCATTGTGCAGTACGATTCTGCATTTTATGCTGTTGCCCCAAACAGATATGATTTTTCCGAGAGACAGAATTATACATGTACTGATATCGTATGTGCTGTTTTTTATACTGATTCATGCACTGCAATACGCAGATTTCAGTAAAGGTGTTCTAAAGTATATAATTACATTGACTCTGGCGGTGCGTTCAGTATATATAGTACATGCTTTTGTGCGGTATTTTCAGACTTTTTATGGATCAAACACTTTTGCAATTATAATATTTTCCATTACAGTTGCGGCTATGGTATATGATCTGAATGATATAAAAATCAGCAATATGTATGGTTTTTTTCTGGTTTTAAACATATTTATGATGATTGCTATTTTTGCTTTGAGTATATATAAGCTTAATGTGGCAAATATATATGCGAACAATACAGATTTTAGCTTTTCAATATCAAAAACCTATCTGTTTTTTGATGTGATTTCGCTGGCGATTGTAATACCACGGGGAAAAGGACGTTTGTATGCACAGAAAAGATATTTATCTGTTTCTTTGATATTTGTGGTTATAGTAACACTTATACAGGGGTTTTGTGTAAGAGGAAACATGCTGTACAGTATACCGCCTTTACAGTCTCTTTTTCAGATTTATTCAGGTAATACAATAAAAAGATTTGACTATTATTTTGCTGTTATTCAGACGATTAATTATTTTGCTGCGATTATTTTATATACAAATGCGATAAAAAAAATATATGTTGTGGAAAAAGAGGATGGCTATGATAAAAATTAAAATATTGATTTTATTTATGGTATGTGTTTTTTTCAGCGGATGCAAAGAATATGGTGAAAAGCGTATTGTCAAGCTGATAACTGTAGACGGCGACAATATATCGCTCTACTATTATGATTATTCTCAGGATAAACCGACATATCTTAAAGAAGAAAAGAAGAATAATGGCATAAAAAATACGCTTGTAGAATTATTGTCGGAAAATGAATATGACCTTAAATTATGTAAATATGCTGTCTGTGATACTGAAGTAGTAATGGAGGAAACAGATATAGTTTATAAGACACTGATTGATGCAAAGTTCAGTCCGGATATATGCATACTGGAAGGAGATACAAAAACAGATGGAGAAAAATATATAGAGCAAAAAAATAAAAATTATCCGGTTTACAGCTACAAAGTAAGTGATGCTGGAATAACGGGAGTGGTTGAAAAAGCAGATGAAAATATAAAAAATATAATAATAAATTCCCGCAATTATAAAACACTTGGCAGAGAAGAAAGCTTTGTTTTTGATTTGTTAGGCAATAATGTGAAAAATGGAACATACGTTTTTGAACATAAAGAAAATATAATGTCAGCGGTTCTGGAAAGAATATCAACCTTTTGTTATGAAGATAATAATATTCTTAACATAACTCTTTCCGCTGAGTTGAAAAGTTATAAAGGAATGGCTGCAGGTAAAGACAATAAAGAGGATTTTATCGGAATTTTACAAAATAATTTGCATAACAAAGCGGAAGAAATATTGCAGGATAAATACATTAAAGACAGTTTTAGCTTGTTATGGTATAAAAAAGCAGAAAATTTTGATGCAATAAAGATAAATATAGAAATACATCAGTAAAAGATAATACCCAACAGATATCATAATGAATCTGCAGGGTATTTTTATATAACCATATACGACATTTTTTTTGCAGAACTTGTTATAAGATATTTATGGCGGTGAATTTATGGTCGTTTATATTGATGTTCTGATTATAATAAATTTTCTGATATCATATTTCTTCTTGATTGCAGCAGCTGTTTTGGCAGGATATACATATAACAGAAAAAGAATTGTTTTTGCATCATCAGCCGGAGCTTTGTGCTGTCTGTATATTTTTTTTCCGGCGGACAGTATATTTTTGAGCCTGATCTTTAAATCCGGTTCACTTTTGTTATGTTCGGTAATTGCCTTTGGAATAAAAGACAAACGCAAACTGATAATCCAGTCGCTGTGTTATTTTATGCTTAATATGCTGCTTACAGGATCTGCAATGCTGCTGTCATATGAAAATACAGTTGTTTACGAGAAAAATATGTTTTTTTATTTCAGTATAAATCCTGTTATACTTGTGATACTTTCAGCGGTAATATATCTGGCTATATTAATTTTTGAACTGATAAAGGAAAAGGTATCACCTCAGAAAATATATTTGATGGATGTATATTTCGGGAGTTTTTCAATAAAAGGATTATCTGCATTCTATGACAGCGGATTTAAAATGAAGGATATTGTTTCAAACAGAGATGTTATAGTGGTGGGATTTGGAAAAATCAGTAACAGAATGCCTGAAAATCTTGCAAAGGATATAGCACACTTTTTAAATGGAAACTACAGCGATATAAAAGAGGGTTTTATTCCTGTTTTCTTTTCTACACTGTCCGGAAGCGGTATGATGCCGGCCATTAAAATTGAGCATATAACGATTGACAACAAAATAATAAAAAATGTTCTTGTGGCATTCACTGAAAATGAACTATCGGAAAATGTAACGGTTATATTTGGAACAGACATTAAGAAACAGTTGTAAGGAGAAGATATGAAATATTGGATTAAAGCATTTTTTTCTGTTTTGACATTAAAAACAAAAATATTGTGGTATATAAATGGTCCGCAGACTTTACCCCCGCCTTTGACAGAAAAAGAGGAGCAGGAGATTTTTGACGGATTGGAAAACGGAAATAAGCAGGCCAGAGAAAAGATGATAATACACAATCTTCGTCTTGTAATTTACATAGCAAAAAAATATGAAAGCAGTGCAGTCAGCGTTGAGGATCTTACATCGATAGGCAGTCTGGGGCTTATAAAGGCGGTAAATTCCTTTAAGCCGTCAAAAAATATAAAATTTGCCACCTACGCATCCCGCTGTGTGGAAAATGAAATACTTATGTTTTTGCGAAAGCAGAGCAATAAAAATATTGATATAAGCATTGATGATGCATTAAGCGTGGACAGTGATGGGAATGAACTTAATCTTATCGATATTCTGTACACAGATGAGTATGAAGTAAGTAAAGATATAGAAAAGGAAAGTGAAAAACAGATTTTATGGCAATCAATATATTCTTTGAGTGATAGGGAAAGAAATATTATACTTATGCGTTTTGGCTTAAACGGAGTGCCCGAAAAAACACAGAAAGAGGTGGCTGACGAGATAGGTATATCACAGTCGTATATATCAAGGCTGGAAAAAAGAATATTTAAAAAACTTAAAAAGGAGATGGAAAAAGCTATATAAAATCCGTTTACATAAATATCCACTTATAAATTTATATCATATGCAAATAATTACCTTGTAACTGTAATTGTTATGAGGTGTTCAAATGTATTATAAAAAGGTGGAAATATCGGGGATTGACACTGCAGATCTGCCGGAGTTTACCGAACAGGAACGAAATCAGCTTATCGATAGGATGCATAATGGAGACAGCAGAGCGAAAGATATGCTGGTTATGGGAAATTTAAAACTGGTGCTTAGCATAATACAGCGATTCAGATACAAAAATGTGGATTTTGACGATCTGTTTCAGGTTGGATGTGTGGGTCTTATAAAAGCTCTAAACAACTTTGATACAACACTGAACGTTCAGTTTTCCACCTATGGTGTGGTGATGATTTTAGGTGAAATTAAACGGTTTATACGTGATGATCAGCCGCTTAAGGTAAGCCGTTCAATAAAAGACCTGGCGTATAAAGCACTTTCAGTCAAGGAAAAACTGACAGATATTGATGGGAATGAGCCATCGGTACAGGAGATAGCAGACGAGCTTGAATGTTCATGTTTTCAGGTGAGCCGGGCACTTGAAGCATTGTCACCATCCATATCCCTGTATGAACCTATGTATAACGATGAATCCAATGATGTATATCTGCTGGATCAGATTTCCAGCGATAACTTTGAAGATGCCTTTCAGTCGAAAGTTATTATGCAGGATGTATTGCACAATCTGAAAGACAGGGAAAAGCATATTATGAATTTGAGATTCATAAAAGGAAAAACACAGACAGAGGTAGCAAAAGAGATAGGGATAAGTCAGGCACAGGTATCCAGAATAGAAAAAAATATTATCGGATATATAAAAACACAATTAGAAATATAACAACAAATATAAGGTACAAAATATTGCTGCTGTGAATATACTGTAATACAGTCAGGGGTGATATTTTGATTTCCTTATCTATGCTTTCTCAAAAGGATGTTATAAGTGTTGTAACCGGTCAGAACATAGGCAGAGTGGACGATATAGAATTCTGCAGAGACGATGCCAGGGTACAGCATCTGATTATTTTTGGAAGACCCAAGTTTTTCGGATTGTTAGGAAGAGAAGAAGATGTACGAATACCATGGGATGGCGTTGTTACAATAGGAAAAGACGCAGTGCTGGTTAATAGTTGTGAAGTTAAGGAAAGCAGAAAGAAACAAAAATTTTCAATAAATTTTGAATGAAAGCCTTTCAGATGATTCTGAAGGCTTTTTTATCGTTGAAAGCTAATATTTTTGGTGATTTCCTTTGGAATGTATAATTTTTGTAAGAAAAATGTAACAAAAATACATGTAAACTTATTTTACACAAGTAACAAATTGTGATATAATAAATAAAATTTTATTTTTAAAGGAGGAAATACAAATGAAATTAGAAAAGGACAAGATTTTATTTGTCGGCTTTATGCTTTTTTCAATGTTCTTTGGAGCTGGTAACCTGATTTTTCCTCCGTTTTTGGGACAAAATGCAGGGAACCAGACCCTGCCATCCGTCATTGGCTTTTTGATTACAGCGGTTTTGCTGCCTGTACTTGCTGTTGTTGTAGTTGTTCAGACAGAAGGTCTTGATGTTCTCACAAGTCGTGTGGGCAAAAAGTTTTCTGTAGTTTTCACCACTTTGCTTTATCTTGCAATCGGTCCGGGTCTTGCAATTCCACGTGCGGCAAGTGTGCCATTTGAAATGTCTATCGCACCATATCTTTCCGAAAACAGCAATACACTGGTGCTGATGATCATCTATTCTGTTGTTTTCTTTGCATTGTCTGCATGGCTGTCTCTTAACCCTAACAAGCTGGTTGACCGTCTCGGCACAATCCTTACACCTCTGCTCATAGTTCTGCTGGTATTTCTGTTTGGTGCATTTGTATTTATGGGAGAAAAATCTGTTGCAGCAGCACAGCATGCATACGCAGCATCGCCGTTCTTTACAGGCTTCAGTGAAGGCTATCTTACAATGGACGCAATAGCAGGTCTTGTTTTTGCATCTGTTGTAGTAAAATCCTTTGCAAACCTTGGTATCAGTGATAAAAAAGAATCTCTCAGATACTCATCAACAGCAGGTGCTCTTGCAGGGATAATTCTTGCAGCTATCTATCTTATGCTTACATATATGGGTATGCAGTCCAGCGGTGTTTATGAAATTGGAGCAAACGGTGCGGTTGCCTTGCGTCAGATTGTATATCAGCTCTTCGGCGAATTTGGTGCATTCATTCTTGCATCTATCTTTGCACTTGCATGTCTTACAACCTGTGTTGGCCTTATCACATCGGTATCCCAGTATTTCTCAAAACTTACAGGTGCAACATACAAAAGCATGGTGTGGATAATCACAGCATTCTCACTTGTTGTATGTAATTACGGCCTCACAACAATTCTCAATATTTCTGTACCGATTCTTAACGCTATTTATCCATCAGTAAGCGTTATTATACTTATGGGTCTGCTTGATGATAAAATTAAAAATCCATTTATATATCCTGTAACAATAGGTGCAACAGCTGTTGTAAGCGTTGTATACGCTCTTGAAGGCATTATTCCGCTTGGTGCAATCAGCACAATCTGCAGCAAACTGCCTCTCTATGAACTCGGTTTTGGCTGGCTTTGTGTAACTTTGGTTGCCTTTGTTATCAGTCTTGTACTGGGAAAGGTGAAAAAAGCTTTTTAACTGACAGGTGACTGTATGAAACACAAGGGAACACAGATTTTGGAAACCGAAAGATTGATTCTCCGTCCATTTGTAAAGGGAGATGCTCAGGATATGTTTGATAACTGGGCAGGTGATGACGAAGTTACAAAATATATGAACTGGGTTACCCAGCAAAGTATAGAAGAAACAAAAAATACACTTGAAAAATGGACACAAAGATATGCGGAGGAAGATTTCTATAACTGGGCGATAGAAATAAAAGAAACACAGAATAACATAGGTTTTATATCTGTGGTTTCATGTGATGAAATTGTAGAAAAGGTTGAGCTTGGTTTTGGTATAGGCAAAAACTGGTGGCATAAAGGTGTTATGACAGAAACGCTGAACACCGTTATAGATTTTCTTTTTAAAGAGATTGAAGTACAGCGTATTCAGGCCAGTCACGATACAAACAACCCAAATTCAGGTAAAACTATGCAGAAGTGCGGGATGAAATATGAAGGCACATTACGCAGAGCAGAAATAACCAACAATGGTATCTGTGATGTTTCTTACTATGCAATTCTTGCAGATGAATATATGCAATAACAGAAAGGCGGCCATGTGGCCGTCTTTTTTGTGTACTTTTAGGTTGCATAGTGATATACTGTATATAAAATTTAAGTGTAATATAAAGAGGAAATATTATGCATAAAATATTCGGTGAAAAGTTAAATACAAATTATAAGGACAGAGCAGGAGCCTACCTTATATGTTTCAATGAAGGTAAATTTGCCGTGGTGAGAACACCTAAAGGATTTTTTCTTCTTGGCGGCGGTTTTGAAGGTGTGGAAAGTGCAGAGGTATGCATAACCCGTGAATGTATTGAGGAAATCGGATATTCCGTAAAGGTAGGGGAAAAACTGTGTTCCGCAGAACATTACACCTACCATAAACGCATTGGTTATTTCCATCCGATACAGACATATTATATGGGTGAACTTGTAAAGATGGAAGAAAGCTTTACTGTGGAAAAAGACCATACTCTTATGTGGCTGGATTACGGTGCGATAAAAGGAAAAATGTTTTCTCCGATGCAGAACTGGGCACTGGATATGGCTTGGAAAAAGATGCATAGCATTGACCTGAGTAAACTTGTGATAGAAAATAAAGCTCCGAAAGCAGAGGATTATAATCTTCTCCGTGTTGCATCGGGTATCGGAGGGGCAAAGGATGTTGAAAAAGCCCGTATTGCTATGAAAAACAGTCTGTTTGCAGTTTCTGTATATGATGGTGATAAACTTATCGGTTCTGGCAGAATAATAGGTGACGGCGGTGTTTCCTATGCAGTAACCGATATTATGGTGGATAAAGAATATCAGAACCGAGGAATAGGGGAAGAGATAATGAACCGCATTGATAACTGGTTCAGCGAAAACACCGATGAAAATGCATTTATTATGCTTATAGCCAATAAACCAGCGGATAATCTCTACTCACGTCACAGCTTTGATTACCTCAGTGACAATAGAATTGGAATGCTGAGAAATCAGAAGAAAATCAGATAATAAATTCAATATAGATAATTCAGACAATTGTGATTGCTGAGGAATATTTATGAAATGTAAAAAAACGATAAGTTTATTGTTCTCTGTTCTTATAGCTGCAGGTGCCATGTGTGGTTGCAGCAGTAATATGTCTATACAATCTAAAGGTGTGGTTTCTATTGACGATGCTGCAGTTTTACAGCCTAACAGCAGTATTCTGACAGCAGAACTTTTGGAAAAGGCGGCAACCAACACTGTGGTTACATCAGAAGACCATCCAAGATGGACAGGTTTTAACCTTGGATATTTTGATGACCTTGGGGACCCAGGCACAACAGCAAAGACGGTTGAATTGTCTGCCGAATGGGGTTTTAATTCTGCCCGTGTTTGTTTTAAGTATGATGAACTGTTCAGCCGTGATATGACACAGGCTGATATGGATGCATTCTATATACTGGACAGCATGGTAGCTGCGGCAATAGAAAATGATATGCATCTTAACCTTGCACTGTATTCTTTACCTGGACGCAATGTTATTGAAGCAGCTGCAGACAACGACTATATTTCCACTGCTGAACTTGACCTATTTATCAATGAAGAACAACAGGCGCTGGCAAACAAGGTTCTATCCATTATTGCACACAGATACAAGGATGTACCTAACTTCAACCTTTCCATTTCTCCTTTGTATGAGCCAACCAATAAAAACCTCAGCACAGGATTGCCATCTCCTGACTACACATGGGATGATGTAGCTGCGTATCTTGGCAAAGCAATAGATGCAATAAGGACAGAATCTCCTGACAGACTTATTATATACGAAGCCAGCAATGCCAACGATCAGTATGTGATAATTGAAGAATCCACACCTACAAAGGCTGTTGCAGACGAAAAAGGCAATGTTGTGATTATGTACAATTTCTGTCAGATGCCTTATGTTTATGCCTGTATGACAGATACTGCAGGCAAACATATCGACAATATGAACAGCAGTATGTTTATTCCGGAATATCCTGCTTATCATTATGCTATGGCAAACAGCGTGTGGGTAGGTGCACCAATTGTTATAGATGGCTTTTTGCCGGAAGGTACCGTTCTTGATCTGTATCTTGCCAGAAGTTTTCCGGACACCACACTGGACATAAGTGTTGATGGTATAAGTATGTACAGAGAAGATTTGCCTGAGGCAGAATATACTACCAGCGAACATCTTGGAGTATATTATCCTTATGCAACAAGTGAAAAACATATCAGTATCACATTGACAGAAGATGCAGATAAAATTACAATATCCTGTCTGGGTGACGGTGGCTTTGACCCGTCAGGTATTCTGCTGACATATCCTGAAGAATATGCTGTGGAACGTTGGTATTATGCACAGCCTTATGATGTATATATGGGTACAGAAAAATCAGAAGGAGTACTGCTCAAACAAAACTATTCAGTTATGCTTGCACCAAACTATCACGACAAAGGACGATATATCACTGTTCACGATGATTTGACCTATACTTCTGACCACATAGTTGAAGAGGCTTCTGCCGATACTATATCTGCATGGTCCAAAGCAATTTCAGATTTTGACGGTAACTGCGTTATCCGATTTGAACGAGCAGATTTCAGCGGTGGTATATGGTCCGAGATGAAGGAATATTATGAAGATACACTCCGCAGTTTTGAGGAATATGGATTCAGCTGGTGGAGCAACGACTGGTGGCTGATGACCGAAGAGTATCCACATACAAAAGTTGTGGCAGAATGTCCAACTACTCAATATGCAGGTTACGAATATTTCAACCTTGAAATGCTGGAACTGTTCCAGAAATATCAGAGCGAAGAATAACTATATCTGTACTATGCAGGACTAAGAAACGCATTACAGCATTTTATATGATTTTGTTTAAAGGTCCATTGACAAATTCTGTTATATATTAAATTTTTGAGAAAAAATTCATCAGTTGATTCTGCACAACATAAGGCAAAATTAACTGATGAATTTTATTGTTTAATCAATATTTATTTTACGAGTACTACTCTTTAGGCGGCATAACCCTTTCTTTGCCGGTGATTTCTGTTATATCAAATCTCCAGATGGCAGTTGCGGCAAACATCTTTTCAATTTCTGCATCAAATTTTGCCATATTTCCTGGGTTATGACGCAGACAAAGCAGTTTAAGAATGCGCAGCATTTCTTCGGTATCGGTGATTTCTGTTGCTGTTGCTTTGATAATTGCAGATTTGAAGGTAGTTGTAAAGAAATAGTCGGGTTTAAAGGTATCTGTAACGCAGGTAATGCATACATTTGGGTTGTAACGCAGACAATCGGTTTTCATACCCATCTTTGCACAGTGGAAATATATGCTGTCACCATCGCGTACAACGGATATTGGTACACAGTATGGATTGTTGTCAGTGTCGGTCATAGCAAGCACAGCATAGTCGCATCTGTCCACTACATTCAGAGCAAATAATTTATCTCTTTCACGGTCTTTTTTTCTCATTTTACTCATATAAAACACCTTTACAAAATGTATTTATCTGTAAAATATTATACAATAAATTCTTTTGTCAGAAATGTAGATTTTTTATACAAATATTCGTGAATTGCAATAGCAAATGCGACATTTAGGCGATTTGCACAATTTTTTTCAATTCAGCGTTAAATAAATCAATCGGTTTTTGGTAATTATGTATACGCATTGGATAATTATTGATAAAATTCTCTACTGATTTTATATAGTCGGTAGAGTATTTTTTTATATCAGAACCCTTTGGAATAAACCGCCTTATCATTTTATTTCTGTTTTCATTTGTTCCGCGCTCCCAACTGCTGTATGGGTGACAATAATAAAACTGTGTACTGCTAAATCTTTTCATACCCTGAATATCTGCAAACTCTGTACCATTATCTACAGTAATAGTTTTAAAAATCTTGCTGTAATTCTTACCATAAAATCTTTGTATTGCACGTAATTGATTTACAACAGATTTACTTGTCTTATCTTCTAATTTGTATACAAATTCGCATCTTGTTTTTCTTTCAGTTAAAACCAATAAACAATTATTTGTACCCGCCTTTTTACCAATTACAGTATCCATTTCCCAATGCCCGAAAGTATCACGATACATAATATCATCAGGACGATTTTCTATACTATTGTTAATAGCATTGATACGCTTATTTCGTCTATCCTTGCAATAATGTTTCTTTTGTTTTCCGTGCAACAAATCAATGTTACGATACTTATTAAATAAACATTTATCTATATAATTATAAATTGTTTTTGTACATACAATGTTGCGGTAAATGCAGGCATTTACCGCCATTTCGGGACTGTATTTATTAAACAACAACTTTTCAATTTCATGCATATACTTACCCCTTAATTTTAATGGGCGAATACATCTTTTTCGGTTCTTATCATAAATAGATTGCGCATTATAACAATCATAAACAGAAATATTTTTATATGAGCCGTGAACCGCTTCCACAATTTCACAACTACCTTTTTTAATTTCTCTGTAAATTGTACTGCGATGCACTCCAAGTGTATCTGCTATTACAGCTACAGGGATTTTTTGTTTAAGCATCTTTTCTATAAATTTTCTATCATTTAAAGTTAAATGTTTACCCATATTTTTACACACCTTTCAATTTAACTTTGTGATATTTATTAATTTGTTATGTGGCACAATTTTTGCTGCTTGTAAATGGGTTTCAATCTTCACAAAAGTGTCCGTGAACATTGAAACTATTTCCATTGACAAGCTGCAAAAACCGCGCTCTTTACTAATTACCAAAAGCAAAACAAAGCAATGCTTTTGCTAATATAAATTATGAGAGGTACACGGATTATGAAACCAAATCGAGACGGAAATGATTATTGACTTAAATGTATATAAGTTTTAAAATATTATAAAAAAGGTGGTGTTACTATGAAAAAATCACGTTTAGTTGCTATTATTTTACTTTTATTATGGTTTATATTCCGTGCTGAAAAAATTAAAACTGCATTAGGTATAATAGCATTATTTTTTACAATAAATTCAATAGCTATGCTGTATTTCCTTTTAGATATTGTTGTTGTATTCATCTTATTAAAAATCATTTTCCATAAATCAAAAAAGAAACCAACACCACAGACAACAGAACCAACACCAAAACAGCAGGCAAGAGCAATAAAAAAAGAAATGATGGACGAACTAAAAGTAATAGCACATAAACAATAAAACAAAAAGAGGGCGGATAAACCGTCCTCTATTTTTTTATCTGCCTTTTTTCCTATTTCTGTTAAACCTGCGACTAGGTGTAGTAACACTTTCCATACCATTAACAACGGGATTTTGTAATAATAGAATTTCTTCTTCTGTGAGCATATCGCCCTCATCAAATTTCTTTTTAAGATTCTGCACTGTTGCAAGTGTATCATAAGCATTATAATCTCGGTTACTTACAAAGAAACCACCACGGCCTATAGGTTTAATAAGCAATGCATTTGTAGCATTTTCCATATCCCAAGCATCGTACTGATACTGCGCCATTAAACGCCATTTCTTATCACAGTCTACAACGTAACTTGTTACCTGACGTAAAAGAGCATCAACGTGACCGAATCGCTGTGCGGTATAGTATAAACTAATGTGATGGTGTCGGCAGGTCAACAATGTGTTAAGGAACAAAGGATTGATATTGTCTTTAAATGAACGGCTGTTAAGCTGAACACTAAATTCATCACCTAAAACAATAGTTATTGTTAAGGTATCGTTTTCATAGTCCTTTGCTTTATTCAATTCCGCAGATGTAAATATTTGAGCCAATGAAACAAACGATGTATACGGAACATCGGTCAGGCGTACATTTGATATAATCTCAATTTTTTGTGTAACAAACTTTTTTCTGTCTCTACACCAAACCATTTTATTATGCTTTTTAAAATAAATGGTTCTTACTTTATGTACTGCGGATAAAGTTTTACCTTTACCGAAAAGCCCTACATAACCGACAATTTCGCCCGTTTTCTGCTCATTATATTTCTTATACTTGAAATATTTATAACTGTCTACACAGCCATTTTTCACCGCCTGAATAGGATGTGATATCAAAATGCGGAAAGGAACAAAACAGATATAACATATTACAATACCGAATATAATTATATAAATCAATATTATAACCCCCTAAAAATTGAATTTCTGCTGTTAGGGAATATTGAAGATATAAAAGACATTACAATTTTTAAAGCATAAAGCCCCGCATAAACGTAGATAATTATAGCCAAAACATCCGACAATGTTGTAAAAGTTAAATCACCAACGCCAACGAAATCTAATATATATTTACCCATAAATTACCTCTTTATATGTGATTTAAAAATACTGTTAAGAACTGTTACAACGAACAATAAAAGCAATAACCCCTCTGTTACAGAATAATCGGTTAAAGGTGTTTCAAATAGAGGGCGGTTTTCTTTGATGTAAATTGTTTCTGTTTCGGGTTCTGTGGGAGTATCTTCGTTAGAAACATCATCGTTTTGTAAATAATAAAAAGAACCATCAAAATCCAAAATATAGCCATATTCATAAAAATTAGCAACATAACCCATACCAGAAATAGTAGACATAGACGCATTTTCATCCTCAATATAAAAAGAACAATCAGTATCTTTAAGAGGAACAGAAGCAATCAAGTTACCCTGATTATACAAATCAAGAATATAATCTGACCTAATAATAATAGTAGATTTACGAAGTTCAGAATCTCTATAATAAATATTATTATAAGGAACATCAAAATGAATATGGTGGTAATCTGGTAAATTATCTATGGAAAAATAACCACCATCCGCAAAAACAGTTAAAGAAACTGAAAAAGCAACAACCAAAGTTAAATGTATTGTTATAATTTTTTTCATCTAACCAATCCCCCTATAAAACGCGCTACAATCACACAGACCATACCAAAAAGAAAAACGCTCCAAAGAGTGAAACTGTATTCATCAATTGTTATCTGTAACTGAAACAAATCATAAACCGCGGACATTACTTTACTAATACCATCTAAAACCATAAAATCACCCCTTAAACATTTTTATAATTGCAAGTATGAATATAGCGGATAAACCAATAGTTAAAACAGTAATTATTTCATCGGGGAAGAAACCAAACAAAGAACCGATTAATCCCGTTATACTAGTAAAGCTATCTAATAATCCGTTAAGGTTATCAATAAGTATATTTACAAGATCAAGAATACCGCCAAATACTGTTGTAAAAAGATTACCGATAAAATTTGTTATTGTAGATACTAATTTGCTTAAAATACCATCTTCATTGTCAGTGTCATCAGTTGAATTATCACCACTTGAACTATCTGAAGAACCACTACCATCAGGAGTTGGAGTTGGTGCAGGAGTATCAGTATCAACAAAACTATCTTCATCAAGAGCATAAGAAGATAAATTATAATTATCTAACTCAACCCAAGAACCATTATCATAAATAGATGCATCTACAGAATACCAACCATCAACCTGATACTGTTGAACATCTTTAACAACATCATCTTCAAGATATACATAAACATAACCATTATCACTAATTGTTGGACGAACACCACCAACCCTTAAACTAGATACCGGAATACTAGATTTTATAGCTATATTCGTTTCTTCAGCAGTTTCAGGAAGAACTAAAACCAAATTAGAGTCAAAAGGTTGCTGACTAGGTGTAAAATCGCTAGTATACATAATGTTTTTAGGTTCCATACACCTAAATTCATCAACACCAAACTGTGCAGAATAATATTGGTCAGCACCCCCACCATCAATATAAACAGTATTGTCAATAGAAGAACCAAACGGATAAACAACTTCAGCGGTATATTTGCCATTAATAAACAACCGACAATTATTTGTAGTACCACTATACATATAATTATTATCAGAAGCCACCCAAGCAAGATGTACCCAAGTACCTGTAGGAATAGAATACCATTTATAAGAGTCAGAATTTTGACCATAAAGCCAACAAGGCATTACCTGACTAAAAGAGTGCAAAGAACCATCGGAAAAATAAAAATTAGGAGAAAAATAAACCCATAATTCAGCAGTACCAACACTCAAAGAATAAGGAAAACTAACATATCGCCTATAATAATTAACAGAATTTTGTACTAATGCACTACTAAATTTACCAGGTGCAAAACTAGGAACATCAGGCCTAGCGGAAGAACTAACAAATTTATTTATCGCTGAATTTAATAAATCATCATCAAAATGATATAAATTCCTAGTTTTGCCATCATCTTCAAGAACCTGATTATAATTTATAGCATCATAAATAAAATAAGTTCCCCATACATCACTGGAAGATAAATTATAACTGTTTCTACCATCAGGTAGCTGATAATAAATATTACTCTTATAACTGCATTTTTCGGTTGTATCAGTATACAGAACAGTAACATAAGTAGGACTATACTCTATATAAAAGTTGTAGTTTGTAGTTACAAGCTGATATAAGTCATAATCAGCATTATAATTAATTTCAGTTACATCATACGTATCACCATCATACTGAAAGGTATAAGAATAAGAACTAGAAGAACTAGATGTATGATTATAAATAAAATTTGTATATGTAGTAGTACCATCATTGAGAACACTTTCTACATTATTATCTTCTTTTTGAGTAGAGCCTTGATTATAAAAACGTTTAGGCGTACCAAAAGTACCGCCACGCTCAGCACCAAAACTACCCTCACGAAATCCAATACCTGCACGATTAATATAATCTTCAAAAGTTTCAGCATCACTATTTAAATAATCATCCCATAATCGCCCACTACCTGAATCATTACTTGTAGTTAAAGCATAAGTAGGCATTGAAAGAGGTGCAACAACCATTATTGCACATATCATAAAAGCGGTTAAACCGCTTAAAATTCGTTTTTTCATTTTTCACCTCTAAAAAAACAAGGTGGAGCATCGCTCCACCTTTTGATTTTTGTGTTTAGACTGCTTTTCGGAGCATCTTATACACGCCAACACCGATACCGATAAAGCTGATGGCGAGAGGAATTACAAGAATAGGATTGCCAAGAACCTCTGTAAGAACTGTTTCTACAAGTTCAAAGACATTTGGCATTGCGCCAGTGATAGTAGTAATAGCAGTTTCCATAGCATTTGTTGTATTTTCCATACGCTTTTCCTTTCTTAAGATTTTTATAATAAGTTGCAACTAATTATCAAGGTGTGGGAGCAGGGTGGACTCGAACCACCAATTGAAAGCGAGTTGAAAGTTTACAAATGCTTTACCAAATTAAGCTACTGCTCCGCATTTAAAGTTAAATATTTTACTTTCAAATAATTATCTATTATATTAACCTCTGTAGGTTTTACTCCATATAAATTGCCAACATCAGCATAATCTACATTACAATAGGTAGTCGGCACAGTTCTGCGCAAACAACCACCGCTGAAATAATATTTACCAAAGATTTTATTGTTATCTTTAGTAACATATTTAGTAACATATTGGCAGATAAATTTTTGTTTATCCAATGGGACAGCAGTTGAAAATCCATATTTCCAATCATCCCAATTGTATATAGGTTTACCTTTAAAGACTTTTCCGCTTTCTGTCATTTTAAGGTCACCACTACAAAGACCGTGAAAATGTATAGCCTTTTTACCGTTTTCTTCGTATCTTTCGTGATATTCAGGTATTAACAAATATTTAAAATCTTTACGTTGTACAAGATTAGACCAGAGTGGACGACATTTTTTAAGTATTTCCTTTGTGTCAGTTCGGTCTAACTTTTCTGCATCTATAGTGATGGTTACAAACCAATCAAATTTGTTTGCATAAGCTATCTCGAAACATTTATCTTTAGCACGCTTTACGCTGTCGGAACGCTCTTCGCGGACTTTTTTGGCAGGTTCAAAAGCACAGCCAAAAACATCTCCAACATCGGAAATATCATCTACAACAACAAACCCACTAAAATCATTTTTAGATTTAAGTAATTCTTCATCAGTTTTATGTATTTCTACCTTATCACCATTAAATATAGGACGATTAAAGCAGGTTACTTTTGCATAATCATCACCATAATATTTAATACGAGTAGTATAAAAACAATCTTCTTTTATGCCAACATTTAAAACGCGGTCACTAAATTTAGGTTTAAACACAAAATGATGACATTTTGTGGCACTAATCGAGTAGTGCCACGGCGGTCTAAGACCGCCACAGCATTATTAAATTTTATCTTCTACTTAAGGTTATATAGAGGACAAGAACAACAATCACAACCAACACAAAAGCATTGAACGGAATACCATTAGCATTTATAAAATTCTGTATGTAGTCATATATTGCTCTTGATGAAACATAACTGAACATGTAATCAAATATTCGCATCGTTGCCCTCTAAAACCTCAACAAGATTATCAGTAAGTGAGAAAAATTTAAAAGAACCATCCTCTAACACTACTGCAAAGTTATCTCCCATCAATGACAACTGTTTAATATTAAATTCTTCCTTTGAATTTAACTCACTGTGATATATTTTAATAATCATACGTTACACCGATACGTGCCACGGCTGCGGACATAAAGTCCGCAAGCCTTGCACTACCTTTCTCTAGGCGATATCTGTACAACGGACTACAAGTCCACCGCTTTTGCGGTCAGACTGCAAAGTCAGAACTGCGGACTGTCCTGCTTTAGCCATTTTAGAACTGTTAATTTTTGCAGTATCTCCATCTGCAAGAAGAATTGTGAGAGTCCAATACTTTCTATCTTCCTGACCTTCCTGCTTGAAAATCTGTTCTTTAACTGCCAAAATCTGTGCTTTCATCATAATTGTAAATCCTTTCTATATTAAAATCTTAATTCAACACTGGAAAATAAATCTTTTGGAATCTGATAACTATATACGTTATCGCTATTTACCTCATTTTTAGTAAGGAATAAGTCCTTTGTTGCATTTGATTTTACAACTTTCCTTATACAAATATTTGTAAAAAATTGTGTATTGACACTTGACTTTGTATATATGTTGTGGTAATATATTTAGGCGAATTACGCACGCTGTGTTCCTTACAGGTGGTGTGTCTCACGACATAGCCTGTAAAACAAGCAAAACACAGCGGAGGACAACAACCAAATTGGAGGAAAAAATTATGTCATCAGTATCAATGAAACAGTTGCTTGAAGCAGGTGTACACTTCGGTCACCAGACAAGAAGATGGAACCCTAAAATGTCCCGTTACATCTTCACAGAAAGAAACGGTATCTACATCATCGACCTTCAGAAAACAGTAAAAAAACTTGACGAAGCATACGA
>SVNA01000006.1 GCA_015067145.1 Oscillospiraceae bacterium | reverse complement strand
TGTAAACAGCGTATATCTGTATGATGACAAAATATTTATAGGAATTAATTACATTGATAGGGTAGAGGAGATTAAATTCTCCGACCTTGAGCAGTGTTCGGATATCAAAACGGGCAGGGAGCCAAAAAGAAGAGCAGGTCAGAAGACCTGCTTTTTCTTTTTGCCTTTTTCTCCCTGCCGGCCTTGCCCCAACGACTTATGTGTGTGCGTCTGCCCCTGGCGGACTTTAATCTGCGACGGAGCCGACCGCCGCCGGTGGCGGATACAGGGAGGCGGAGGAAGAGCAAAACAAGGAGAGCGAAGAAAGGGCTTCAGCCCTGACCGAGAGCGACTATGTTTTGATTCGTATGGTCGTTATTAATTGATGCTTGCGATTAATCTTTTGGATAAAAGTAATTTATATCGTTGATCTGGCGATAACAGAGTTATTTAATTTAAATATTTTGTGGCAGTATGGGATGTATATACAAATTGATTTGAGCTTTAAAAGGTAACGCAACAGCAGGTTGCTTTTAAAGCTGTAATTCCTCTGATATAATTAGTATGAGGTGATGATTTTATGGAAACAAAAGATATTATTCTCGAATTAAGAATTAAAAGAGGGATGTCTCAGGAAGAACTTGCGGAAAAGGTATTTGTAACCCGCCAGGCAGTTTCACGCTGGGAAAATGGCGAAACTACACCCAATACAGAGACATTGAAGCTGTTATCAAAATTGTTCGATGTTTCAATCAACACTCTTCTTGGCTCACCAAGACAGCTTGTCTGCCAATGTTGCGGTATGCCGTTGGAAGACAGCAATACAAGCCGTGAAACAGACGGCTTTTTCAACGAAGAATACTGCAAATGGTGCTATGCTGACGGAGAGTATATGTACCACGATATGGACGAGCTTATTGAGGTGTGCGTAAAGAATATGACAAGTGAGCACTTTTCTTCTCAACAGGCACGTGAATATATGAAGGATATGCTGCCGAAGCTTGATTACTGGAAACACTATAAAAACCTTGACGGTGCAGAAAAGTTTGAACAATTCAAACAGCAGCTTATCAGTGAGTTCAATGAACTTCGTATTGAAGGTATGCCAAAGGTAGAAAAGCTTAATGCTCTTGTGGGAGGATATATAAATCTTGAATATCAGCTTCCGAATGGTCAGAGGGTAAAATTCCTTGATGACAACGCAACATATCTCGGCAATCAGCTTGAGAGCGAATTCGGCGGAAGCCGTTGTTTTGGCGTTGCAGCCAATATGGATTTTCTTCTGGTATGCACCTATGAAGAAAATGGTGAGAATCCTGAGCTGGTTGTCTACAAAAAAAGATAGGTAAACTTATTTTATATACATATATAATAAAGCGATGTGCGGGTGTGGTACCCGTACATCGCTTTTATAATTACATACTAAAGCTCTTTGATAATTTTATCCGCAATATCAAGACACATGGCGGCGGCTTCGTTGATTGTGCTGCGGAATTCCTCTGCACCGCCCTCGATGCTGTCGGAAACGCTTTTTATAAGCAGACATGGCACGTTGTTGCGGTTGCAGATAAGCACAATGCCTGCAGCTTCCATCTCGCAGATTTTTGCACCGAACTGTCGGTTGAGCTCTGCTTTTTTCTGCGGGTCGGCAATAAATTTATCCCCCGATGCACAGATTACAGGCATAAGCTCAGGATTGATAGCGATTGCCCTGTCCACAAGAGCTTTTGTTGCAGGCAGATAAACTGTAGGATATTCGGCGTATCGGCCAACCTCCCAGTCGTCAACTGCACTGGTGTCAAAATCGTAGTGAACAACCTGTTCAACAACACAGGTTTTGGTTTTTGCCATTTCGGCTGTAAGGCCGCCTACAACACCAAAGTTTATAATCATATCCACCTTATACTCGCTGATGAGAAACTGTGTGCCGCCTGCTGCAGCAATTTCGCCTGCACCGCATTTGGCGATGATAAGGTTGTAATCAGGAGTTTTGTACTCCAGAATACGATAGCCTGCAATCTCCTTTTCGCACAGGTTGTCGCCGTAACGGTCCAGCACGGCTTTTATTTCCACTGCTACAAGCATACCTATTGTTTTCATATCTTTTCTCCTTTTTATAAATGGATTGTATCTTCGGTTATCATTTCGGTATATTACTTATACTATCATATCATATTCCGCGGCAAATATCAAAAAAATACTGGACAAACTGCCCTTTTTATGCTATATTAATACAGCTGTCACAGGACAGCCTATACAGTCAGTGCCGATAGCACTCAGGTCCCACCTGTTCCCATTCCGAACACAGTAGTTAAACTGAGCAGTGCCGAAAATACTTGGATGGAGACGTCCCGGGAAGATAGGGTGGTGCTGGCTTTTTATTTTGCAGAAAAACAACCGCAGAAAAGAGTTTCTTTTCTGCGGTTATCTGTTTTTTCAGAGTATGTAAATGGCACGGGCAGCGTGTAATATGCCGTATTTTTGCGATATACACTAAGCTCCGGTTTTGTAAAACGGGCATCTTGTACCGATGCACTGTTTGTTCTGTGCAGAGCGGCTGCATTTTACAGTGTGGCTCTCCATATTGATGCCCAGATTATCCCTGCAGAATTTTACTGCAGAAAGTATTGCAAGACAGCAGTCTCTCTTACAGCAGCGGGGGCCGTTTACGTTGCCTATTGCATTTAGAGCAGCGGCGGTCATTCGGTTGGCAAGCCCCCAGCTTTCCATGCTGAGGGGAGAAGCCCCTGTGACGATGGAAACAAACATCCCTGTGCTTATTGCTCCGCCGCAGGCACCCCAGTTGCCGCAGGCACCGCCGGGAACAAGGGAGGAACGGCTGTACATCTCTTTGAGGGCGGATGGCAGGTCAAGCTCGCCCCCTGCATTTTTATATGCGGTCAGCAAACTTGCACCCACAAGAAAATGGTGGATTGGCCCGTGCATAGGGCAGGAGGGAGAGGACATGAGTTTTTCCAGTATCTCAAGAGGATTTCTGCTTTTTTCCTTAAGGCAGAAGAGGATTATTTTTTCACAGGTCATATTATTGTTCCTTTTAAAACAATACCACATCAGATTATATGCTGCTGATGTGGTATATTGATGTTGTGTTGAGTTGTGACGGCAGAATTGCGGTTTTCCCAATTAAAGCTGTATGGAAATGCTGCATCTGTCAGGTCAGGATTTTACACCGTATTGTTTTGGTATATAAAATCAATCCACACTGTGCTCATGACCATGGCCGCTTACACTGTGGTGATGTTCAATTTCTGTGCTGTGCATATTGGGTTCAAAATCCAGCGTGCCTGCAACATATCCCACTGCGGCACTGTCTGCATCCCCCGAAACACCGCCGTAAACCTCGATGTGCAGACGGGTCTCCAGCATCTGTGCAAAAAGAGGTGCGATGGAATCGCAGATAAGCACCTTTACTTTTTGGTTTTTTAGAAAGTTATAGATGTCGTTCTCGCTGTTATTGGCGGCGGATACCACCTGGATACCCGACATATAGTCCCCTTTGAAGGAGTATATTTTAAACTGAGGCTGCATCTGGCATACATCTGCCACTATACCGCCAGCATAGCTGACTGCAATTTTTCTCATACTTACCTCCTTGAAAATGCATAAAGAGCGTGTTGTCTGTGTATATATTAGCACCGGCGAAAATAAAAATCAACAGCAAAGGGAAATATATTGAAAAAACAATCACGACACATGGATAATTGTTGCAGATGTGATTTGTAAACAAATTTTAATAAATTATGAACAAATTCTAAATAAATTAAGTTTTTTGGGGGGATATCGACCTTTTAAAAAGGTGAAAAACCCCATTTCTAATTAAAAAAATAAATTTTGTAGCTAAATTTAAAAAAATAAACTAAAGTTCGCAATATTAAATTCAAGAATTTACTTTACAAACTAAAGTTTGTCTGTTATAATAGGGCACAGGTTAAAATTCTACTAAAAAGGAGATTAAATATGACAAAGAAAATCAGCTTACCAATGCAAATTTTAATCGCACTTATTCTCGGTATTGTTGTTGGTCTTGTATGCGGCATGACAGGCATGGCAGCATTTACAACAGCTTACCTTAAACCATTCGGTACAATATTTGTTAACCTTCTCAAGTTCATCGTTGTTCCTGTAGTGCTTCTGTCTATGATTGACGGTATCCTCTCTATGGACGATATGAAAAAAGTTGGTTCCGTTGGCTGGAAAACACTGGCTTACTTCCTCGTTTCCACAGCTATCGCCTGTGTAATCGGTCTTGTATTCGCTAACATCTTCAACGGTGCAGGCCTCTTCCCTACACTTGCCCTTGAAGAAGGTGCAGAATGGACAAAAGCAACATCCGCTAACTTTATGGACACACTTGTTGGCATGTTCCCGGACAATATGTGGAGTGCATTCCACTCTGCTAACATGCTTCAGGTTATCATTATTGCTCTTATGCTTGGCGGTTCCATCATGGCAGCAGGCGAAAAAGGCAAACTTGCAAGAGATGTTGTTGCTTCCTTCAACGAAGTTATCAACAAACTTATGGAGTTCATCATCAGCCTCTCCCCAATCGGCGTTTTCACAATGATGGCTTGGGTTGTTGCAACACAGGGTGCAGAAATCCTTGGTTCTCTCGCACTTGTTCTCCTCTGTGCATACATCGGCTACATAGTACACGCAGTTGTTGTTTACTCCCTCTCTGCTAAAGTATTTGCAAACATGAGCCCAATCGCATTCTTCAAAGGTGCATTTGCAGCTATGATGTTTGCTTTCACATCCACATCCTCCGCAGCTACACTTCCTGTTTCCAAAGACTGTGCAGAAAAACTTGGTGCAGACAAAGACATCTCCGCATTTGTTCTGCCACTTGGTGCAACAGTTAACATGGACGGTACAGCAATCTACCAGTGTGTTGCTACAGTATTCCTTGCATCCCTCGCAGGCGTTGAACTTGGCATCGCACAGATGGTAACAATCGTTGTTACAGCAACACTTGCTTCCATCGGTACAGCAGGCGTTTCCGGTGCTGGTATGATTATGCTGGCAATGGTTCTCACAGCAATGGGCATCGACGTAAACATGATCATGATCATCTACGGCGTAGACCGTCTCTTCGATATGGGCCGTACATGTCTCAACGTTACAGGCGACATCGCTTGCTCCATCTGTGTTACTAAATGGGAAGAAGAAAAGGTTAAATAATAACCTGGTATTCTGTTAAAAAACAATTTGATATTGTTTTGATGATAAAAAGCCCCGGGGCAACAGCCCTGGGGTTTTTTCTTTTTCATAGATTACAGTGCCCGTGCATACTATAGATAAAATTGATTTTATAATTACAATTCTGTGCAAAACTATCTGTAGCATACAGCAAGGGGCGGACAAAGGATGAAAGAGAAAATTATAAAGGCAATAAAATACAGCTGGGGTATAAAAAAACAGTACGACGGCTGTCACATAGCGGCCTACAGTGCCGAGGCAGCTTTTTTTGTGGTGCTGTCCGCAGTGCCCCTGGTGATGCTGGGCATTATACTGCTGGGAGCTTTTGCTCCGCTGGATATAATAGGCATCAGAGCCATGATGGCACAGGTGTTCACCGAAAACGTTTCAGGGCAGCTGGCAGAATTTGTGCAGGAGATATCCTCACGCTCCACCGTGCCGCTGGCATCGCTGACCATGGTGTTTCTTCTGTGGGCGGCAACCAAAGGAATACGCAGCATTGCCGACGGCATAAATGTTATCTACGATTACAAGGAAGAATACAATATAATTCAGCTTGCCATCCGTTCGGTGTGGTATGCCATTGTAATAATCAGCGTGGTGGTGCTCAGCTTTGCACTGCTGGTTTTTGCTTCTCCGCTGGAAAACCTGCTTCGCAGCTTGCTGGGACAGCGGGCACAGCTGCTGCTTGTGCTGCTCAATCTGAGAAATATAATCTTTTTTGCTGCACTCACAGTGTTGTTTGCAACGGCATACAAAGGGCTGGCAAAAAGTGCACTCAGCTTTAAAAATCAGCTGGTGGGAGCAGCTATGGCTGCGGCAGGGTGGATAGTTTACTCCTTTGGGTATTCGGTGTATATCAGATGTTTTTCCGGTTATTCGGCACTGTACGGCTCTTTTGGGGCGGTTATGCTGTTTCTGCTATGGCTGTATATGTGTATGAATATCCTGCTGTGCGGTGCACTGCTTAATAAAATAAGGGTGGAGAGAAAGCAGCACAGAGAAATGTGATAAAGTCATGGAAAAGTGTCGGAAAATGCGGTATGATATAATCAGAAAAATGATAACAGCGGCGGTGAAGGTTTGTTCTGAATAAGACCGCCTGTCAGACAATAAAATCAGAAAGCAGAAAAAGAGGAAAAGTATATGAAATTTATATCCTGGAACGTAAACGGCTTCCGTGCCTGTCTGGACAAGGGCTTCAGCGAAGTTTTTAAAGAGCTGGACGCAGATTTTTTTGCCATTCAGGAGAGCAAGATGCAGCCGGGTCAGGCGGATTTTACCCCCGAGGGCTATTATCAGTACTGGTATTCTGCCGATAAAAAAGGCTACAGCGGCACAGCGGTTTTTGCGAAGAAAGAGCCACTCAGCGTGCGGTACGGCATAGGTGTTGACGAACACGACCACGAGGGCAGGGCAATCACCCTTGAGTATGACGATTTTTATCTGCTCAATGTCTACACCCCAAATGCCCAGAGAGAACTGGCACGCCTTGATTACCGTATGCAGTGGGAGGATGCCTTGCGTCAGTACATAAAAACACTTGATGCAGTAAAGCCTGTTATCTACTGCGGTGACCTTAACTGTGCACACGAAGAAATAGATATTAAAAACCCAAAGACAAACCGACGCAGTGCGGGTTTTTCCGACGAGGAAAGGGCAAAGTTTACAGAACTTCTGGACAGCGGCTTTGTGGATACCTTCCGCTGGCAGCACCCCGACACTGTGGCCTATTCCTGGTGGAGCTATATGCGTAAGGCAAGGGAAAAGAACATCGGCTGGCGTATCGACTATTTTGTTATCAGCGACAGAATAAAGGATAAAATAAGCGATACATATATCCTGTCCGACATTATGGGCAGCGACCACTGTCCTGTAGGACTTGAGATTGACCTGTAGGGTATGAGATTTGATACAATATTATAAGGATACATTCAAGGGGCTTGGGGAGCGGAGCATCCCCAAACAACAATCTGCGGCCGCGTCAAAGGTCGGCTGACTATAATATGGCAAGGCTGCCGAATGGCATAACCTGCCGTCATCTATGGGGGTGACAGCTGATTTTTTCACGCCTCGTCGTGAAAAAATGCGTCATGGAGGGGCAAAGCCCCCTATGAAAAAAGTCTGAAAGACTTTTTGCTGCATCGCAATCAGCACCACTTTTGGTACTTTTGGTGTCAAAAGTACATATAAAGGCGAACTGTGTTCGCCACTGCAGTTCACATACAGCAGTCTGTGTTGCAAAAGCCATACCACTGAATTTTCACAAATTTGTGGTGTAATAAGACTCAAGACAGATTGTGTCGGCATACAAAAAACATTCCATTAACATTTTCAGTCGAATATACAAAGGAGGAAATGCTATGAAATATGAAATACAGGGCGAAACATTGCCTGTTGTTATCTGCTACCTTGAAAACGGAGAAACAATGGTTACCGAGGGCGGTGCCATGAGCTGGATGAGCCCCAACATAAAGATGGACACCACCACAGGCGGCGGCCTTGGCAAAGCATTCGGCAGAATGTTTGCAGGGGAAAACCTGTTCCAGAACCGCTATACTGCTCAGGGCGAGGGCATGATAGCTTTTGCCTCCAGCTTTCCGGGGCAGATAAGAGCCTTTGAAATAGCACCGGGCAAGGAGTACATATTCCAGAAAAAAGCATTTCTGGCAGGGGAAAGCGGCGTGAACATCTCGGTGCATTTCCAGAAAAAAGTAGCATCGGGATTTTTCGGCGGCGAGGGCTTTATCCTGCAGAAAATCAGCGGTAAGGGTATAGCTTTTGCCGAGTTTGACGGTCATGTTGTGGAATACGACCTTGCACCGGGCCAGAAAATCATAGTGGATTCGGGCTATCTTGCGGCTATGGAATCAACCTGTTCCATGGATATCCAGACAGTGCCGGGTCTTAAAAACGCACTTCTCGGCGGCGAAGGACTGTTCAACACAGTGGTTACAGGCCCTGGCCGTGTATGGCTGCAGACAATGCCGATAAGCGGCGTGGCAGCGGTTATCAGACCGTATATTCCAACAGGAAATTAATAAAGGCTGTTGACGTATAACAGTGAAGGGTGGGTTTTTACCCGCCCTTTTTATGTAAGGACTGGCGATATATATTATCGGGCAGACATTGTCTGCAAAAAAACAAAAAACGGACAGATTTCTCTGTCCGTTAAATTTTTGTGTTTTATCCTACATAGTATGGGCTGCCGGGGATATACGGGTTATCCTTGCTGTGCACTGTATGTGTCATAAGATACTGCACCCATTCGGTGTAGGCGGCAGGTTTGAGGTGGATGCCGTCCAGCCCTGAGTCAAACTCAGGTTTGAGGTAACCGTCATCACCGGCCAGCACTTCGTGAAGATTGATGTAGTGCATGCCCTTTTCGCTTGCCATCTTTGCCACCTGATTGTTTACTGTGTACAGGCGGTCGTAGGAGAAGATTGGTCTTCTTGCGGCAGCTTCCTGGGTGGTAGGCGTAAGGCTGCAGACGTAGAACAGTGCGTCAGGCAGCTGTTCCTGCAGCTGGGAGAGCATCTGGTCATAGTAGTACAGGAACTGTTCGTCGGTCATAAAGGTCATGGCGTTGGTGCCAAGGGTGATATAGAGAATTTCAGGGTCTTCTTCAACAATGGCCTCGATGCCGTTCTGGGTTTTTCTGCCCCAGTCAAAAGGAATAACACCTTCGATAAAGCTTTTTGGTGTCAGGTTTTTGTTGCATACAAAGGTTGCGATATTTGCAACAGCGTTTTCGATGCTGTGGTATATTCTCAGCCCGTCTGTAAGGCTGTCGCCCACAAAAACAGCGTCCTCAAAATAGCTAAGGTCCACGCTTCCGTTTTCCGGCAGCTGCAGCATACGGTGGTCAGGGGAGATAATCTCAAAATCGTTGATGGTCTGTTTTACAGGTCCCACACGCTCGCTCCATTTGCCCTCTGCGTTGAGAGAATCGTTGGCCTGCAGCCCTGTGGTAGGTGCAGGTGTTATAACCAGATCCTTAGGAGCATCATCGCCTGGTGAAAAAAGCTCGATTACCGACACAATGCCCCAGCTTACCACCAGCACAAATGCTGCCAGACAGGCGAACATGGCGGTGCGGCGGATTCTGCGGCGGCGTGCACGTTTTTTCTTAGCTTCGGGAGAAAGATACTTTGCCAATTTTGAAACCCCTTTCTTTTTACTTTTAATCTATATATAAATTCAGAAAATAATCGGTTTATAAAATATTTTTAAGCATTTTTGCCCGCTGTAAACATATATGCGGACACAATATGCAAGTTTATTCTACTACAAAAAACACAGCTTTTCAAGGATTGCGGCACCAAAGAACAAAATTTCACCTAATTTTTAAAAATATAGTATACAATATACACACAACAGGTGATAAAGCTGTTAAAATAACATTTCCAAAATGTTATCAGGCTGTAAATTTTACGTCATGTGTAAAATTTATCCTGCAGTTATACACGGATATACGGTGACAGTTGAATTTGCACAGGTTATATTGTAATATTATGTTAACAGAATACTTTATGGTTAAAAGGAGGGATACGTCCATGTTTGGAATTCCATTAGTATACATATGGCTGGCACTTACAATAGTATTTGTCATCATTGAAGTTGCCACAACCGATATCGCAAGCATCTGGTTTGCAGCAGGGGCACTGGTGTCCACCATAATCGCGTGGATTGCACCGCAGGCCTTTGTGCTGCAGGCAGTGGTCTTTGCAGTGGTTACGGTGGTGACAATGTATTTCACCAAGCCAGTTCTCACAAAATACCTCACCAAAAAAACTCCGACCAATATGGATATGTACATCGGCAGAAATGCCGAGGTGATAAGTGACATTTCTCCCGACAGTGCGGGCCGTGCAAAAATCGGCGGCCTTGCATGGCAGGCAAAAAGCGATGCAGTTATAAATAAAGGGGAAATGTGCAGAATAGTAAAAATCGAGGGTGCATCCCTTGTTGTAGAAAAAATCACAGTAAACCAGTAGTTCTGAAAGGAGATACGCCTATGTTACCTTATATTTTGGTTATTCTTGTTATAGTTATTATTGCACGCAACATCTGCATCGTGCCACAGGCCTATGCCTATGTTGTGGAACGTTTCGGCATTTTTGATGCAGTGTGGGATGCAGGTTTCCACTTTAAAGTGCCAATCATCAGCCGTATTGCAAAAAAGGTTTCTCTCAAGGAACAGGTGGTGGATTTTCCTCCGCAGCCTGTTATCACCCGTGACAACGTTACAATGCAGATTGACACCGTTGTGTTCTTCCAGGTTACAGACCCAAAACTTTACACCTACGGCGTGGAAAGACCAATCAGCGCCATCGAAAACCTTACAGCAACAACACTGCGTAACATCATCGGTGATATGGAGCTGGACCACACCCTCACAAGCCGTGATACCATCAATACACAGATTACATCTCTTCTTGACGAAGCAACCGACCGCTGGGGCATCAAGGTAAACCGTGTTGAACTTAAAAACATCATTCCGCCAACCGAAATCCAGGACGCAATGGAAAAACAGATGAAGGCTGAACGTCAGCGCCGTGAAAGCATTCTCCGCGCAGAAGGCGAAAAACGCAGCCAGATACTTGTGGCAGAGGGTGAAAAGGAATCCGCAATTCTCCGTGCGCAGGCGGAAAAAGAATCTGCTATTCTCCGTGCCGATGCTGTCAAGGAACAGAAAATCCGCGAGGCAGAGGGCGAAGCTATGGCTATCATGACAGTGCAGAAAGCGCTGGCAGACTCCATCGTGCTGCTCAACGAATCAAGCCCTAACAATCAGGTGCTTACACTCAAAAGCCTTGAAGCACTGCAGAAGGTTGCAGACGGCCAGGCGACAAAAATCATCGTGCCAAGCGAAATTCAGAACCTTGCAGGTCTTGTTGCCAGCGTAAAGGAACTGGCAGAAAAATAATTTATGCATAATAAAACAGCCTTATACCGCAGGGTATAGGGCTGTTGTTCTGTATATGGGTTGTTTGTGCAAGGGGCAAAGCTGTGCAAAAAGATTTATTTTTTCTGTGGAATTCCGTTTGCACAAGGTACGCCGCACTGGCATTTTGCACAGCCGTAAAGAGGGTCGAACTCTGCCTTGGTGGAGTCTACAAATGCAGAGCATTTTGCCTTGTCCTTGCCCTTTTCCATTGTTATTGCATCTGCAGGGCATCTTGCGGCACACCCACCGCAGAAGGTGCAGTATTCGTAAACATCGGCGTAATTTCGGGTGTCGGCTTCCAGCGGCATATCGGTGACAAGGCTTATAAATCTGCCTGCAGCACCCTTTGTGGTTATAAGAGCACCCGAGATACCAAAGCTGCCAAGGCCGCAGATGTAGGCGACGTGACGCTCTGACCAGCCGCTTGTGAATTTAAGCCTGCTGCCGTCAGGGGAGGTCAGTGCGGTTTTCATGCGGGCAGATTCCTTTGAAGGCACAACAACCGAATAACCCTCGTTTTTTATTATATCTGTAAGTTTTTCCACAAGGGCATCTATGTATGGCACGGCGGCATTTTTTGCAAAGACATATTCGGGGGCAACCTTATCTTTTTGGCAGCTGCTGTTTGCTTTTTTAACGGCCTGAGAATAGGGAACAAAGATGCTCACAACGCTTTCTGCACCCTCAAGCCACTGTTTTGGGGTGATAAAATGAGGCCCGATGGCCTGTGGCTGTTTCATATCTTCAAACAGCACATCACCGGCATAAGCAATGCCTATAAGGGGAGAGTCAAAAAAAGAACAGTCGGGTATACCAAGCTGTGCAGCTACATCTGCAGAAAGCTCTGCAAGTGTGCTGTCTTTCATCAAATCTTCAGCAATGCGGATAATCTCCTGTTTTGTCATAGTCTCTACCTCACATTATACTTTTTTATAATTATAACATCGGTACATAATTGCTTTCAAGTGGTTTGGGAATGGGGCACACATATCAATTAACGGCAGTTTTCTTGCACTGACAGGGACAATGTTATATAATAAAAAAATAGGATATTTAAAACATAAAATTTATATAAAGGGGGCAATTCTATGCTCACACTGGAAAAATCAAAAGAACTTATCTCCCGCACCACAACAGAACCACATCTTATCGTACATGCAACAGCGGTTATGGCCGCAATGGGCGGCATGGCAGCACACTTTGGCGAAAATGTGGAACACTGGCAGGCAATAGGATATCTTCACGATTATGACTATGAACAGTATCCCACAGAACATCTTAAACACACTGCAGAGCCTTTGGCGGCAGAGGGTGTGAGTGAAGAAGAAATCCGTGCAATTTTAAGCCACGGCTACGGACACTGCACCGATGTGGAGCCAATCACAAATATGGAAAAAAGCCTTTACACAGTGGACGAGCTTACAGGCATTATCCACGCTGCAGCCCGCATGAGACCGCTGGGCATAACAGACCTTGAGGTTTCCAGCTTTATGAAAAAGTTCAAGGACAAAAAGTTTGCCGCAAAATGCGACAGGGAGCTTATCAGAAAAGGCTGCGAGCTGCTGGGTATGGAGGTTAAAGAGGTAAGCGATATATGCATACAGGCAATGAAACCTTTTGCCGCAGAGCTTGGCGTTGGACCGAAGGAATGATAATGCTGTCCGGAGCAGGTTTGCCCCTCCAGGCCACCCCGTAAACATCTTTACGGTGCTTTTTTAAAACTGTAAACAAAAACACCCGTTTTTCAAGGAATAAAACTATGAACAACAAAAGCATAGCTTCCCGTTTTTTTACATCTATAAGTGTACTGATAATGATAAGCATCAGTCTGCTTGGTGCCACCTTTATGGCCTTTGCAAACCGATATTTTGAGAGTGACCGCCTGAATATACTCAACCTATGTGTTGAAAGTGTTGAGGACAACATCGAGGCAAACTACGACAAGGATATCAGCAGCATCAAGGATGTAGGTCCGATGACCGAAAACCTGAAGCTTATCAGCGACACAACCCAGTCCACCGTTATGATTGCCGATTTATACGGCAAGGTGGTTACCTGTACCGACAACGATGACTGCACCACCGAAATTCCCCAGGAGGCAATAATCCTTGCCAATGCTTCAGATGAAGCCATAAGGGTGAGCGACACCTTTACCCGCCATTTCCAGACAGAATACTACGCTGTGGGCAAGGCGGTGCGGGATGAGGTTGGCAACGTTACAGGCTACATCTTTGTAGCCAGCAGCATAGGCACAATCCGCATCTTTACAAACGCTCTGCTGAGCATGTTCCTTGTCAGTGCCTGTGTTATGATTCTCGTTTCCAGCATTGTATCCCTTGCGGTTACAGGCAAGCTGGTTATGCCTCTGCGTAACATTGCAGATGCGGCAAAACGTTTCAGTCAGGGGGACCTTTCCGCCAGAGCAAAGGTGGAGGGTGACGACGAGGTTGCACAGCTTGCATACACCTTCAACAATATGGCGGCTTTTGCTGAAAACAACGAGACCAGCCGCTCCAACTTTGTTGCAAACATCGCCCACGAGCTGAGAACACCTATGACAAGTATCAAGGGCTTTGTGGACGGTATAATCGACGGCACAATCCCGCCGGAAAAACAGGGGGACTACCTCTCCATTGTCAGCACCGAAATCGGCCGTCTGGCACGTCTTACCAACAGTATGCTGGACATCTCCAAGCTGGACAGCGGCGAATTTATAATGAACGTTGCAAACTACAACATCTGGGATACCATCTCGGCTGTTGCCTTTGCCTTTGAAAACCGCATAGAAAATGCGGAAATTCAGGTAAAAGGTTTTGAGCCAAGCCGTATACGGGTGGCAGCAGACCAGGATATTATCCATCAGGTTGTATATAATATAGTGGACAATGCCCTCAAGTTTACACCTCATGGCGGATATATCGCCTTTAATGTAACGGAAGACAAGCAGACCAGTATGGTAACGGTAAAGATACGCAACTCCGGTGCAGGTATACCAAAGGAAGACCTGCCTTATCTCTTTGACCGTTTCTACAAGGCAGACGCCAGCCGCTCTGTGCACACAAAGGGTGCGGGCATCGGCCTGTATATTGCAAAAACACTTGTCACCCGTTCGGGCGGTGATATCCATGTTGAGTCCGAGCTGGGCGAATACACCGAATTTATCTTTACTCTCCCGGCAGCAGTGGATACAAAGCCTGCACCAAAGGCAAAAAATGACAAGATAAAAAATGATAAAAACGGAAAAAACAAAACCGATAAAACTGCAAAATCCAAAGGCGAAAAAGCCGAAAAACCAAAGGGTATACACCTGAAACCACACAAAAAGTGACCCTGTGGTGCTGTGGGGATATCCGGCGGCATATATTGTTAAAAGTGAAAAAACTGCGAAAAAATAAACTGTGACAAAAAATTTTCACATTTTATTATTAATATTAGGACCATAAAAAGGGAGCAAAGCTCATAATAACCTTTTGAGGAGAAACAGCTTATGAAAAAGAAGAGTAAACTGCCGATAATAAGTCTGGTGGCACTTTTGCTGGTGCTCAGCCTCGGCGGCGGATTTTTTGCGGGCAAAGCCCTGTACGACGGAGATACAGTTGACAGGATAATCGCAGAGTTTGGTCTTGGCTCAGCCAGCGGCAAACCTGCCCCTGAAAATCTCTATTCAGACAGCACCATCGAGATAAATCCGGCACCGGAAATCACCGACGGCGGCTATAACACTACAGATATATACGAAATGGTAAATCCATCGGTGGTAAATATCACCGTTTACAGCAATCAGTCCATTGCGGCACTGGGCAGCGGCACAGGCATTGTTATGAGCGAGGACGGCTACATCATCACCAACGCCCACGTTGTGGACGGCGGCACAAATGTTAATGTAACATTTTCTGACGAAACTGATGCCAACGGTGTAATTATCGGCATGGATACAACCACCGACCTTGCAGTTGTAAAGGTGGACAAAACAGGCCTTACACCTGCCCAGTTCGGCGATTCCTCCGCACTCAGAGTGGGCGAGAGAATTGTGGCAATCGGCAACGCAGGGGGACTTTCCAGCACCATTACACAGGGTATTGTTTCCGGCCTTGACCGAGACCTTGGGGAAGGTGCACGCAGCCTCAGGCTTATTCAGGTTGACGCAGCCATCAACCCGGGCAACTCCGGCGGGCCGCTCATCAACCGTTTTGGCCAGGTAATCGGCATAAACAGCTCCAAGATTGCCAGCGTGGAATATGAGGGCATCGGCTTCTCTATCCCGATAAACGAGGCAAAACCAATCCTTGAAAGCATCATCAGCCACGGATATGTGACAGGCAGGGCAGTGCTGGGTGTTTCGGTGGTGGAACTCAACAGCTCCAACGGGCCAATCAACGGTTTGCCAAGCGAGGGTGTATGCATTATGGAATTTACCTCCGACAGCGACCTGCCAAACCAGGGTGTGCAGCTGCGAGACGTAATTGTGGAGGCAAACGGCAGGGATGTTGTAACAACCGACGACCTGCTCACTGAGCTGGACAAATATTCCCCTGGGGATTACTTCAATCTTGTAGTCTACCGTGCAACCACAAGACAGACCTACTCTGTTGATGTAAAGCTCATCGAATCGGTGGGATAAACAGGGATAAATTATATTCATATCAGCCATAAGGCACCTTGTATCATCAGATACGGGGTGCTTTTTTGCAGCCGAAAATTTTGACAAAGATATCCGCCTGTGTCATAATATAATAAATATCACTGAAAAACGGGGAGAAAGTATGTCTTCTGTTAAATCTGCAGTCAGAAAACTGATCCATATTCTGAAAAACAACAAACTGAGCGTAGTTTTATATCTTCTGCTGGCGGTGCTGCTGGTGGCGGTGCTGTCGGCAAAGATAAATACAAATCTGGACGAGATATACAGCTATGGCCTTGCCAACTATACAAAAGGGCTGAACCTTGTGGTGCAGGACAACTATAAATACGAGCCTGCGTCTGCGGCATATATGGAATATGTTGCAGCCACCGACCGCTTCAACTATAAAAATGTATGGGAAAATCAGGCCAATGACGTACATCCGCCGCTTTACTATGCAATAGTGCACACAGTGTGTTCCCTTGTGCCGGGGTCCTTCAGCTTCTGGTATGCAGGAATAGTGAATATATTTTTCTCGCTGCTGACGCTGCTTTTTGTACAGCTGCTGGCGTGGGAGCTAAGCAGAAAAAACAAAACTGTAACGCTGTTTGTGTCGGCGGTTTTTGTGCTGTGCGGCGGTGTTCTCTTTGCAAACGCCTTTCTGCGTATGTACATTATGGCGATGTGTCAGGTCACCTGCATCACATGGCTGGTGGTAAAGCAGACAGGTGAGGAGAAAATCCGATTCTTTTTTCCGCTCCTCTTTGTGACAGCGGTGGCAGGTGCACTTACACACTATTACTGTATTGTGTACACTGTGGTTATCTGCGGCGTTTACTTTATATATCTGCTCACAGAAAAAAGCTTTAAACAGGCAGCTCTGCTGGCGTTGACAGGTATACTGTCAGGTGCAGCGGCTGTGGCGGTGTTCCCGGCAATGATACTGCACATCTTCTTCAGCTACCGCGGGGAAGAGTCCTTTGAAAATCTTGGCGGCTCGTATACCCTTTACCGCCTGTCAGAGTTTTATGAAATACTCAGCAAAAACCTTTTTGGCGGTATAATGACACTGGTGCTGGCAGCTGCACTGGTGCTGTGTATTGCGGCACTGGTCAGAAAAAAACACGGTGCAAAATCCAACATCTGGCAGTATATTATGGTACTGGTGCCTGCTCTTGTGTATTTTCTGCTTATCTCTGCAGCGGCGGTGTACATGACCAACCGTTATGTAACACCGATATATGCGGTGCTGCTGTGCGGGGTGTTCTGTCTTATTCTTTCCCTTGCAGGCAGCTTGCTGGACAAAAGAAAGTTTTTTGTCTGTGCCCTTGCGGTGACGGTGGTGATGACAGCCATGACCTTTGGCAGCTGTCAGAAAGGCTATCTCTACAAAGACACACAGCCTCTGCTGGATTTTGCACAGCAGAATTCACATCTTGACTGTCTTTATCTCTACGACGGCACAAGATTCCGTATGATGCCGTCATTCATGGAGGTTTCAAACTATAAAAGCGTAACCTTTGTGGATTACCGCAACGAAGGCTTTTTGTGGAGTGTGGACTACAGCACAAACAGCGAAATGGTGCTGACTGTGGTGGGTGCGGATCAGAATGCCATAGATGAAGTGCTGGGAGAGTACAGTCAGTTTACCCACTGTGATGAAATAGGGGATTTCGGTTATGCCACAACCTACCATCTCCACGGATAACAATGAAAATAAAAAGAGCAACAAAAAAGAGCGTATCTTCGGATACGCTCTTTTGATGTTTATGGTTCGGAAACCTTTTTTGCACTGCTGTGTGCGACAGCTGTTTTAAAGGGCAAAAGCTGCTGCAGTATTATTTTGCAGGGAAAACTTTTTCCATTCTTCTGCAGGCTTCCACCACGCTGTCGTACGGGCAGGCAACGTTGATACGCAGATGTGTAGGACCCTGGAAAGGTCTGCCGTCGTTTACGATAACGCCAACCTTGGCAAGCTCTGCCATAACGGTATCCATATCCATGCCGCAGCCGCCGATATCAACCCACAAAAGATATGTGCCCTGTGGCAGATAAGCATCGATGCCTTTGCGGCTGTTCAAAAAGTTTACCATATATTCCTGGTTTTTACGCAGATAAGGCATAAGCTCTTCCACATATTCCTCGCCGCCTTCGTATGCACCTGTGCATGCAGCAAGGGACAGTACATTTGCGTTGTTGTAGTGTGTGCTTTCGCCCTGACGTTTGATGCGTGCATTGATAACAGGATTGTAGCAGACTGTGTAGCTGCCGATAAGTCCTGCAAGGTTAAAGGTTTTGCTTGGTGCGTATGCGGCAAGGCAGATCTGTTTTGCCCTTTCGCTTACGCTCTGTGTAGGAATATGTCTGGAAGCAGGATCTGTCATAAAGTCTGCCCAGATTTCGTCACTGAAAAGGAAAACGTTGTATTTGTCGCAAAGTTCAACAACCTTTTCAATCTCCCATTTTTCCCATACGCGGCCTGTAGGGTTGTGTGGGGAACAGAAAATCATCATCGGGATATTTTTTTCCACAATCTGTTTTTCCATGTCTTCAAAATCCATGCGGTAGATGCCGTTTTCGTCCTTTACCATTGGGGAGAAAGCAACGTTTCTGCCAAGGTTTTTAATGGAACCCTGAAAACCTACATAGGTTGCCTGGCCTGTGAGGATCCAGTCACCCGGCTGTGTGTAAACGCTGATTGCACTGCACACGCCGCCCAGAACAGAGTTCTGGTAGAGGATGTGTTCTTCTTTGATGCCCTTTGTGCCGTAGCGTTTTTCCTGCCAGTTGGCGATTGCATTTACATATCTTTCGTTGAGCACGGAGTAGCCCAGGATAGGGTGTTCAATTCTTTCTCTCAGTGCCTCAATAACGCTTGGGGCAGTTTCAAAGTCCATATCTGCAACCCACATAGGAATGATATCTTCCTGCGGCACCTCTGTGTACTGTGGGGAGCCAGGGATTTTTGTCATCGCCCATTTTGTAGCACCTGTTGCCCAGCGGTCAATTTTTTTGTCAAAACGGCTTGCCATAATTTTTCTCCTTTATATATCGTATTTCATTGATAACAATTAAACTCTATCTTTTATATTAACACATTTGTATTTAAAATTAAATGGTTTTGTGTTACAATAAATCTATTGATAATATAAAAAATAAACTATACTTTTTTATGGGAGATTTACCTATGCAGTGGACAGATATAAAGATTATTTGCGATAAAAAATTTGAAGAGGTTTTCGACTACGTTTCTGCCGAAGTTTGCCCTATGGGCGTGCAGATTGAGGACTACTCCAACCTTGAAAGCGACGTGCTGGAGATTGCCCACATCGACCTTATCGAGCAGGACCTTTTGGAAAAGGACCGCACAAAAATTATTGTGCACCACTATATTTCCCCTGAACTGGACGCACAGGAAAGCCTGCTTGTGCTGCAGACACGCCTTTCCGAAGAAGGTGTGGAATTTGCCACCGAAATTGAATATGTAAATCAGGAAGACTGGGAAACAGGCTGGAAAGCATACTACCACGCACTGCCAATCGGCGAAAACCTTATGGTTTGCCCAAGTTGGGAAGAATGCACAACCGACCGCAAGGTGCTTAAACTTGACCCTGGCATGGCATTCGGCACAGGCACACACGAAACCACAAACCTTTGCCTCGAAGTTCTGGACCGCACCATCAAAGGCGGCGAAAGAATTCTGGATGTTGGCACAGGCAGCGGCATCCTGGGCATCGCAAGCTGTATCCTTGGTGCAAAGGAAGCCGAGGGTGTGGATATCGACCCTACTGCCGTTAAGGTTGCAAACGAAAACGCAGAATTAAACGGTGTAAGCGATAAATTTACCATCAAGGTTGGCGACCTTGCAGAACAGGCAAGCGGCAAATATGATATCGTTGTGGCAAACATCGTTGCAAATGCAATTATGATGCTGTCCAAAAACGTGCCTGAATTTTTGAAAAAGGGTGGCCTTTACATCACAAGCGGCATCATCATCGACAGAAAGGACGAAGTTCTGGCCTGTCTTGAAAACCTTGGCTTTAAAATCCTTAAAGTGCACACAAAAAACAACTGGGTATGTATTGAGGCTACAATTTAAGCTATGGAATATACTGTTGAAACTTTGGCACACGGCACTAAAGTGTGCATAAACAAAACCCACCGCTTTGGCACCGATGCATTTCTCCTCAGCCATTTTGCCGAGGTGAAATACGCACAGAAGGTGCTGGACATGGGCACAGGCTGCGGTATCATCCCGCTCAGATGGAAGGATATGGGCCACAAAGGAGAGGCCTATGGATTGGAAATCGACCCCCAGGGCACCCAGCTTATGAAAAAAAGCATCGAGCTTAACGGGTACGAAAATCTAACAGCCATCTGCGGCGACGTGAGAGAGTTTAAAAGCGAAAAGGCGGATTTTGACGTTATCACCTGCAATCCGCCATACTTTACTGCGGGCAAGCCAAAGGATGACGAAAAAAAAGCATCCTTCCGTCATCAGCTTACTCTGACCGACGAGGATGTTGCGGCGGCGGCCTACCGCCTGCTGCGTGACAACGGCAAGCTGTGCATCTGCCAGCGTCCCGACCAGCTGGCACAGGTTATATATGCTATGAAAAACAACCGCATAGAGCCTAAAGTTATCCGATTTGTCCGCCAGAGAAAAAACAGCCCTCATCCGTGGCTTGTCCTTGTGGACGGCAGAAAAAACGGTGGTAAAAGCCTCACCGTTATGCCCGACCTTTTTATGGAGGACGAAAATGGCGGTCCATCTATAGAACTGCAGAAAATCTACGGAAAAATCGAATAAAATATGCCGAATGCTCTCTTTAAAAGGGGGCATTTGCTGTTTTTATTGATAAATTATCTGATAAATGATATGCTTTAAAAGTAAATTATTATAGGGAGACAACTATGAAAAAACTTATCTACAACCTTATTCTTCCTCTCAGCTTTCTGGTAATATTTATGTGGAGCGTTATCGGCGTAAGCCAGAACCGTGCCTTTTACGATAAACAGTATCAGCACAACGGCACGGCAGAACATATCGGCATACGCCATCAGGACCTTATGAGCGTTACCGACAATCTCCTTTCCTATATGGTAAAGCAGCGTCCCGACCTGGAGATGCAGTACGGCGTAAAGGGCGAAATCCGCGAGATTTTTGACGAACGTGAAAAACTGCACATGATAGATGTGCTCGATCTCTATATGGGTGTTATCTATGTTGCCGCTGCACTGACTGCTGTTATCGGTGCAGGGCTTGTCTATGTTATAAAGAAGGACGGCTGGGCCACCGCCCGCAGAGTTCTGAACAGAAAATATCTCGGGGCAGCAATAGGCCTCGGCATATTTGCTTTGGTTTTCGGTGTTGTTATAGCCACCAACTTCCAGTGGTTCTGGACCAACTTCCACTATGTGTTCTTCACCAATGACCTGTGGATGCTGGACCCGAGAATCAGCATTATGATAAATATGTTTCCGCTTAATTTTTTCTATGCAATGGTTACACAGATACTTATTGTTTTTGTAATCGGATGCGTGGCAGTAAAACTGCTGTTTACAGATTTCAAAAAAAACACAAAGGCATAAACCGCATAAGATAAAGGGGATAATATGGAAAACACAATTTTAAATATAGCGGGCTTTAATAAAAACTCCATAACCGACGGCCCGGGCTTCCGCTTTGTAATCTTTGCCCAGGGGTGTGTGCATGGCTGCAAAGGCTGTCACAACCCCGAAACCCATTCCTTTGGCACAGGTACAGACTATACAGCGGCGGATATCATCGCAATGATAAAGAAAAACCCTATGATAAAAGGGGTAACTTTGTCGGGCGGCGACCCTTTCTGCCAGGCGGCAGGTTTTGCAGCACTTGCGGCAGAGCTTAAAAAACAGGGGTACGAAATCTGTGCCTTTACAGGATATCTGTTTGAAAAACTGATTGAAGATAAAACCGACGATAAATACAGGCTGCTGGAAAATGTGGATATCCTTATCGACGGACCTTTCATTGAAAGCGAAAAAAGCATGGAGCTTAAATTTAAAGGCAGCCGCAACCAGCGTACCATCGATGTGGCAAAATCTCTTGCAGAGGGCAAAGCGGTTATAAGCGACAGCCCAAGATGGGTGTAAAAAAATCTGCACATAAAGCAACGGTAACGTGCAGATAAAAACAGGCTGATTTCCAATCGGCAAAAAAGAGGCATGTTATGGGATTGTTTGACAATTTTAATCTGAAAAACCAGCGAAAGAAAAAAGATGAAAAGATTGCAAAGGCACAGCAGCTTATACAGGCGGGTGAGTTTGAGAAAGCCGGTTATATTCTGCATGACATCGTTATGAATTCCTGGGATTCTGACCCTGCATACAGATACGATGAAATAGAAAACCTGCTGGAAGTAACCAAAATGGGTGTAAAACAGCAGGAAATGCATAAGGAAGAGGAAAAAACTGCACCTGCAGCAAATATTGTCAGAAAAGAAAAAACTGTACTACTGGCTGGAAAAATACGCAGAAACCGGCAATATCGAAACTATGTTTGAGTTTGGCAGATACTGTATGCTCGAGGTCAACAAGGTGGGCGAGGAAACCGCCACAAAAGGTTTTAACATGCTTAAAAACGCGGCACGGCAGGACAATATGGAGGCACTTTTACTTGTGGGGTATATTCTTGAGCGGTCCGGCAAGCCTGACAGTGCACTGACCTGATACGAAAGAGCCACAGAGCTTGGCAGCACCGATGCTATGAAAAAAATGCTGGGAATATATTTAACACGCAAAAATGAAGATGATTACCAAAAGGCAGTCCCTCTGACGGAAAAGATTGCTTCCATTACAGGAGAGGCGGATTTTTACAGGGCTCTTGGTGCGATGTATCATCTGGGCCTCGGATGTCAGAAAGATAGTGAAAAAGCCGTTGAAAACTACATTATAGCTGCTGAAAAAGGTGATTTATCTGCCAAAAATAGTCTTGTGAATATCTATACTGACAAGGATGCTCCTCCGCAGTGTCGTAAAAAAATACATGAACTTGGCTGCCGGCTTGCTGAAGCAGGTGATGCCACAGGCCAGTGTATCCTTGGTATTTCATTTCTGGATGGCATAGGGTGCAAAGCAGATTATGAAAAGGCATTTTACTATTTTGAACTGTCTGCCGCCCAGAAATATGCTTTCGGTTATTATGGCCTTGGTATCTGTTACGAACATGGTCTTGGCTGTGAACAGGATAACCTGACAGCCATTGAAATGTATGCAGACGCTGCAGATGGCGGTGTGCAGCAAGCATTTGAAAAGATAAACAGTATGGATGATGTACTGAAACAGGAGCTGGAAAGAGGTAAAAAAATTGCAGAAAAATATATAGACAGCCCGGACCCGGAAATGCACAGGATGGCACGTGAACTGATGGATGCGGAAATATAAACAAAAAAGCGGTCTTGCATGGTGCAAACAGCATAACAAAAAAGCGACCTTGAGAAAGGTCGCTTTTAATATGCATAAAAATATTATTCATTAAGCATTTTTTCGATTTCTGCAAAGCAGGCGTCCATATAGTCGCCTTCGAAAAGTTCGATAACACCCTGGTCACAGTTTTTTGCAAGCTGTGGGTCGATAGGGATTTCTGCAAGAAGCGGCAGGTTGTATTTTTCTGCTGTTGCTTTAACCTTGCTTTCGCCGAAGATGTTTATTTTTTTGCCGCAGTCAGGGCATTTTACATAGCTCATATTTTCAACGATACCCAAAATTGGCACGTTCATCATATTTGCCATCTTAACAGCCTTTTCAACAATCATACCAACAAGTTCCTGTGGGGAAGCAACGATGATGATGCCGTCAACCGGGATGGACTGGTAAACTGTCAGCGGAACGTCGCCTGTTCCCGGAGGCATATCGATAAACATAAAGTCTACCTCGTTCCAGATAACATCGCTCCAGAACTGTTTGATAACACCTGCAATAACAGGACCACGCCATACAACAGGGTCTGTTTCTTCCTTAAGCATAAAGTTTGCACTCATAAGCTGGATGCCTGTTTTGCTGATGTTTGGCAGGATACCGACATCGTTGCCCAGCACCTTTTTGTGCACGCCGAATGTCTGGCCGATGGACGGGCCTGTAACATCTGCGTCCAGAACAGCTGTGCCGTAGCCGTTTCTCTGGCTGAGAACAGCAAGCATGCTTGTAACAAGGCTTTTGCCTACGCCGCCCTTGCCGCTGATAACGCCGATAACCTTTTTAACGCTGGAAAGCTGGTTAAGCGGATCTTTCTGAATTTCACTTCTGGAAGAGCAGTCTGCACTGCAGGTGCTGCAGTTGTGTGTACATTCACTCATATCTATATCTCCTTAATTATATTATCCGTTTGGTTTAAATACCTTTATTAATTATATACCTTTTAAAATAATTTTCAACAGCCTTGTGTTGAAATGGGAAAATAATGCATATTTTATATATTTTTAAAAGAGAGAATAATGTGAGGTTAAAATATAAAATTACTTTTAGTAAAGTTTTAAACATAGTTTTCCACAGTATGTTGAAAACTGCACAGAGAGGTTTTGACCGATATACAGGCGAATTTTGGAATTTGTAAAAAAATGGAAGTTGAAAAGGAAAAAATTAGTTTACAGAGAGTAATACAGGCTTTAATGTGTATACTTTTCAACATTGTCAACAGGGTTTTCAACAAAACAGTTGGTTTTAAACATTTTAAACGGATTTTAACTGTTAAATGTTGAAAACTCTGTTGAAACTGTGGATAACTCGATATTTTGTCAACAAAAAGTTGCAATTTTATAGATTTAACCAAAATTTTCCTCAAAAAAGTATATATTTTTACTCTTGATTTGTGTATTATAGTATATAGAACTGACGGGAAAGGGGGATTTATGCCATGAAAGAAGTGCTGGAAAAACTGGATTTAGCGGATTTTTCCTTTGTCAGTTTTCAACATTTAAACATTTTTGATGTGCGTTCAAAACAGAGAATTCCCGATAATGCAAAAACCGCAATAGCCATAATTTTTCCATATTATAACAAAAGTGCATTTTTTGGCAACGTTAGTGCATACTGTGCTGTGGCAGACTATCACATAGTGGTGATGGAGCAACTAAAATCCATAATTTATCTGCTCAAGGAAAAATACCCTGACAATGTCTTTGTACCCTTTGTGGACTCCTCTCCTGTGGACGAGGTGGATATGGCGGTTAAAGGCGGCCTGGGTGTAAAAGGGCAGAACAGCCTGCTTATTACAGAAAAATGGGGCAGCTTTGTCTTTATCGGCGAGATAATAACCGACCTTGAGTGGGAAACGGTGCTGTATGATTATAAATACTGTATGGGCTGCGGTCTCTGCCGTAAAAACTGTCCCGGTGGTGCAATAAAACACAAGCACTCTGATATGGGGGATAGAGTGGCGTACATAGACACCGAGTGCTGTGCATCCTTTATCAGCCAGAAAAAACAGCAGCTGACAGAAGAACAGACGGAAATACTTGCAAGGGCAGAAACCGTCTTTGGCTGTGATATCTGTCAGAAGGCTTGTCCCCACAACAAAGCACTGGTGGACGGCACTGTGCCTGCGGAGGAAAACCTTTTCAGCGGTGATATTCTCCACACCGTCACAAAGGAAAATGTGGCGGAGATATATAAGGACAGGCCTTTTGGTTTCCGCGGCTTAAAGGTGCTGGAGAGAAATATTGGGATATATGAAAAACAGCAGGGATAAAAACCTGCTGATTTTTGTTTTTAAAACTTTTTCTGCAAAAATGTGAAATTTTATCTGTAAAAATGTTAAACCTTTCCTATTTAATTGATTTTTGTCGCTATAATATGTATAATAAAATATTATAAAATGAAAAAGTGTGCTTTGTTGGCAGATAAATTGCCGTAAAGCCGTAAAACAGCCCTATAATTAATGGTTCAGATATATGAGAGGTACAGAAAAATGACTAAAGTTTCACCATCAATTCTTTCCGCAGATTTCGCAAACCTTGAAAGAGACTGCAAAATGGTTATGGACAAGGGTGCAGATATGCTGCACATCGATGTTATGGACGGTGTGTTTGTTCCTAACATCTCCATCGGTCTGCCTGTGGTAAAATCCCTGAGAAAAAAATCCGACGCATTTTTTGATGTACATCTTATGATTATCAAACCGCACCTCTACGCTGAACAGTTCTGCAAGCAGGGTGCAGACCTTGTTTCCTTCCACATCGAAAGTGAAAGCGATGTGGACGAAACAATCGCCATCATTAAAAACTGCGGCAAAAAAGCAGGTATTGTTATCAAACCGGCAACACCTGCAGAGGCTGTTTTTCCATACCTTGACAAGCTGGACCTTGTGCTTGTTATGAGCGTTGAACCGGGTTTTGGCGGCCAGAGCTTTATGGAAAGTGCTCTGCCAAAGCTTACAGCTATCAGAGAAGAAGCTGAAAGACGCGGCCTTACAGACCTTTACATAGAGGTTGACGGCGGCATCAACGAAACAACAGGCAGACTTTGTGCAGAGGCTGGTGCAAACCTGCTGGTTGCAGGCAGCTATGTTTTCGGTGCAGAGGATGTTGCAGCTGCTATTGAAAGCCTCAAAGTGTAAAAAGACATTGATACCGCCAAGGGTTTGGGGGCGATGCTCCCGGATATCAATGGGTGGTAAAAGGGAGGGCAGAACCTCCTTGTAAAAATATGTATCGCCGCAGGGCATCATGATGCTTTTGAATCAAAATCTATAAAAAGAGAGATTTTATATGACAAGTATACAGAGAAAAAATCACGACAAATCCATGCTGTGGGCTATATTTGCCCTTGCTTTGTGCGGCAGTGTGCTTCACGGTGCAAGGGTGTGGCTGCTGTGTGCTGTTGCCACAGTGACAGCCAAGGTGGTGGATGTTCTGGTTTCCATGATACGCAGAACAGACTATGACGCTACCGACCACTCCAGCGAGCTGGCAGCACTTATCTTTACACTTATGCTGCCTGTAAACATCCCGGTTTACGTTATCGTTGTCAGCGTGGTTCTGACAATATATGTGGGCAAGCATATGTTCGGCGGCAGGGATGTATATCCTTTCAATCTTGCAGCCCTTGCAATGTGCTGTGCGGCGGTAAACTGGCCTGACAAGGTGTTCAGTGCAGTTGTTCCTTTCGCAAAGGTGGATTTCTTTTCAGGTTACACAGCACAGACAACACTTTCCAACGCAAGCCTTATCAAGGCCGGCGGCGTGCCGCCCTACAACACAGTTGATATGCTGCTGGGCAACTACCCTGGTGCTATGGGTGCGGACTTTGTTCTGGTTATTGTGGTTATCGGTCTGTTTATGATACTGTGCAGAAAAATCACATGGCATATCCCTGTGACATTTCTCATCACCTGCGGGGCAATCGCATATATTTTCCCAAGGATATACGGCTTCTCCCGCCTGGAAAGTATCCAGCTGGAAATGCTTAACGGATCGGTGTTCTTTGTGGCTCTGTTTATGCTTGCAGACCCTGTGACAACACCTAAAACACCAAAGGCAAAGATTGTTTTTGGCTTTGTAACAGCAGTACTGGCTATGATTTTCCGCTATGTGGGCAGCTTTGATATCGGCACCTGCTTTGCACTGCTGCTGGTAAATACTCTTGACGGATATATCGAGCGTATGGTAAGCGGCGACAGGATAAAGGTTGCAGATGTAGCCGGAGAAGACACAGAAGAAAATAAAAGGGAAAAAACTGTACACCGCAAAATTTTCACTGCGGAGAAAACAGAAAAAACAAAGGAAAAGGCACCAAAGGGTCAGAAGGAAAAAATCAGGGGTGCTTCCGACGCAATGGACCTTATCAGCGAGACAGAGGATAACATCGACAATGTTATCTACTCTACAAGAACAATCAGTATAGAGGAAATCCTCAAAGCTGAAGAGGAACAGAAAAGAAAAAAGGGAGGAAAAAAGTAGATGAAGAATAAAGACTATTCCTACCTTTATGCAAACTGGGACGACACCGTTCGCCGCCGCAAGGTGACACTGTCCAACCCTGTATTTATGAAAGGACTTGCCCTTGCACCGATAGTGGTTGCAGGCACAAGCGTACACAACGGCCTTCTGCTGTGTATAGCGGTTTTCTTTCTGCTTACACCTACACGTGTTATCACCAGCATCATCACACGCCGTATGAGCGTACCTTTCAAAACATTTTTCTACCCATTTGTGTCCGCTATAGTTTTTGCGTTTGTATATTACTATATGTACAGATATCTGGGCACAAGTGTGCTTATGCTGGGGGTTTATCTGCCAATACTGGTTATCGACCCTCTTATAGTTAAAAACTTTGAAAAAACCCGTAAGGAATCGGTGCTTTATTCCATCATCAACGGTCTGAGAAATACGATGGGTTTTGCCGTTGCCTGTATGACAGTCTGCGTTATCAGAGAGTTTCTGGCATTCGGCACCATCGGCGGCATAAAACTTGTGGGCGTAAGCCTGCTGCCGATGGCACAGTACAGCTTTGGCGGCTTTCTCATTGTTGCCCTTGTGGCAGGTTTGTGGTCTGCAGCGGTTAAAAACTATAAATACAGGGTAGAAGTGGAGGCTTTGCACAATGAACGACATTCTTAAAATTCTTGTGGAATTCTTTGCATATTCCCTTATCGCTATCGGTGCACAGAACGCCATCTTTACCCGTGCCCTTGGTCTTTCCAGCGGCATGCGTATGCTCAATGACCCACGCAAAAACACACTGTATTTCTGCGGTGCACTGACAGTGTTCCAGCTTATGACCAGCATTATTGTGTACTTTGTAATGCCACTTGTTACAGCAGCAGGTTTTGCACATCTCAGACGTTTTGTGCTGCCTACAGTTATCGTTATGGCCTGCACCGTCAGCTATGTTATAGTGATAGGCCTGCTCAGCGTTATTGTTTCCAAGGAAAGATTCAAAGAGCTGCTTCAGTCTGTTACCAGTGCAAGCATAACAGGTACAATAGTGGGCACGGTGCTGCTGACAAACTATCAGGGCATGACACTTCTCCAGAGCATAGGCTTCGGTCTTGGCAGCAGCGTGGGCTATCTTTTTGCCATGCTGCTTATCACAGAGGGCGACAGAAAAATCGCTCATGACAGGGTGCCGGAATCCCTTCGTGGTCTGCCAATCACACTGGTGTACATCTCTGTGCTGGCTCTGGCAGTCTACGGCCTTACAGGCCATGCAATCGCTTTGTAACACAGGGCGGTAAAAGTAAAAGGAAAATTGTTTTATCTGCAGGGCAGCGGCTGTGCAGCATAAAAATTCTGCGGCAGACAGCATGTGTCTGTGGCGGAAAGGGAGAAATTTATGGCTAACAAACCAATAAAAATAAAGAGAAATACCAGCATCTCCGGCAAAAAACGTCAGCGTATGGCTGTAGTTAAAAAGGTTGCAGGCATTGTTCTTGCAATCGCAGGCCTTGCCGCTCTGGGATTTTTTGGAGCACCTGCGGTTATGGAACTGATTGACAACATCAACAATCCGAAACCGCCGGAAATGACACCTGTTGTGACCCCTGCACCGGAACCTACACCTGTACCGGAAGCCACAAACGACCCGTCTGATGTACAGGTGGAGGACATTCCTGTGAAGACAGCGGTGTACAGTGCAGTTACAGCAAATGATGTGCGTGACCAGGCAGCAATGACAGCCACAGCACAGCGTCTTGCAGCTATGGGCGTTACAGATGTTGTGGTTACCTTTAAGGATGCTGACGGCAGAATTTATTTTGAAACTGCGACGGAAATCGGCAAACAGGCAAAAGGCCCTGTTATGATTGACGTGCGGCAGCTTGTGGATATATTCAGCCAGCATAATATAGATGTTACAGCACAGGTTTATGCCTTTATGGACAAAATCACCCCTGCAATCGACCGTACAACAGCGGTTAAATATCAGGGCACAGATATGAACTGGCTGGACTCCTCTGTGGAACTGGGCGGCAAGCCTTGGGCAAACCCTGCCAACCAGACGGTGCAGAACTATATTTACGACCTTGTTAAAGAACTGGGTGATATGGGGGTAAAGGACTTTATCATCAGCGGTGTACAGCTGCCTACAGGCTACAGCCTTGAATACCGTGACTTCGGTGTGACAAACGACCAGCTGCAGGCACAGCTGCAGGGCTTTATCAACACAATCCAGTCCCGTGTTGCGGCCAAAGGCGGCGACGCATATCTGGCATACGACCTTGATGTGCTTATCAGCGGTGATATGTCCAGATATATAATCAATCCTCTGCGTTACGGTGCAAGCCATGTTGTGCTGGTGGGTAAAAATGCCCAGTTTGAAAACGGTGCGGCAGATGCGGTTATCGAAAAATATTCGGAAGATGAAGCGGTGGAGGTTCTCTGCCTCTGGAATACAGAGCAGAGCCTTGCAGAGCACGATGGCGTAAACGGATATTTTGTAAAATAAATAAACTCGTATTCGGGCGGCAGTAATGCCGCCCGTTATTTATGTGCTTTTGAGTGCCAAAAGCACCAAAAGCGCCGCTGATTGCGATGCAGCAAAAAGTCCTCCAGACTTTTTTCATAGGGGAGTTACTCCCCTTCATGACGTATTTTTTCACGGCGGTGCGTGAAAAAATCTGCTGTCACCCCACTAGATGACGGCAGGCCATGCCATTCGGCGGCCTTGCCATATTTATAAGTGCATTGACCTTTGACGCCAGCCGCAGATTGTTATAAGGGGGCAAAGCCCCCTAAACAACCCCCATAGTATCTGTACAAGCACTACCACATTTAAACTTTAATCAGAGATATACTTGACAACACGATGAAGTATTTTGTCCGCCTGATATATTTCTCTCAAAAATCCGCCAAAAACATCTTGACTAAATGACATTTTGTGATAAAATAAATTGAATTGCCAAACAGGCAGAAAAATTTGTAACGCACTGCCTTTCGCGGTGCGTTATTTTTAGGAAAAAACAGTTGATTTTTATATAATTTCCGATAAATATTATGGCTTTTTTGCTTATAATATAGTATAATAATATTTAACGAATATTTATACGACAACTTTAGGTTCTGACAATAACCCCAAGGAGAAAACTATGCTTAACGTATTGATTAAAAATGCACAAGTGTATTACGAAGATACTTTGCAGAAAGCTGATATGTTAGTTGAAAACGGCACAGTTGTTTCTGTTGGTATTGGTATTGCTGTTTCTCCTGATGTTCCTGTTGTTGACGCTGAAAATTTAATGATATTACCAGGTTTCGCAGATGTTCATGTACATTTGCGTGAGCCTGGCTTTTTTTATAAAGAGTCAATAGCCACAGGCACACAGGCAGCGGCAAAGGGTGGATTTACCCTTGTATGCAGCATGCCAAACCTTAACCCTGTACCTGACAGCGTGGAAAACATGGCTGTCCAGCAGGAGATTATCGACAGAGACGCTGTGATAGATGTTCTGCCGTACGCCGCCATCACAATAGGCGAAAAAGGGCAGCAGCTTGTAGATTTCGAAGCTCTTGCAGACAAATGCTTTGCCTTCTCTGACGACGGCAAGGGCGTGCAGAAGAACGATATGATGAAAGAGGCTATGCTCCGTGCAAAAGCTCTGGGTAAACCGATTGTTGCTCACTGCGAGGATGAAAGCCTGCTTTACGGCGGATATATCCACGACGGCGAATACGCCCGTCTCCACGGCCACCGCGGCATCTGTTCGGAAAGCGAATGGGGACAGGTTGCCAGGGACGTTGAGCTGGTAAAGGAAACAGGTGTTCAGTACCATGTCTGCCACATCTCCACAAAGGAAACTGTGGACATTGTGCGAAAGGCAAAGGCGGCAGGCCTTAAAGTAAGCTGCGAAACTGCACCGCACTACCTTGCACTTTGCGATATGGAGCTCGGGGAACACGGCCGCTTCAAGATGAACCCGCCAATCCGTTCCGCTCAGGACCGTGATGCACTTATCAAAGGTGTGCAGGACGGCACAATCGAGGTTATTGCAACAGACCATGCACCGCACTCGGCAGAAGAAAAGCTGAAAGGGCTGGAAAAAAGCAATATGGGCGTTGTTGGCATCGAGACAAGCTTTGCCGCAATGAACACATATATGGTAAAACGGGGCTACATCACAATGGAAAAACTGGCAGAGGTGATGAGCATCAACCCAAGAAAGCTGTTTGGTCTGCCATACGGCATAAGAGTTGGCGAAAAAGCAGACTTTGTGCTGGTTGACCCGGACAAACAGTGGGTGGTAAACCCTGACGAATTTGCATCAAAAGGCAGATACACACCGTTTGAGGGTGTGACACTTTACGGCGATGTACTGATGACAGTTTACAACGGTCAGACAGTTTACAATAAATTAGGATAGAAAGTAAGGAGGAAGACGCAGAAAGCGTCATAAAATTTATGCCAAAGAGAACAGACATTAAAAAAGTATTGGTAATCGGCTCCGGCCCGATTGTTATCGGTCAGGCAGCTGAATTTGACTACGCAGGCACTCAGGCATGCCTTGCTTTGAAAGAAGAAGGTTACGAAGTTGTGCTTATCAACTCTAACCCTGCTACAATCATGACAGACACAAAGATGGCTGACAAAGTGTATATGGAACCGCTTACACTTGAATATGTGGCAAGAATCATCCGTTACGAAAGACCGGACGCAATCGTTCCTGGTCTCGGCGGTCAGACAGGCCTCAACCTCTGTGTACAGCTGGGCGAAAAAGGCATCCTTGACGAATGTCAGGTAGAGGTGCTTGGCACTTCCATCGACTCCATCAAAAAGGCTGAAGACCGTGAAATGTTCAAAAACATGTGTGAAGAAATCGGCGAACCAATCATCCCGTCCGATATCGTGCATACAGTTGAAGACGGTCTGCGTGCAGCAAAAGAAATCGGCTTCCCTGTAGTTCTCCGCCCTGCATTTACACTTGGCGGCACAGGCGGCGGCTTTGCTGACAACGAAGAAGAATTCCTCACAAAATGCGAATATGCACTTACACTTTCCCCGGTACATCAGGTACTGGTAGAAAAATCTGTAAAAGGCTATCAGGAAATTGAGTTTGAAGTAATGCGTGACGCAACAGACAAGGCTATCGCAATCTGCGACATGGAAAACTTTGACCCTGTTGGTATCCACACAGGTGACTCCATCGTTTTTGCCCCTTGCCAGACAATCAGCGACGAACAGAGAGCAATGCTCAAGGCATCTGCACTCAAAATCCTCAAATACCTCAAAATTGCAGGCGGCTGCAACGTTCAGTTTGCACTCAAGCCTGACACAATGGAATACTACCTTATCGAAATCAACCCACGAGTATCCCGTTCCTCCGCTCTTGCTTCCAAAGCAACAGCCTACCCGATTGCACGCGTAACAGCAAAAATCGCAGTTGGTCTCACACTGGACGAAATCTCTATCAGCGGTATTCCTGCATCCTGCGAACCTGCAATCGACTACAAAGTTGCCAAAGTTGCACGTTTCCCATTCGACAAGTTCACATCCGCTTCCAAAGAACTTTCCACACAGATGAAAGCTACAGGCGAAGTTATGAGCCTTGGCCAGTCTGTACAGGAAATTATGCTCAAGGCTGTTCGTGGTCTTGAAATCGGTGTTGACCACTTTGAAATGAAAAAGTTCAAAGACTGGAGCAAGGAAGACCTGCTTAAAGAAATTGCAACACCAACAGACGAAAGACTCTTTGCCCTCTGCGAAGCTATCCGCAAAGGTGCAACAAACCACGAAATCTGGGAACAGACAAAGATTGTTGAACCATTTATCCAGATTCTCCGTGAAACAATCGAATTTGAAGCTGTTATCGCTGCAAATGTAAACGACGCCGAAGTGCTGAGAAAAGCAAAGGATATGGGCTTCTCCGACAGCTACATCGCAAGAGTATGGGGCACAAACAAACTGGATGTATTCCGCTTCCGTAAAGAAAACGGCATCCTGCCAATCTACCGCATTGTTGACAATATCGAACATCAGCAGGACTACGTTCCTTACTTCTACAGCTGCTACCACGGCGAAAACGAAAGCATCGTAACCGACAAAAAGAAAATCCTTGTTCTCGGTTCAGGCCCAATCCGTATCGGTCAGGGTGTGGAATTTGACTACTCCACAGTTCACGCTGTATGGGCAATCAAGGAAGCGGGCTACGAAGCTATCATCATCAACAACAACCCTGAAACTGTTTCCACAGACTACACAACAGCAGATAAACTCTACTTTGAACCGCTTACAGTAGAAGATGTTATGAACGTTATCGCCCTTGAAAATCCAGAAGGCGTTATCGTTTCCCTTGGCGGTCAGACAGCTATCAACCTTGCAAACGACCTCAAAGCTCTGGGCGTAAACATTGTTGGTACAGACGTTGATGCTATCGAACGTGCAGAAAACCGCGACAGCTTCGAAAAAATCATGCACACACTCGGCATTCCTGAACCGGAAGGACAGGCTGTTACAAACATCCCTGACGGTATCACAGTTGCAAACCGCATCGGTTATCCAGTGCTTGTTCGTCCATCCTACGTTCTTGGCGGCCGTGCAATGCAGATTGTAAACAGCGACGAAGACCTTAAAAAATACCTCCAGACAGCGGTTCTCGTAGACGAAGACCAGCCTGTTCTCGTTGACAAATACATCATCGGCAAAGAACTTGAAACAGACGCAATCTGCGACGGCACAGATGTATTTATCCCAGGTATCATGGAACACATCGAAGAAACAGGCGTTCACTCCGGTGACTCCATCTCCGTATACCCTGCATATACAATCAGCCAGAAGGTTAAAGACACAATCATCGACTACACAGTGCGTCTCGGCCTTGGCATCGGCATCAAAGGTCTGTTCAACATTCAGTTTATCGTTGACGAATTTGACAACGTATATGTAATCGAAGTTAACCCACGTTCTTCCAGAACTGTACCATTCCTCTCCAAATCCACAGGCGTGCCAATGGCAAACATCGCTACAAAGGTTATGCTTGGCTACAGCCTAAAAGACCTTGGCTACGGCACAATGCTTCAGAAGGAAAGCAAACGCTTCTATGTAAAAGCACCAACATTCTCCTTTGCAAAGATCAAAGGCCTTGATGCTTACCTCTCACCAGAAATGAAATCCACCGGTGAAGCAATCGGTTACGACAGACAGCTCAACCGTGCAATCTACAAGGCATTGCAGGCAAGCGGCATCAAAATCCAGAACTACGGCACTGTATTTGTAACACTTGCAGACAAAGACAAAGAACGTGCACTTCCACTGGTAAGACGTTTCTACAACCTTGGTTTCAATATCGAAGCAACAGAAGGTACAGCCAAATTCCTCAAAGAACGCGGCATTAAAACAAGAATGAAACAGAAGATCAGCGAAGGCGGCAACGACGTTATCGAAAGCCTTACAAAAGGTTATGTAACATACGTTCTCAACACACAGGACGTTGGCGCAGACACAGCACACGACGGTTCCATCATCCGCCGCTATGCAACAGAAAACAACGTTGCTCTCTTTACAAGCCTTTCCACAGTAAACGCTCTGCTGAACGTGCTTGAAGATATGACAATGAAGGTTTCCACAATCGACGACGATTAATGTATGTACTTTTCTGCGAGAAAAGTACCAAAAGCGGCGCTGATTGCGATGTAGCGCCCCACGCACTAAGGTACGCGGCACGCTAACTGCCGCATCGTGCTGGCTCGCCCGCGCACCGCGGCAGTCACGACCGTCTGCTGTCGCAGCCGACCTTTGACGCCAGCCGCAGATTGTTAAAAGGGGGCACGCCCCCTAAACAACCCCCGAAAGTATCTTTTGAGTGAATAAATAAAAACAAAGGGACGGTGAAACCATCGTCCCTTACTGTGAAAAGAAATTGATAAAAAATTAACGATACGTGGTTTAAAGTATACATAAACAGCATATTGTGCGGAGTGAATGTTTAAAACAGCGTATCGACGGCAAATACAAATCTGCGAAAGGAGTGCTTTCCTATGTACAAAAGAGATATTTATACAATAGGTGAAAACACAAAAATTGCAAAAGATGTTTACTATATGACACTCTTTGGTGACACATCTTTTATCACAGCTCCCGGTCAGTTTATCAATATTGAACTGGAAGGCTTCTATCTCCGCCGCCCGATCTCCATCTGCGACTGGGATAAAGAAAAAATCCACATCATCTACAAGGTTGTCGGTGCAGGCACAGAAAAAATGGCTGCTATGAAAGCAGGCGAAAAACTGGACGTTCTCACAGGTCTCGGCAACGGCTTTACAATCAATAACGAAACAAAGGCACCGTTGGTTATCGGCGGCGGCGTTGGTACACCTCCAATGTACAACCTTGCAAAACAGCTGGTTGCACAGGGTCAGAAACCGACAGTTATCCTTGGCTTTACAAGCAAGGATGACGTGTTCTACGAAGAAGAATTCAAGGCTCTGGGCTGTGATGTATACGTTACAACAAACGACGGCAGTTACGGCACAAAAGGCTTTGTAACAGATGTTATCAAAACACTGGAAGGTTACGACTACTTCTACACCTGTGGTCCTGAACCAATGCTCAAGGCTATCTCAAACGCAACAGAATGCTCAGGTCAGCTCTCCTTTGAAGAAAGAATGGGCTGCGGCTTTGGCGGCTGCATGGGCTGCAGCTGCAAAACACTCACAGGCTATAAACGCATCTGCAAGGAAGGCCCTATCTTGCTCAAGGAGGAAATTATATGGTAAACACAAAGGTTACACTCTCAGGCTGGACACTTGACAACCCTGTAATTCCTGCTTCCGGCACATTCAACTTCGGCAAGGAGTTTGCTGATTTCTACGATATCAACATACTTGGCACATTCTCTTTCAAAGGCACAACAAGAGTAGGCCAGTTCGGCAACCCAACACCACGTATTGCCGAAACACCAATGGGTATGATCAACTCCGTTGGTCTGCAGAATCCTGGTATCGACGCAGTTATCAACAAGGAGCTGCCAGAACTCAAAAAGATTTTCAACAAAAAGGTTATCGCCAATATCTCCGGCTACGCAATCGATGACTATGTATACTGCTGCAACCTTATCGACAAGGAAGACCAGGTAGGTATCATCGAGGTTAACGTTTCCTGCCCTAACGTACACGGCGGCGGCATGGCTTTCGGCACAGACCCTAAAAACGTTTACGAAGTTACAAAGAGGGTTAAAGAGGTTACAACAAAACCTGTTTACATCAAACTTTCTCCAAACGTAACAGACATCGTTTCCATCGCAAAAGCTGCAGAGGACGCAGGTGCAGACGGCATCAGCATGATCAACACCCTGCTTGGCATGAGAATCAACCTCAAAACAGGCAAACCGATCATCGCAAACACAATGGGCGGTTTTTCCGGCCCTGCAATCTTCCCGGTAGCACTGCGTATGGTGCATCAGGTTGCAAAGGCTGTTAACATCCCGATTATGGGTCAGGGCGGCGTTTCCAGTGCAGAGGACGTTATCGAAATGATGATGGCTGGTGCAACAGCTGTTCAGGTCGGTGCAGCAAACCTTAAAAATCCTTATGCATGTAAAGAAATCATCGAAGCACTCCCTGCTACAATGGAAAAATACGGCATCAAGGATATTAACGATATTATCGGTGCTTCTTTTAAATAATTTTGATATCCGAAGGGGAAAACACCTCTTCGGATATACCATAAAACAGTTTATAAAATACATTACATACAAGGAGAAATACACCAATGAAAAGAGATGTAATTATTGCTTTGGACTTTAAAGATGCAGAAACAGCTCTCAGCTTTCTCGACAAATTTACAGATGAAAAACCATTTGTAAAAATCGGTATGGAACTTTTCTACGCAGCAGGCCCATCCATCGTTAAAGAAATCAAAGCAAGAGGCCACAAAGTGTTCCTCGACCTTAAACTTCACGACATTCCAAACACAGTTAAAGGCGGTATGAGAAGCCTTTCCGGTCTTGGTGCAGATATCGTAAACGTACATGCAGCAGGCACAATCGATATGATGAAAGCTGCTCTTGAAGGCGTTGTACGCGAAGACGGCACACGTCCTCTCGTTATCGCTGTAACACAGCTTACATCCACAAGCGAAGAAAGAATGCAGAAAGAACTTCTCATCAATGCACCAATCAACGATACAATCATCCACTACGCTAAAAACACAAAAGAAGCAGGCCTCGACGGTATCGTTTGCTCCCCACTGGAAGCAGGCATGGTAAAAGAAGCTGTTGGCTCCGACTTCCTCACAGTTACACCTGGCGTACGTTTTGCTGACGGCGATGTTGGCGACCAGGTTCGTGTAACAACACCTGCAAAAGCAAAAGAAATCGGCACAGACTACATCGTAGTTGGCCGTCCAATCACAAAAGCAGAAGACCCTGTTGCAGCTTACAGAAGATGCATGGCAGATTTTGCTGAGTAACTGTTACAGTCAGAAAATGTGAATTTAAGGAGAAATACAATTATGGAACAGTACAAAAAAGAGTTTATCGACTTTATGGTAGACAGCAAAGTTCTTAAATTTGGCAGCTTTACACTTAAAAGTGGTCGTCAGTCCCCGTTCTTTATGAACGCAGGCGGCTACGTAACAGGCAGCCAGCTTAAAAAACTTGGCGAATACTACGCAAAAGCTATCCACAATACATACGGCGACGACTTCGATGTGTTGTTCGGACCAGCATACAAAGGCATTCCTCTTGCAGTAGTAACAGCTATGGCTTACAGCGAACTCTACGGCAAAGAAGTGCGTTACTGCTCTGACCGCAAGGAAGAAAAAGACCACGGTGCAGACAAAGGCAGCTTCCTCGGCAGCAAACTTCAGGACGGCGACAGAGTTATCATGATTGAAGACGTTACAACTTCCGGCAAATCCATGGAAGAAACAGTTCCAAAGGTAAGAGGTGCTGCAGACGTTACAATCGTAGGTCTTATGGTTTCCCTCAACCGTATGGAAGTTGGCAAAGGCGGCGAAAAGGTTGCTCTTGACGAAGTAAAAGACCTCTACGGCTTTGAAACATCTGCTATCGTTGATATGAATGACGTTGTTGAAGCTCTCTGGAACAAAGAAGTAAACGGCGAAGTTGTTATCGACGACACAATCAAAGCAGCAATCGATGCTTACTACGAACAGTACGGCGTTAAATAATTAGTAAATAACATATTATTCGCAAACAAATTAAGCCACCGCAGCAGCGGTGGCTTTTTTATACAGCAATAACAATAAACAAAGCCTTGGGGTAACCCAAGGCTTTCGGTTTTTGTTATTTACATATTCAGCATTGCCAGAGCAACCATAATCATGCCAAGGGCTGTTGCCTGACGTTTTGAAAGTTTTTCTTTGAAAAGTACAAGCCCTGCAAGGGTAACAACCACAATGCAGCCAACGCTGAAGGTTGGGAAAACCACAACCGCAGGCAGACTTTCAAGGGCGATAAGGATAAATTTACTGCTGTAATAGTTTGGTATGCCGATAATCAGGCCAAAGAAGATTTCCCAAGGACCGATTTTCTGCTTTTTGCGTGCGGTAACAACAAGGCAGAGCAGACAGGCGGTAAAGAAGATAAAGAACAAAAAGCTGGAGGTAAGGTCAAAGCTGCCCCATTCCTCGTGGAACTTGCTCATAACATCGCCCAATCCTGCAAGGATAAGCAGAGCAATCAGCAGGCCGATTTTAAGGTTTTTCTGGCTGCCGCCATTTTTGTCGCTGTTGATAAGGATAATGGCACAGATAGCAATACAGAAACCGATAATCTGTATAACACCGGGTCTTTCACGGAAGATGATAACCGATGCAGTGGTTGGCACCAGCAGACCCAGTTTCATAAATGTGGCAGGCAGAACCACGCCGTTTTCCTTGATGTTGTACTGCAGCAGCAGAAAGCTGGACAGGTAGGCAAAGCCGCCGATAATTCCAAGGAAGAGGGCGATATCAAGACTTGGGTGATTTGTAAAGATATTTGCTGTGCCTGCATCAAAAAATGCTATTACTGTACAGCATACATAGTTCATAGCCAGAGTTGCAGTATCGCCCTTTACATATTTTTCGCTGGTGCGAAGCAGAATGGACAGCATACTGCTGAAAAGGATACCTATTATAAGATAGAACATAAATTTGCTCCGTAAATTGTAAAAATGTAGATTATATTGGTGACCGCCTGTAAAAACAGGCTCAAATCAAAGGGGCGAACAGTGTCCGCCCGCTGAGATTTACAGTTGTAAAGTTAAAGACTTATACGTTGAAACGGAAGAGTGTAACGTCGCCGTCCTTCATAACGTATTCCTTGCCTTCGCTGCGTACAAGGCCTTTTTCCTTTGCAGCAACCATTGTGCCGCAGGCCATAAGGTCGTCATAAGCGATGATTTCGGCACGGATAAAGCCGCGTTCAAAGTCAGAGTGGATTTTGCCTGCAGCCTGTGGTGCTTTTGTGCCTTTTGTAATTGTCCATGCACGCACTTCTTCAGGGCCTGCTGTCAGATAGCTGATAAGACCAAGGAGAGAGTAGCTTTCTTTGATAAGGTTGTCAAGACCGCTGGTTGTAAGGCCGAACTCTGCAAGGAATTCTCTCTTTTCTTCCTTGTCCATATCTGCAACGTCTTCTTCAATTTTAGCACAGATTGGCATACAGCCGCTCTTGTCAGCCTTTGCCTTTTCAGCAACGAGAGGGTAGTAGGTGTTGTTTTCGATGCCGTCCATAACGTCTTCTTCGCTCAGGTTGCAGGCATAGATAACAGGTTTTGCGGAAAGGAGAGGCATTTCATAGAACCATTCCTTTTCGTTGTCGCTGTTAAGTTCAAAGCCGCGTGCATTTTTGCCATCGCGCAGCCACTGGGCAAGGCGTTCCAGCATTTCAAGGCAGTCGCCCAGCTTTTTGTCGCCTTTCATGGCTTTCTTTGTTCTGTCGATACGTCTTTCAACAATTTCAAGGTCGGAGAGAACAAGTTCAAGGTCGATTGTTTCGATATCGCGGATTGGGTCAACACTGCCTTCCACGTGGATGATATCTGTAGAGTCAAAGCAACGTACCATGTGGATGATTGCGTCAACTTCACGGATATGGCTGAGGAACTTGTTACCGAGACCTTCGCCGTGGCTTGCGCCTTTTACAAGACCTGCGATGTCAACAAATTCGATGATGGCAGGTATATATTTTTTAGGGTTGTACATCTCTGCAAGCTTGTCCAGCCTTTCGTCCGGAACAGCAACCACGCCAACGTTTGGTTCGATTGTGCAGAATGGGAAGTTTGCACTGGCTGCACCAGCATTTGTAATTGCATTGAAAAGGGTGCTCTTGCCAACGTTTGGGAGCCCCACGATACCGAGCTTCATATATATTTTCCTCCTATAAAAAGGGCATAATTCAACATATATATCATACTATATTTTATCGGGGTTGTCCACAATAATTGAGATAAACCGTGAAGAATAAACCGAATGTGATTACATTACAGAAACTTTAAATTAAATTTGATACAATACAATCAGAAAATATTCGCAGAGGTAAAACAATACACTATACGGGGAGGAAAAGCTATGAGACTTAAAGACAAAGTTGCTATCATCACAGGGGGCAGCCGAGGCATCGGCTATGCCACAGCAGAAAAGTTTTTGTCCGAGGGTGCAAAGGTTATCATTGCAGCTTCGAGCCAGGCTTCGGCAGACAAGGCGGTTGCAAAGCTGAAAGAGAAATATCCCGACAGCGTTGTTGACGGCATCAGCCCTGACCTTGCAAGTCTTGAAAGTGTAAGGGAAGCCTTTATGCTGACAAGCATTAAATACGGCTGTGTGGACATCCTTGTAAACAACGCAGGGGTAAGCGAAAGCACACCGTTTACAGAATATACAGAGGAAACATTTGACAAGGTAATGGACCTTAATGTAAAGGGTGTTTTCAACGCAACCCGTGCCGCAGTGGACTGCATGGCAGCACGTGGCAACGGGGTTATCCTCTCCACATCCTCAATGGTGAGCATCTCGGGCCAGCCAAGTGGCTTTGCCTATCCTGCAAGCAAATTTGCGGTTAACGGCCTCACAGTTTCCCTTGCCAGAGAGCTGGGGCCAAAGGGTATCCGTGTAAATGCAGTTGCACCTGGCATCATCGAAACAGATATGATGAAAGCGGTGCCGAAAGAGGTTATCGAACCTATGGTGAACCGAATTCCTCTCCGCCGCATCGGCAGACCAGAGGATATCGCAAACGCTTTTGCCTTCCTTGCTTCTGACGAAGCAAGCTACATCACAGGTGTGGTGCTAAGCGTGGACGGCATGGCCAGAACATAAGGTGACACGGTCACTTACAGTAAAATCTGTACAGGGTATAATATAATCAGAAAAAAGGAAAGGGGCTGTAACTATGGCAGCATTGAATATCGACAGAAACAGATTTGAACAGCTTATAAATCAGGACAAGCCTGTCCTTGTGGATTTCTGGGCACCGTGGTGCGGATACTGCCGCAGAATCGGCCCTGTTTTTGACAAGGTGGCAGACCAGTACAGCGATGTGCTGGAATCAGTTAAGATAAACATTGATGATGAGGAAGCTCTGGCAGAAGCACAGGGCATCGACATCATCCCTGCACTTATTCTCTACAAAAACGGACAGGCGGTTGCATCCATTGTAAACCCACAGTCCAAGGCGGCAATCGACAGCTTTATCGCAGAAAATATGCCATAGGAGGAAACAGCTATGACAGACAGAATCTATGACGTGCTTATAATCGGCGGCGGTCCGGGTGGCTACACAGCGGCACTATATGCCGCAAGGGCAGGCCTTTCTGCTGCAGTGCTGGAAAAGATGTCCGCGGGCGGCCAGATGGCCCTGACACATCAGATAGATAACTACCCCGGTTTTGAAAACGGAGTTGACGGCTTTGAGCTGGGCATGAAGATGCAGCAGCAGGCAGAACGTTTTGGTGCAGTGACAGAGTATGCCGAAGTTTATGAAACTGACCTTTCTGCAAATCCAAAGGTTGTCAAAACCAGTGAGGGTGATTTTTACGGCAGAGCTGTTATCATCGCCACAGGGGCAAGCCCAAGAGAGCTGGGCCTTGCAGAAGAGCAGAGCCTTATCGGCCGCGGCGTAGCCTACTGTGCAGCCTGCGACGGCATGTTCTACAAGGGCAAAACCGTTGTGGTTGTGGGCGGCGGCAACTCGGCAGCGGCAGATGCACTGCTGTTGAGCCGTGTGGCAGAAAAGGTGATTATCGTCCACCGCAGAGACACTCTCCGTGCCACAAAGATATACCATCAGCCTCTTATGAACGCCGAAAATGTGGAATTCCGTTGGAACAGCACAGTGGAGGAAATTCTCTACGAAAACAAGGTGACAGGGGTTCGCCTGAGAGACGTTAAAAGCGGCGAAATCAGCGAAATTTCCTGTGACGGAGTATTTGTCAGCGTTGGCAGAAAACCTGCAACAGAGCTGTTTAAAGGCCGGCTGGAGCTGGATAAATCGGGCTATATTGTTGCAGACGAAAGCACAAGGACAAATGTGCCAGGCGTATTTGCGGTTGGCGATGTGCGAACAAAACAGCTGCGACAGGTTGTTACAGCAGTGTCCGACGGCGCGGTGGCAGCATTTATGGCAGAGGAATATCTGGCAGAAAATTAATATGCAATCCATAATAAAATCTCATATATAAAAGGCGTCATCCCTCGGAGCAAATCTCTGAGGGGTGACGCCTTTTTTGTACTTATCGGATGAGGAATATAAATATATGGAATATGAACAGGGGGTTATTAAGTACTGCGATGACAGAAAAAATACATAACAAAAAAACACCGACGGTGTTGCCATCGGTGCTTTCACTTTATAGGATTAAACAAGAGAAAAATTATAGTGGTTTGTAAATTTATAATTTATTTAAAGTCGGGTTCTGACTATTCTTCGCTGAACATATCTTTGCCAACGCCGCAGAGAGGGCATTCGAAATCAGCTGGAACATCTTCCCATTTTGTGCCAGGAGCAATACCGCCTTCTGGGTAGCCAACAGCTTCGTCATATTCCCAACCGCATACATCACATTTATATTTCATAGAACTAACCTCCGTTTATTTGTTATTGTTTTTATTTGTCTTTATTATACTCTGCCAGAAGCTTTTTTTCAGTGACGAAGTCACTTTTTTATCAGTTTTTTCTATTTCAGTGTCAGTTTTTTCAAAAGGTATATTTTCTTCAGAACAGGATGTACATCCATCCTCGGTTTGCTGTGTGGCTATAAAGTCCAGCACAGGTGTGTTGTAAAGGCTGAAGTCTTTTTCGGTGTGATAATTTTCGTAATAATTTCTTGCCGCTTTACACATGCGTATACAGAACTGTTCTATATCAATGCGGATATCCATGCCGTCGTCTGTATGTTCTGCAGTATCAAAACGGCACAGGCTGGTACCGCAGTTTACCCCCAGATGAAAGCGAACGTTGTCGTCGCTGTCCTCGTTGAGAAAACCTTTGTTCTGGTGCAGATACTCACATCTCAGCTGCCAGCAGCGGCTGCCGCAGATGTAAGGGTTTTCATCGGTATCGGAAAGGGTGAAAAAAGGTGCGGCAAACTGGTCAAACCAGCGGATATACTGTCCGCCCACATCTCTTGTGGGCTTTTTCTGTCTGTCCAGCATAACCCGCCCGTCACGGTATCTTTTCACGATTTCGGGGAAAGCGATGCCGCCGCAGATATCAGGCAGAGTGAGGGCCAGAGCCAGGGCGGACTGCCAGCGTTTGTCACTTATATTAAGTTCTATCTCTTCTATACGGTGCAGAAAGGAAAAGCTGGCATCAAAGCTGCTCATATATATTTCTCCTTTTGGCGTGATTTTACATTTGAATTATGTATCAATTATAAAATAAAGAGGAATATACTGTCAATAAATGTAAAAGCCAGAAAGCTGTACAGAGCGTACTCTGTATAAAAAAATACCCGCCACAACACCGAAAAGTGCAGCAAGCGGGTGTGTATTTATGGTAATGAACGGGAATACAGGTATGGGGTGTATGTCCTGTATTGGCGGACAGGGAACAGGGATATGCTATTCCACATCTTCCACCTTTTTGTCCAGCTTTTCTTCCAGCAGTTTCGGGTTACGCATAAATTTTCTCATAAGACGCAGGCTGTTTGCAAAGTAGAGCCCGTCGCAGAAGCGTTCGTCAGATACAAGGCCATAGCCCATATGTTTTTCTTCCACAATCTCTCCGTTTTTCACCACAGGGATTTTCTTTTCCTTGCCCATAGCAAAAAACAGACCTGTTGTGCCAAAGTTGTAGGTGTGGTGGAAGATATGGTTGATGCCAAGGCTTTTGAGGTTTGTCACAAAGAAAGAGGTGTGGAAAGGGCTCAGCTCCACAATGGCTTTTGGCATAATGTTGTGTTTATCCATCCACATAAGAATATCAACCACAAATTTAATGAGAAAGCCCGGGATACCGTGCATCAGAGTACGCAGAAGCTTGTCGGTATCATTTTCTTCGGTGCGGTGTACAGTTTCCTTTGCAACACGTTCGTTCAGCATCTGTGCAATTTCGGTGATTGACTCGGTGCCTTCAAAGCACATTTTGATGGTTGTTCCATCGGAGTCGTTGCGAAGAGTTGGGTGTACAACAAAGCTTACCCAGATTTTTGGTCTGGCATAAATTCTGCCGTTCATGCAGAAACGGTTAAGCTGAGGACGCAGAGCGATAAGGCGTACGATTGCGGCGATAAGAATGTGCATATAGCCGATTTTAAGTCCCTCGGTTTCCTTTTCTTTTATGTACTCGTCCCAGGGTTCGCAGTTAAAGGTGTCCTCGTACATATTCATGCTGTCGTTGCGGGTTTTCATAACATAAGGCATAATCATCTGGATAGGTGCCAGATTTTTAAGTCTTCTGCCGTCAGGTCTTTTTCCGAACATAAAATTCTCCTCTTTTACAGACTGTTCTGTTTCACATTTCTATCACATATTATACATAATTGTGTAGTGATAGGCAATAGAATATGTATTAAAATGTCGGATAATGCCGAAAAAGCAACAAGGTGCCGGCAAGCAGAGATTTGTGGCAGCAGGGCGGAAAGGAAAAAAAGCAAAGTGAGAGCAGTATGAAGACAACAGCGGCAAAGCGGCGGGAAAACAAAAACAGTGCACAGAAGCTGTTTCTGTGCACCGATATGGGTGTTATATATAATTAACCTTCGATAATCTCTTTCAGCACCGCATCTGCCATGGCTTTGTAGCCAAGGGCACTTGGGTGCAGATGGTCGCCGCTGTCGAATATTTCCAGCATTGCGGATGGGTTTTCGGGGTCGGCCAGAGCCTTGTCAAAATCCACATAGCCGTCAATCAGGTCTGTTGTTCGTATCCAGCTGTTGAACTGATTACGCATCTCTTCACGGAAAGGTGCATAGGTACGCCAGCCTTCGATAGGCAGCAGCGTGCCCACATAAACCTTGTAGCCGTAGCTGCGGGCAAGGGATATATAGTATTTCATACCCTCGATAAGCTCCTCCACAGTGGGCAGGTCGCTCATAGGGCGGTAAGGGTTAACCTCTGTGCCTACAGGGTGGATAATGTCGTTTATACCCTGCTGGATAAGCACTGTGTCGGCACCGTCTGTAGGTACCTCGTGGTCAAAGCGTTTTTTTCCCCTGAGCCCGTAGGACTCGTACACGATGCAGTCATATTCACGCAGGATACGGCTTCCGCTGGTGGCACGGCGGATAATGGCGGTGTTGTCACAGCCTTCGTCGATGCAACGCATGGCAAGATAGTCAGGCCAGTCCTGTGCGGTGATAGAGTCGCCATAGCACACCACCGTTCTGTTCTTCTTTTCTGTGTACACCGACACATTGCTGAGAAAATAGAAGTAGTGGGTTGTTCGGCTTTTCCACATATCAAAAAGCACCGTCTCGGTCTGGTTGCCAAGGGCGTAACTGCCCACAGACATAGGACCTTTAGTGAAAACCACCGAACGCATCTGGGTAAAATCTTCAAGGTAAAAGCTGACGTTGAAGGTGCGTTTTGCTTTTATATGACAGGACAGCGGGTCGCTGACTGCGTTTTCGCCAGCGGGGATTGTAACACCTTCTCTGCCGCCAAAAAGCACGGTGTGGAACTTATCATCAATCATCACCGTTGTTTTTGTAATGGTTATGGCATCGGTGCCGCAGTAGTTGTCAAAGGTAAGGCGTACCGCATCCCCCTCAAAATGAGAGTAGACAGGGTATCGCAGAGTTATATTTTTGCTGTAGGTTTCTGGTCTGTTTTCGGCTACGGAAACGGCATTTCCCCAGACGGAAGCCCAGTGTTTTGATGGATTGTTCACGATGGAAACTCCTTTTAAAGAGTGATGGTTTTGAAAGATAGATTTATTGACGTTTAAAAGATACTTTGGGGTTGTTTAGGGGCAGAGCCACGTTTAACAATATGCGGCTGGCGTCAAAGGTCAATGCACTTATAAATATGGCAAGGCCGCCGAATGGCATGGCCTGCCGTCATCTAGTGGGGTGACAGCAGATTTTTTCACGCACCGCCGTGAAAAAATGCGTCATGAAGGGGAGTAACTCCCCTATGAAAAAAGTCTGGAGGACTTTTTGCTGCATCGCAATCAGTGCCACTTTTGGTGTCAAAAGTACCTGCCATCTGATTATACAATAAAACGGCAAAGTATGGGAATACTCTGCCGTTTATTTTATATGGATTATTCAGCCAGAGCTGCTTCAACCTCTGCTCTGAGAGGGATGGAAGGCACTGCACCTTCTCTTGTTACAGCGATGGAGGATGCCTTTGCAGCCATTTTAAGAGCCTTTGGCACTTCCATACCTTCGCTTACAGCAGCGAGGAAATAGCCTGTAAAGGTGTCGCCTGCAGCTGTTGTGTCAACTGCCTGTACCTTGAAGATTGGCTGATAGTGTTTCTGGTTTTTGTCAGCGTATACTGCACCGTTTTTGCCCAGAGTAAGCACGATTTTTGCTTCAGGGTAGAGACCGAGGAGGTTTGCGATGATGTAGTCAGGGTCATCGTGACCTGTAACCTGTTCACCCTCAACTTCGTTGAGCAGGAAGAAGCTGATTTTGCTCATATCAACAGCATCCAGCTTTTCATCGTATGGCGATGGGTTCAAGGCAATCTGCATACCTTTTTCGTAGGCTTTGTCCACGATGTAAGGCAGCATATTAACCTCGTTCTGAAGCAGGAGAATATCTCCTGCCTCAAAATCCTCGAGTACGCCGTCTACATATTCTTCTGTCAGCAGCTGGTTTGCACCGCCGAAAAGAAGAATACAGTTCTGTGCATTTTTATCTCTCTGGATGATTGCGTGGCCTGTTTTGCCCTCCACAACCTTTATGTGCTTGCCGTTTACATTGTGTTCTGTGCAGGCATCGAGGAAAACTCTGCCGTCTTCGCCGATAAGGCCGCCGTGGTAGATTTCTGCACCTGCTTTTGCAAGGGCAACAGACTGGTTCATACCTTTGCCGCCAAGGAAAACGTCAAGGCTTGTGGAAGCTTCTGTTTCGCCCGGTGCAACAATGTGGTCAACACTGTACACAAAGTCCAGATTCATAGAGCCTATACATAAAACTTTCATAGGGGATTCTCCAAATTAGAAATTGTTAACGTTGTCTTTGTTAACAAGTGTAACTTCAACAGGAACGGATTTTGCAATGCCTTCGCCGCCGATAAGTTTAACTGCATTTTCAACAGCTGTGCTGCCGATGAGTGCCGGCTGCTGTGCGATTGTGCCTGCCATTTTGCCTGCTTTGATAGCTTCGATAGCGTCGTCTGTTGCGTCGAAACCAACAACCATAACTGTTTTGCCAGCACCGCTGATAGCTTCAACTGCACCGAGAGCCATTTCGTCGTTAGCTGCGAATACAGCCTGAACGTCGCCGTTTGCCTGAAGGATGTTTTCCATTACGGACATACCTTCTGTTCTGTCAAAGTTAGCTGTCTGTTTTGCTACAACGCTGAGTTTTGTATCAGCAACATTGTGGAAACCTTCGCTTCTTTCGATAGCAGCGGAAGCACCTGGGATACCTTCAAGTTCTGCAACCTTAACACCTTCGCCAAGTGTGTCAACGATAAACTGTGTTGCAAGCTCTGCACCGAGAATGTTGTCGGAAGCAATCTGGCAGTCGATTTCTACGCCGTTAACTGCACGGTCAACGGAAATTACGCGAACACCTTTAGCCATTGCAGCTTCAACTGCACTTGTAACAGCGTCGGAGTCAACTGGGTTTACGATGAGAACGGAGATGCCTTTTGCAACAAGGTCTTCAATGTCGGAAGCCTGTTTTGTAACGTCGTCGCCTGCGTCAGCAACGCTGATGGAAACGCCAAGTTTTTCTGCTGCATCTTCTGCACCTTCAACAAGTGTTACGAAGAATGGGTTGTTCTGTGTGGAAACTGCAAGGCCGATGGAGCCGTTGCCAACGATTGTAACTGCTTCGCCTTTTGGCTGATTGAATGTATCAACATTGTCTTTTGTTACAAGTGTAACTTCAACAGGGATGGATTTTGCAATGCCTGTGCCGCCGATAAGAGTTACAGCGTTTTCAACAGCTGTGGAGCCGATGAGAGCTGGCTGCTGTGCTACTGTGCCTGCCATTCTGCCTGCTCTGATAGCTTCGAGAGCATCGTCAGTTGCGTCAAAGCCAACAACCATAACCTTTTTGCCTGCACCGCTGATAGCTTCTACAGCACCGAGAGCCATTTCGTCGTTAGCTGCAAATACAGCCTGAACGTCGCCGTTAGCCTGAAGGATGTTTTCCATTACGGACATACCTTCTGTTCTGTCAAAGTTAGCTGTCTGGGAAGCAACTACATTGAGTTTTGTATCTGCTACATTGTGGAAACCTTCGCTTCTTTCGATAGCTGCGGAAGCACCTGGGATACCTTCAAGTTCTGCAACTTTAACGCCTTCGCCGAGAGAGTCAACGATAAACTGTGTTGCAAGTTCTGCACCGAGAATATTGTCGGAAGCAATCTGACAAGCGATTTCCACGCCGTTAACTGCACGGTCAACGGAAATTACGTGAACGCCTTTAGCCATAGCTGCTTCAACTGCACCTGTAACAGCGTCGGAGTCAACTGGGTTTACGATAAGTACGGAAATATCTTTAGCAACAAGGTCTTCGATGTCGGAAACCTGTTTTGTAACGTCGTCACCTGCGTCAGCAACGCTGATGGAAACACCAAGTTTTTCAGCTGCAGCTTCTGCACCTTCAACAAGTGTTACGAAGAATGGGTTGTTCTGTGTGGAAACGGAAAGACCGATGCTGCCGTTGCCCACTACTTCAACTTTAGCTGGAGCACCAAAGCTGTCTGCGTTGTCTTTTGTTACAAGAGTAACTTCAACTGGGATTTCTGTTGGGATTGTTTCGCCTGCGATAAGTTTAACTGCGTTGTCAACAGCTGTGGAACCGATAAGTGCTGGCTGCTGTGCGATTGTACCAGCCATTCTGCCTGCTTTGATAGCTTCGATAGCGTCATCTGTTGCGTCAAAGCCAACAACCATAACTGTTTTGCCTGCGCCGCTGATAGCTTCAACTGCACCGAGAGCCATTTCGTCGTTAGCTGCAAATACAGCCTGAACGTCGCCGTTTGCCTGAAGGATGTTTTCCATTACGGACATACCTTCTGTTCTGTCAAAGTTAGCTGTCTGTTTTGCTACAACATCCAGTTTTGTATCAGCAACTTTGTGGAAGCCTTCGCTTCTTTCGATAGCTGCGGAAGCACCTGGGATACCTTCCAGTTCTGCAACTTTTACGCCTTCGCCAAGAGTGTCAACGATGTACTGTGTTGCAAGTTCTGCACCGAGAACGTTGTCGGAAGCAATCTGGCAAGCGATTTCCACGCCGTTAACTGCACGGTCAACGCTGATAACTTTAACGCCTTTTGCCATAGCAGCTTCAACTGCACCTGTAACAGCGTCAGAGTCAACTGGGTTAACGATAAGAACGGAAATACCTGTAGCAACAAGGTCTTCAATGTCGGAAACCTGTTTTGTAACGTCGTCGCCTGCATCAGCAACGCTGAGTGTAACACCAAGTTTGTTTGCCTGTGCTTTTGCACCTTCAACAAGTGTTACAAAGAATGGGTTGTTCTGTGTGGAAACAGAAAGACCGATTGTGCCGTTTGCGGCATTTGTCTGGGAGAGGTTTTCCTCACCGTCGATTGTAATCATACAGCCTGTCATGGTCAGGACCATAGCAAAGCTGAGAATCAATGATAATATTTTCTTCATTATTTTAATCTCCAATCCTTAAACAATTATCTCTTGCGGTCGGAAAGAACAGCAACGAGGATAACGATAGCTTTGATAACGTCCTGATAGTAAGACTGAACACCAAGGATGTTAAGACCGTTGTTGAGAGCTGCGATGATGAGAACACCTGCAACTGTGCCGCTGATTTTACCGCGGCCGCCGCTCATGGATGTACCGCCAAGTGCTACAGCTGCGATAGCGTCAAGTTCGTAGCCTTCGCCAAGTGTTGGCTGTGCGGAGTTAACACGGGAAATCATCATAAGGCCTGCAAGTGCTGCCATAAAGCCGGAGATTGCGTATGTGGAAATTTTGATTTTCTGTGTGTTTACACCAACAAGGTTTGCACATTTTGCGTTGGAACCTGTTGCGTAAACTTTTCTGCCGTATGTTGTTTTGTTAAGCATAAAGTAGAAGATTGCAAAGGAAACAAGCAGAATTACAGCAGGGATTGGGAATTTTACATCCTGTGCAAAGATTGGAACAAGGTTACCTTTACCAAGAGCTTTGAAGAGGAAAGAACCGCTTGTGAGGTTTTCAGCAAGACGGGAGATTGGTTTTGCGTCTGTGAGAATTTTTGCAAGACCGCGGTAAGCTGTCATTGTTACCAATGTAGCGATAAATGGCTGCAGACGGCCTTTTGTTACCAGCAGACCACTGAATGCACCCATGAGTGTACCTGCAACAAGTGCACCGAGGATACAAACGATGGCAGGCATACCCATCATGATAAGCTCAGCACAGATAACTGCACTGAGAGCAAATACGGAACCAACGGAAAGGTCGATACCGTCTGCGAGAATAACACAAGTCATACCAAATGCGATAAGGCCGTTAAAGGATGCCTGACGCAAAAGGTTAAGCAGGTTGCTTGGCTGGCGGAATTCCGGGCTGATAACGCTGAGAAATACAAACAAAATCAACAGCGCAATAAACGCACCATACTCGCCAACTATGGCACCTATATTTTTTTCCTTTTTCATTATAAACTTCCTCCTGTTGCCAATGTCATAACTTTTTCCTGGTCAGCTGTTGCTGCATCGATAATACCTGTTATATGGCCTTCGTGTACTACCATAATTCTGTCGGACATGCCAAGAACTTCCGGAAGTTCGGAGGAAACAAGGATAACTGCAACGCCTTTTGCTGCAAGGTCGTTGATAACACTGTAAATTTCTTTTTTAGCGCCGATGTCTACGCCGCGTGTAGGTTCGTCAAGAATAAGAATTTTTGGCTCTGTGTAGATCCATTTTGCCAGAACAACCTTCTGCTGGTTACCGCCGGACAGGTTGTTGCATTCGTGCTGTGGACCAAAGCATTTGATTCTGAATTCTTCGATACCGCGTTTAACAAGTTCAATCTGTTTTTTAGGGTTTAAGATATTGCGGATTGAAACTTTTTTCAGGTTTGCAACCTCGATATTGTCGCTGATTGGCTTTTCAAGAAGAAGACCTTCTGTCTTTCTGTCCTCTGTGATAAAGCCGATGCCTGCTGCGATGGCATCTCTTGGGTTTTTGATGGAAACTTCCTTGCCCTCGATGATTATTTTGCCTGTAGCATCAGGCATATTGCCAAAGATAGCGTGCATAATTTCTGTACGGCCTGCACCCATAAGACCGGATACGCCCAATACTTCGCCTGCGTTTACAGAGAAGTTTACGTCTTTAAAGTATCTTGGGTGGCAAAGGTTTTCAACTCTGATAACCTCGTCGCCGATTGTAACATCGCGCTGTGGGAAGCGTTCGCCGATTTCACGGCCGATCATCATCTTAACAACATCATCCATTGTGATGTCCTTGATGTATTCTGTGCCTATGTAGGAACCGTCACGCAGAATTGTAATTCTGTCGCACAGTTCAAAAATTTCTTCCATACGGTGGGAGATGTAAACGATGGAAACGCCCTTTTCAACAAGGCCTTTCATAACCTCAAACAGAACTTCAGTTTCGCTCTGTGTAAGGGCTGCTGTAGGTTCGTCCATGATAAGAACCTTTGCGTCTACCATCAAAGCTTTACAGATTTCCACCATCTGCTGCTGACCAACGGACAGATCGCCCATTACAGCATCGATTGGAATGGATACGCCCAGGCGGTCCATAACTTCCTGAGCTTTTGCACGCATGGCTTTCTTGTCGCAGATGCCGAAGCCCTTTGTGATTTCCTTGCCCATAAACAGGTTTTCTTCTACGGTAAGGTCAAAAAGGGAGTTGATTTCCTGATAGATGAAAACGATACCGGCTTTTTCAGCTTCCTGCGGGTTTTTGTAGTTTACTTCCACGCCGTCAACAAAGATTGTACCGGCGTCCTTTGTGTAAACGCCTGTGAGAATCTTCATCAGTGTGGATTTGCCCGCACCGTTTTCGCCCATAAGAGCATGAACTTCGCCATCTTTCAGCAAGAAGCCGGCATCTTTAAGAACCTGGTTGGAGCCAAAGGACTTGTTGATGCCTCTCATCTCGATATTCATACTTTCTAAGCCTCCTAAATTTTAAGCAAAAATACAGCCGGACTGTAAAATGATATTTGCGTATGGGGTTGTTTCGCCCGTTCTGATAACTGCTTTACATTCTTTTGTCTGTTCTTTAAGTTCAGAGTGAGGGACAAATTCTGTCTCCACATTCTGTCCTGCAAAAAGATCTTCGATTGCCTTGAGTACTGCCGGATTCTGGGTTTTGATCTCCTCAGCCAGTACAATTTTTTCCACCTTCATATCCTCTGCAACGACAGAAAGTGTGCGTATAAAGCCGGGTTCACCGAAACACAGTGCCAGGTCGATACGCTCTGTACAGTCAGGTATCGGCAGGCCGCAGTCGCCGATGCAGATGCGGTCTGTGTGACCAAGATAGGACAGAACACGGGAAATGTCACTGTTCAGTATGCCTGCTTTTTTCATTTGCCTCAATCCTCTTTTCATTATATTTTTGGAACAAAAAATAAACAGTCTCAGTCTGTTTGTAAAAACATACAAAACCAAAACTGTTTTTTACATAAAATTATACTATATTCACAAAATAATATCAATAAAGAATGTGCGAAACTGAATTTTTCCACTTTTTAGACAACTAAAAACCGATTGTTTGTGGATTATGACTATACAAATTGAAGAAAATAAATGTTTTTATACCAAAAACTGTGTAAAAAAAGGCAGATGGGTAAAATGATTGTATACAATTTAATTATGTGGTGTGATTGATTAATAAAGGTTATATATATCCATATTCTATGGAAAACAGCAAAAGGGTATGGTATAATCATATTGTATAAAAACACAAAGGAGAATGGCGATGTACAATATTCTGGTTGTAGACGACGAAGCGAATATCAGAAATGTTATCCGCGAATACTGCGAGTTTGAAGGGTTCAACGTCACCGATGCCTCCGACGGACGCGAGGCTGTGCAGATGTGCCGCAACCAAAAATTTGATGTGGTGGTTCTGGACGTTATGCTGCCTACAATGGATGGTTTTTCTGTGTGCAGAGAGATAAGAAAGCTGGGGGACATTCCGGTTATAATGCTGTCTGCCCGCGGTGAAGAATATGACAAGCTGTTCGGCTTTGAGCTGGGCATAGAAGACTATATGGTGAAGCCTTTTTCACCTATGGAACTTATGGCAAGAATCAAGGTGGTGCTGCGGCGTTACGAGAGAAAAACACCCGAAACGGTACATATTCAGAGCGACAGCTTCAAATACGAAACACTTATTATAGATATGGAACGACGCAGCGTTTTTGTGGACGGGGAAGAGGTTATGCTTGCACCGAAAGACTATGACCTGCTGTTCTACCTTGTTAAAAACAAAAACAAAGCTCTCTCCCGCGAGGCGTTGCTGGCGGACGTGTTCGGCTACGAGTTTCCCGGAAACGGCAGAATAGTGGACACACACATAAAGCTTATCCGCAACAGTCTGGGCAGATACAGGGACTTTGTCGTTACCCTGCGTAGCATGGGCTATAAATTCGAGGTGCCTGAACGATGAAATATACACGAACACTGCACGCAAGACTGTGGAAATATTTTGCCATCTTTGCGGCAGCCATAGCACTGGTTATCTGGCTTATGCAGTTTTTTTCCTTTGACAGAATGTACTATCAGAGGGAGATTGACAAGATAGAATCCATCGGTGAAACTGTGGCATACGAATGGCGTAACGTAAAGTTCAGCCAGGCGGTTTCCATAGAGTTTTACCGAAATGAAGTACCTGTGCACATATTCAACTCAAAGGGTGCAAATCAGGGTTCACTGGTGCTGCAGATTTCCGACCCGAACCCGCTTAACGCCCGTGATTTTATCCGCAGATATGAAGAGTCGGGACAGGAACATTACATAGAAAATATAAAAGACCCGCTGGTGCCAAACACAAACTTTGTGGTTTACGGCACAAAGATACTCAATGAAAGCAGCCCTCAGGACAGCCTGTATATATTTATTGTAAACCCTATGGGTCCACTGGAGACGGTGCGTAACATTCTGCGTGAAAACCTGTTTATCCTCCTTGCCACTATGGTGGCAATGGCAATCATTATATCCTACTTTATGGCAAAAAGAATTGCTGAGCCACTGGTTGTAATGACCGAAAAAACCGAGAAGCTGGCAGAGGGCAGCTACGATGTTGTTTTTGAGGAATCCAACATTCAGGAGATAGACAAGCTCAGCCGTACCCTGAACCATGCCACAGCCGAGCTGGCAAAGCTGGATCAGGAAAAACGCAACTTCCTTGCCACAATCTCCCACGACCTGCGTACACCGCTGGCAAGCATCAAGGCTTATGCCGAACTTATCAGGGATATATCGGGCCACAACCCTGTAAAAAGGGGAGAACATATACAGATAATCGTCAAGGAAGCAGACTGGATGAGTGCTATGATAAGCGAAATTCTGGAGTATTCCCGTATACAGTCGGGCAGTATCAACTACGAAATGAGCGATTTCTCTCTCCATGGGCTCACTGAAGGTGTGGTGAAAAAATTCCAGGAGGTTGAATGTGTCCTCAAGGATGTAAAAATCCGTGTGGAAGCAGATGATGATACCTATGCCTTTGGGGATATGCACCGCATACAGCGTGTAATCCACAACTTTATCAGCAACGCCATACGATATTCTCCGGCAGATGACGTGGTGGAGATATCCATAAAACGCAGCGGCGGCAAAATCCGCTGGGAGATACAGGACCATGGTTCCGGCATTGCAAAAGAGGACCAGAACCTTATCTGGGAAAGATACTTTACCCAATCCAAAGACTATGACCGTGTAAACGGAGGAATAGGCCTTGGCTTGTCCATCGTAAAGGGTATCCTCATGGCTCACAGTGCATCCTTTGGCGTGGAAAGCGAAGAGGGAAAAGGTGCTGTGTTCTGGTTTGAACTGGAGGCAGCCAAAGGCGAATACTGATATAAAAGTATTAATGTAATATATAAAATATAACCTTTAAAAATTATACTGCAACGAAGATGCGGAGGCCAAAGAGGTCTCCGCATTTTTTCATCTCACAGGACATATTTTATAGAGAAGATATTGTGATTGCAATTGATACAATGTATCAATTATGTCGGAATTGTGTAGTTTGTGTCGTTTTTGTGTAGCTGGTGAGTGCATCTTATGAAAATAAAGTTAAGAGTTTGTAAACTGATTGTAAACTTTATTTAGTTATGATAAATTGAAATTAACAAACGTTAACGAAAGGAGAAAGGCGTTATGAAAAAATTATTGGCATTCCTTATTTCAGGAGCATTGGCATTATCAATGGTAGCTTGCGGTGGCAGCGAACCAGCACCTGCACCAGAAGGCGGCGAAGCATCTGGCGGTACAGTTTCCATCGGTGCAGTTCTTCCACTGACAGGCTCATCAACAGGTGAATATCTCAAAGCAGCTATGGAAGTTGCAGAAGATATTATCAACAACTCTCATGACCTCGACTGGGATCTTGCTAAAAACGAAGGTATCCTGGGCGGTCAGAAAATCGAAATCAAATTTGCAGACCACCAGGCAAGTGCAGAGGTTGCAACAACAGAAGCAGCAAACCTGCTTGACGCAGGCGTTGTGGCAATCACAGGTGCTTACAACTCAGGCTGTTCCGCTTCCGTAGCGACACAGGCTCTGGAATACGGCGTACCAATGGTTTGTGGTTCTTCCTCCTCCGCATCCCTCACAGACGGTACAACATACAGCTTCGGTTCCATCTTCAACCGCGTTGCAGCAAACGACGCACAGGAATCCGACGAGTTCTTTGAATATCTCACATACCTCAACGATACATACGATGCAGGTATCAAAAAAGTAGCAATCGCTTGGATCAACAACAGCTACGGTATACACGCTGACGAAATGTTCCAGAAATATGCAGCAGAATACGGCTTCGAAGTAGTGGGCAGCGTTTCTTACGAATCCACATCCACATCCTTCGACACAGAAGCAGCACAGATTAAAGCAACAGGCGCAGACGTAGTATTCCAGGCTTCCTACATCGGCGACCTTACACTCTTTGCACAGGCATACTCCTCCATCGAATTCTTCCCTAAAGCAATCATCTGCTACTGCGGCGGCTTCCAGGATGCTTCCTTTGCTAAAGTTGCAACAGACCTCGGCGTAAACAGCTACGCAGGCGGCCAGGCATGTACAGCAGAACTTGCTGACAAACTCCCAGTATTCTCTTATGTAAACGACCTCTACAAAGCAAAAACAGGTCAGGATATCGACGGTCCGGCTCTTGAAGAATTTGCTTCCATCATCATCGCAGCACAGGCTATCGAAGCAGCAGGCTCTGCTGACCCGGAAGCTATCAATGCAGCACTTAAAGCAAACGAATTTGCAGCACCATACCTTATCACACAGAAGGTTAAATTTGACGAATACGGCCAGAACATCGTTATGCCTGCAGTTGTAACACAGCTTATCGACGGCAAATACGAAGTTGTTTACCCAATCAACGAATTTACAACTTCTGACCCTGTTCTCGAATAATAAAGGCTTATTATAAGACATAAAGAGAACTTAAAAAATTGTTAAAACACTTTTGACATAGCAATAACAGGCTGGCTTGGGTAAATCTGGCCAGCCTGTTTTCATACAATGACAAAATCTGCATCATCTTTCGTCATACATACAGACGGAGGAAAAAACATTTATTCACGGATTACTCTGGCAGTTTTCTGCCATATATACACAAGCAGGAGGTTATCAGATGTTAGGACAAATTGTTATAAACGGTCTCCTCAACGGGTTTGTATATGCCCTGGTGGCCGTTGGTCTTACATTAACGTGGGGCGTTATGGATATTGTTAACTTCGCCCACGGTGAATTTCTCTTATGGGGTATGTACGGCGCCTTCTGGATCTGGGCACTGGTAGGGCTTGACCCGCTGCTCTCTCTGCCGCTTGTAGTGGTACTTATATTTATTCTCGGTGTTCTCACATACTTCCTTGTTATCAAAAGGGTGCTCAATGCCCCAGGCCTTACAGCACTTCTGGCAACGTTCGGTCTCAGTATGGTTCTCAAAAACCTTACACAGTTTTTCTGGACAGCCAACTACCGCAATGTTACAGACCCGCTTGTAAGCAGCGACAGCTTTAAAATCGGCGGGCTTTACATACGTCATGACTATATTGTGGCAGCGGCAGGTGCACTGCTGCTTACCTTTGCAGTTATCCTGTTTATGAACAAGACAAAAACAGGCGTTGCAATCAAAGCCACATCCATGAACAAATCAGCAGCACAGCTGATGGGTATCAACACAAACCGTATCTTTGCAATCACATTTGGTCTTTCAGGTGCATGTGTAGGTGCAGCAGCAGCCCTTATGGCTTCCTTTACACCTATCTACCCCGAAGCCTGTGCTCTCTACAGTACAATCGCATTCGTAATCGTTGCACTGGGCGGTTTTGGCAACATCAAGGGTGCACTTTACGCAGGCCTTATCATAGGCGTTGCAGAAGCAGTTGGCGGATATTTTATCGGCACATCATTTAAATATCTTGTTGTATTTGCAATCTATCTGATTGTTATACAGATTAAACCGAGGGGGTTGTTTGGATGGTAACATTGAAAAAACATTCACTCGCATTTATCTTGCTGGCGGCTTTTATCATCGTTCCGCTCACTATAGGTAATACAACAGACGTTCACAACGTTATTATTTATATCCTCATCTACGCAATGGTAGGTGAAGCCTGGAACCTTATCACAGGTTTTACAGGCCAGACATCCTTTGGTCACGCAGCATACTTTGGTGTAGGTGCATACACCTCCACAATTATGCTGGAATACTTCCACATCACACCTTGGATTGGTATGCTTGTGGGTGGCGTTATCGCAGTTATACTTGCATTTATGGTAAACTTCCAGATGTTCAAGCTGAAAGGGCACTATTTTGCAATCGCAACGCTGTGTGTGGCCGAAATTCTCAAAACTATCTTCAGTACATGGAAATGGGTAGGCGCAGGCGACGGTATCGCCCTTACACCTATCACCGTTCTCATTCCTGATGCAAGCAAAAACGCATGGGGCAAAATTGCATGGCTCAGTCTTGATGTAAGAAACCGTCTGCCATTCCTCTTTACAACACTGGCAGTGTTCTGCATCGTGTTTGTTGTATGTGTACTGCTTGAAAACTCCAAGGTTGGTTTCTACTGGAAAGCCATCCGTGAAAGTCACGAAGTGGCAGAATCCATCGGTATCAACCCAAGAAACTACAAATTGCTGGCAATGTGTCTGTCCGCATTTATCGCAGCAATCGGCGGCACATTCTTTGCACAGTTCTTCAAATATATCGACGCTATCACAGTATTTCCTCTCAGCGTATCCATGATTTTCGTTCTGGTAACGGTTCTCGGCGGTATCGGCAACGTATACGGCCCGATTATCGGTTCTGTTATCTACTACTCGCTGGAACTTATCATGCGACGTCTCACAGGTGCTTCCGGCTCCGGTCTGGACCAGATAGTTTTCGGTATTCTCATCGTTCTTGTAACCTGTTTTGAACCAAGAGGTATTATGGGCCTTATCGACAGAATCAAAGGCCGTTTTGTAAAGAAAGCTGTAAAGGAAGGTGAAGCAAGTGAGTAAACCAATTCTTACGATTGAAAATATCACTAAAAAATTCGGCAGCCTTGTTGCCAACGAAGATGTAAGCTTCACCATAAACGAAGGCGAAATCGTTTCCCTCATCGGTCCTAACGGTGCAGGCAAAACAACACTGTTCAACAGTATCGCGGGTTACTATCCGCCAACATCGGGCAAGGTGTATTTCCGGGATAAAGATATCACAGGTCTTCCTGCCTACGAAATCTGCAAGCTGGGTATCACAAGAACATTCCAGATTGTTAAAACCCTCAAGGATATGACGGTGGAAGAAAACGTGATGACAGGTGCATTCCTCCATACAAAAAGTCGCAGAAAAGCACAGGAAGCAGCGGCAGAAATCCTGAAACTTACAGGCCTTTACGACAAAAAGGACGTTATGGGCGGCAGCCTGACAATCGTTGACAAAAAGCGTGTGGAAATTGCAAGAGCCCTTGCAACAAAACCACAGGTGCTTATGCTGGACGAATGTATGGCAGGCTTGAACCAGACAGAAATCAAGGACGTTATGGACCTGTGTCTCAAGCTCCGTGACGAAGGCGTATCCCTTTTGATTGTTGAACATATTATGGAAGCTATCATGCCGATTTCCGACAGAATTGTTGTGCTCAATGCAGGCAAAAAGATTGCAGAGGGCAAACCTGAGGAGGTTGTCGGCAACGAAGAAGTAATTAAAGCTTATTTGGGGGATAGATACAATGCTAAAGGTTAGAAATTTAAAATTAGGTTATGACAACGTCCCCGTAATATTTGGTGTAGATTTAGACGTACACGAAAAAGAGGTTGTATCCATCGTAGGCTCCAACGGTGCAGGCAAATCCACAATTCTCCGCGGTCTTTCCGGGCTTATCAAGCCTATGGAGGGCACAATAGAGTTTATGGGTGAAAACATAAACAAAATCCCTGCACACAAGCTGGTGGAAATGGGTATAGCTCATGTTCCGGAAGGACGTCAGCTTTTCGGCAAGCTCAGCGTTAAGGAAAATCTTATGATGGGTGCCTATGTTCTCAAGGACGAAGCAAAGAAAAAGGACGCCCTTGAACAGGTGTTTGACCTGTTCCCAAGACTTAAAGAACGTGAAAATCAGGCCGCAGAAACATTCTCCGGCGGCGAACAGCAGATGCTTGCCATCGCAAGAGGACTTATGTCCAAACCAAAACTGCTTATGATTGACGAAATGTCCCTTGGTCTTGCACCTGTGCTGGTTGATAAGGTTATGGAATCTCTCAAGATTATCAGCTCCACAGGCATCACGGTTCTTCTGGTTGAACAGAAGGTTCAGGAAGCTCTGGAACTTGCAGACAGAGGCTATGTTCTGTCAACAGGCAGAATTCTCACATCAGGCACAAGCCAGGAACTTCTGGCATCCGATATTGTTAAAAAAGCATATCTGGGCCTGTAAAAATCACAATACAAGAGGGAATGCTGTTTATACGCTGATAATAAACGTACATAATTTTCTCTCCTTAACAAACAGGCCGTCTGTTATGCAGACGGCCTGTTGCTGTCTGAAGAGGCGGCGGTATAGAAAGATAATCCGTGCAGAAATTTGTCGTTATGCAATTTATACACGGGAATATCTTTAATTGTTCATAATTTTATGGTAATATAATATAAAATGTACGATAATACTCCCACGGAGGTTGAAATATGGACAGAGAAAAAATCCTTATAGTAGATGACGACAGAAATATTTGCGAGCTGCTGCGTCTTTATCTTGAAAAAGAGGGCTACGAAACCTATCTTGCCCACGATGGCGAAAGTGCGATTGCCATGCACGACGAGATGGAGGTTGACCTTGTCCTGCTGGATGTCATGATGCCACGTGTGGACGGCTGGGAAGCCTGCCGCCGTATCCGTGCGAAAAAGGAAACACCTATAATTATGCTCACGGCAAAGGGCGAAACCTTTGACAAGGTGCTGGGGCTGGAGCTGGGTGCCGATGACTATATCGTAAAACCTTTCGATACAAAAGAGGTTGTGGCACGCATCAAGGCTGTGCTGCGTCGCACAGGCCGCACAACAGCGGCTAAGACCGAAAGCGACGAAGGGGAGCTTGTCTTTGAAAATCTTGTGGTAAACATAACAAAATACGAACTCAAAGTTAACGACGAGGTTGTGGACACACCGCCGAAAGAGATGGAACTGCTCTACTACCTTGCAAAGAATGCCAACAAGGTGTTCACCCGTGATGCCCTGCTGGACGAGGTTTGGGGCTTTGAATACTATGGCGACAGCCGCACAATCGACGTTCATATAAAGCGTCTCAGAGAAAAGCTGGAGGGCGTAAGCGAAAAATGGTCCCTCAAAACAGTGTGGGGCGTTGGCTACAAGTTTGAAGTCAAGGAATAATAAAAAATATATGCAAAAGGTCCTGTAATGCAAATACAGGCCTTTTTTGATAGAACATTGTGCAGATAAACAGATAATATAGGTGAAAGACCATGGAAAAGATAAGCATAATTATACCTGTTTACAAGGTTGAGCAATATCTGGAAGAATGTCTTGACAGCGTGATAAATCAGACATATAAAAACTTGAAAATTATAATTGTAGATGACTGTTCGCCTGATAATTGCGGTGAAATATGCGACAGATATCTCAGCGATGAAAGGGTGACAGTGCTGCACTTGCCACAAAATGCCGGGCTGGATATTGCGGATACAAAATATGTAACCTTTCTGGATTCTGATGACTATATTCTTCCTGACCACATAGAAAATCTGTACAGCAATATGATGGAATATAATTCGGATATAGCGGTATGTGACTATGTTGTTTTTGACGACGTATACGATAAAAAGGAAAAACGCACTCATCTGGAACACACAAGCGGCAGATGTATAGATAAACGGGAGGCCCTTGTGCTGCTGTATAAAAGAAAGCTTGAAACTAATGTGTGGAACAAACTGTATCACACAAAAAGTTTTGAAAAGATACGCTTTCCGGAAGGAAAAAACTATGAGGATGTATACGTTATGCAGCCTCTTATAGCCAACAGCGAAAAAATAAGCTTTACGGGAAGTGAAGGTTATTGTTACAGAATGCGTGCGGATTCAATCACGCACGATGATGTATTTAATACGCAGCATCTGGAAGCGATAAATTTGCAGCTGGGAAGAATTATAGCGGATGAAAATCTTGAAGAACACGAGAAAAAAATCTGTATCGGGATAAACAATGAGATCAGAATGCATGTAATTTATAAATTGCTTTATGCACAAAAGACAGTCCGGGACAGAGAGTCGCTGAAAAGAATATGGAAAGAAAACCGTAAAAGTATAACCTTATCAAATCCTAAGCTGTGGCTGAAAACCAGATTTCCTCGGATTTATTTGGTACTTATAGGGATTAAAAGATTTGTAAAACGAGTGTATAAATGGGTAGAAGAAAATCACTTGAAGTAAATATGCTTCTCAACTCTGTAAATGCGATGCTGAGGATAATATTTCCTCTTATAACATTCCCTTACGCCTCTAAGGTGCTGGGGGTTGAAAATATAGGCAGATACAGCTTTTCATCATCATTCATAGGATATTTTGTGCTTGTAGCAGGTCTTGGCATAAGCGGATATGCTGTAAGAGAAGGTGCGAAGTTACGAGAAGATAAAGACAGATTTGCAAAATTTGCAGACAGTGTTTTCACAATAAATATACTGTCTACGGCAGTGTCGTATATACTGCTTGTACTCTGCTGTGTTTTTTTTGATCAGCTAAGGGAGTATATACCTGTCATAGCTGTGATCTCCGCCAATATAGCTTTCTGTACTTTAGGGGTGGAGTGGATATACAGTGCACAGGAAGACTATACATATATCACAGTGCGAAATATTATAGTCAGACTGATTTCTATAGTATTGCTCTTTGTCTTTGTAAAAAATGACAATGACCTGCTTTTGTACGCAGGAGTTTCTGCTTTTTTCTCGGTTGGAACAGGTGTTGCAAACTATATCTGTGCAAAAAAATATTACAGACCAAAATTTGTTCTGGATTTAAAGCAGATTGAATTCAAAAAGCATATAGTTCCGATATTGGTAATGTTTGCAATGTCGGTTTCTGCGACAATATATGTGAATTCCGATGTTACAATTCTGGGTATTGTATGGGGCGACTATACTGTTGGAATATATTCTGTTGCCACAAAGATATACGATACCATAAAAACTATATTGTCTGCTGTGATTATAGCGGCAATCCCTCATCTTTCTGCCCGTATAGGGGAGGGTGACCTGACAGGGTTTACCGATAAAGCAAGAGAAGTGTACTTTTTACTGATTACATTTCTTTTGCCTGCAATAGTTGGTATTGCAGTGCTGAGAAAAGAGCTGGTAATACTTATTTCGGATATTACATATATCGAGGCTGCCACATCCCTGGTTATTTTATGCGGAGCCTTGCTGTTCAGCATCTGCGGATGGTTCTGGGGTCATTGTGTACTGATTCCTTTCGGAAAGGAAAAAACAGTTTTTTACGCTTTGGCGACAGCGGCGGGCGTAAATATACTGTTGAACCTTTTTCTTGTACCGATATGGCAGGAAAAAGCGGCAGCGGTTACAACTCTTGTAGCAGAACTGATTCAGTGCGGGCTGACCGTCTGGGCTGCAAAAAAATATCTTTCAGCAACGGGTGCAGGTATCTGTGCAGTGAAATCGGCAGTTGGATGTGCTGGCATAGTTGCAGTAAATATGATTATAAAAATCTGGCAGTTTGGCTGTATACTGCACACTATAACTGTAGTTGTTCTGTCCGTTGTGGTTTACATAACAATCGAAGTAATGCTGAAAAACAGTACAGTGATAAACATATTAAAGAAAGCAGCAAAAAGATAAAACAAAAACGGAGCAGTACATTTGTACCGCTCCGTAATTTTTATTTTACATCTTCGTAATACTGTTTGGACAGTTTTATGATTTCTCTGAAAAGCTCGATGGAATAGTTCTGCATATTCTGCGGGCTGTTTTCCGCCGCCTTTTCCAGAATTTCTTCCTCTCTCTTTCTGTCGGCAAGTGTTTTGCCGTCCTTTGCTTTTTCTCTGCCAAGTTCGCAGCTCAGTTCCATGCTCTTTACAAAAAGTGAGAGTATTTCGCTGTAAACTGCATCTATTTCGTTTCTCAGATTGTCAGTTGCCATAGAGTATAGTGCCTGCCTTTGCCGTGGGAAAATATTTTTTCAATAAAGTTATTTTATCATATTATTTTAAAATATCAAGTGAAAACCGTGTACGATATTGTCATACTTTGCTGAAAAAAGAATATGACTATTCTGCACAGAATTCTTCCAGAGTGATATTGTTTTCCATAATATATTTTGCCGCCTCAACGCCTACATAGCGGTAGTGCCACGGCTCGTAGGTTATGCCTGTTGTAGCCTCGCGGTTTTTTGGATAACGCAGAATAAATCCGTAGTCTGCACAGTGGCTGTACAGCCAGTCAAAGTGCTCTGTTTCTTCAAAATCGTGGGTAAGGTCAGAGTTGTGGTTGTACCATGTGGAGGAAACGATGTCTGCGGCAAGGCCTGTGCAGTGTTCGCTTGTGCCCGGGATTGCCACCCACTGGGAGGCCTGGTTATATGCCTCGGTGTCGTCATAACCCAGGGCCTTGTATTCGTTGACCTTGCGGTTGAAAAGATTTACCTGATAATCGTGGCTGCGGTATGCGGAAACAAGATACATATTGTAACCTGCTGCACGGGCATCTGCCAGCATCTGCTCAAGGGCTTCCGCCGCACGCACATCAAACTGATTGTTAAGAGGACTTACACCCTCATAAACCACAGGGCGTACCTCGGGAACATACCCCTCAGGCATATAGCTCCACTGGTTCACCAGCATTGTGGACCAGCTGGCCTCAGGTTTTTCGCCTGCAGGTGTGGTGCTGGCATTGCTGTTTTCCGGTTCAGTGGAAGAGCTATCTTCGCCGGAAACAGGTTCTTCGCTGTTTTCTTCGGAGGAAACTTCCCCGCCGGAACTGATGTTTTCGCTGTCGGATGATGTATCACCGATGCTTTCACTGTTTACAGTTTCGCTGCCTGCTGTATCGCTGCCGATTTCATCGCCTGTCACAAGGCCGATAACGCCTTTAACGGCAAAAACTATAAGGGCGATTATGATGACGGCACAAAGCACCATAAGGGTGTAGCCCTTTATCTTTTTTCTGCGTCTGAGTTTTCTTTTTTCTTCACGCAGTCTGTCCGCCTGTTTTCTGTCCATAAAATTACTCCATTTCACCAAGGATATACATAGTAAGGGTTACAGCACTCACCGCCGCAGTTTCACAGCGGAGAATACGCTTGCCAAGGGATATTGTAACCGCACCGTTTTCGGAAAGCTGTGCACATTCCCTCTCGCTGAAGCCACCTTCGCTGCCGATTATAACGCTGATGTTGTCCCTGCCGGCAAAATCCACTCTGTTCAGCGGCATATCAGCGTGTTCGTAGAAAAACAGGTTTACATCGTTTTTCTGCATATCCTGCAAAAGCTGTCTGAAGGTTAGTGTGTCGCCGATTTCCATAGGGCAGCTTCTGCCGCACTGCTTGGCGGCCTCGGCACTGATTTTTTCAAGACGCTGTTTTTTGCTGTCCTCTTTTTTGCTTTTCTGTGCAACGCAGAACTCGCTTACAAAAGGCACCAGCTTTTTTGCACCCAGCTCGCAGGCTTTCTGCACAATAAACTCCAGCTTGTCGCTTTTTGGCAATGCCATATATACAGTGAGGCTTTTGTTTGGTTCCGCCTCATTTTTAGTTTTTTCAATTATTTCAAAGGTAATCACCTTTTCGTTTACATCCTTTGCACAGGCGGTATAGTCAAAGCCCGCTGTGTCGCACAGGATAACGGTGTCACCCTGTTTTATACGCATAACACGGCAAAGGTGCACAGCCTCGCTGCCTGTCACCGTTGCCGTATTGCCGTTTATATCTGTCAAAAAATATCTGTGTGCCATAATAATTCTTTCGTGGTTTTCAATGCCCCCCCTCAGCAGAGGGAGGCATTGGTCTGTTTTTATATATTTATGTCCGGGGGCAGCTTTAAATCCAGTATGCTGTCCACCGCTGCCTTTGCACTTTCGTAGTCGGCAAAGGTGCCGATTTTCTTTTTGTTAAAATTATTTTCAAAAGGGTGGGCATAAACATAAAATTTACTGCCCCGCCGCTGTATGGAAAAATGGTCTATATCAAAAGGGGTGTGATGGTTGTTTGCCATGATAATACGCAGTATGCTGTCACTAATCATTCAAAGCTCCTTTTAACAGGCTTTCCACATCGCCCTCAAGGCTGAATGTGCCCTGAAAGATACCGGGTTTGCCGCCGCCTTTGCCGCCAAGTGCTGTGCAGATTGCCCTGCCCACCTTGTTGGTGTCGCACACGGAGGAGAAGAGGCAGATTTTGCTTGTGCCGTCTTCCTGCTTTGAAACAACACAGGCTGTCGGGCATTTTTCGTTCAGCTTGGAGCACAGACGCTGGATTTCACCGCTGGAAAGGGAGTCCTTTGCCATAAAGCCCACATCACCTGCAGGCACAGTTTCTGCCCAGTAGCTGAACAGCTGGTTTTTTGCCTCTGCAAGCTGTGCTTTGAGGTTTTCGCACTCTGCGATTTTATCCTTAACCTTGTCGGTGATTTCACAGGTTTTTGCACTGAGCAGATGGCTGATATCAAGACAGTGGCCGTTTTTTGCCATATAGTCGGCGAAAGCACGTTTTCCGCAGGCAAAGAATATTCTTGTGCCGCCCTTGTAGTTCATGCTGTCGGTGGCGACAATCATCTGTGCCTGGCCTGTGGTTTTAAGATGTGTGCCGCAGCAGGCACAAACGTCGGCGTCCCCTGCAGTAACAATACGCACAGGACCCTCAAGAGCCTTTTTGCTGCGGTATTCCAGCTTTGAAATATCAGGATAATCAGCGGTTACAGGCTGGTTTTTGATGATGATTTCGTTTGCCATGTCAACACAGCGGTCGATATCCTCCTGAGAGAGCGGGCCGCTCAGATCGATGGACATATCCTTGTCGGAAAGGTGAAAGCCCACATTTGCGTAGCCGTAAAGCTGCCAGATAATACCCGAGAGGATATGTTCGCCTGTGTGCTGCTGCATCAGGTCAAAACGGCGTTCAAAGTCAATTTCGCCCTCAACCACCGTGCCCACAGGGATTTCTGTGCGGCTGTAGTGGCAGATGATGCCGTTTTTCTCACGTACGTCAAAAATTTCTGCCTTTGTTTCGCCAAAGGTGATAACACCGTGGTCGCAGGGCTGTCCGCCGCCCTCTGGATAAAAGAGGGTTTTGTCCAGCACAATGGCAAAATGGTCCTTGTTTGGAAAACAGTCGCAAACTTCCGCTGTAAAAGTGGTTGCAAAGCTGTCGTTGTAGAATAATTTTTCGCAGTTCATAATTGTTCCTCTCGTTAGGCTGTACTGTGATAGGATGTTTCAGGAATTTGTACAGCTTATATATCCGCCACGCCGTATGGCATGTGGCGATTTCTTCTAAGGGGGTGACAGCAAATTTTTTCTCGCTTCGTCGAGAAAAAATGCGTCATGCAGGGGGATAATCCCCCTATGAGGAGTGATTACCAGTCAATCTCACATTCGGTGATGGATTTTTCCTCGTTGAAAATTCTTACGTGGTTGATAAATGTCATCATAATATCTGCTGTGTGTTCGTCAACGGGCATAATGTACTGTTTTGTTTCGCTGTACACACGGCTTGCCATGCGGCATTTTGTAAAGGTTTCGTTGAAGAGAATTTCCACTGTGAAGAAATAGTCTTCCTCATCAAAAGGAATATCAAAGAACATCTTTGTGTCATCGTCCATATCAACCTCAAATTCGTAGCGGTTGAGGTGTGTCTGGGTGATGATAGGCATATTGTAGTCCAGAATTCTGTAAAGGCAGAGGGAGAAGATGGCATCTTCCTTTGGCATAAATGCCATTGTCTCGTTGTAGCCGCCGCCAAACGGTGCAAGAATTTCATCGTCATAGGCAAAAACAGCGTCAAAGCTTACATAAGTTATATCCTTTGCACGGCTTTCGCCCTCTTCTGTTTCCACCTCTGTAACTGTTGCGGAAACAATCTCCACACTGCCGTTGTCGATAAATGGTGCAATGCCCACGCTTTCGGCATAGCCAAGCATATCAAGGCCTTTGCCGTCCTTTGTGGAAACCACAATTTCAAAGGTGTCGTATTCGTCATAAACTCTCTGGAGCAGCAGCTCGTCGCCCTTTTTCAGGGCTTTTGCAGCCTTTGTCTCCATATCGTTGCCCTCAAGGGCAAGGGTGTATTTAAAGGTAGTTTTTTCCATAGTCAGACCTCGTTTTAATATAAATCAGAATCTGCACAGGTCACGGGACGGTGTGCAGAATTGCATCAGAAATAGTTGTGATAGTGGAAGTTTGTCAGTGCGTTGCCCATAAAGCCGATACCGCCTGCGATAAACACACCGATGAAAAGCAGCACGCCTATAACAAAAACAGCGGCACCCAGTACGCACAGCAGCACAAAACCGCGGCGGATGGAAGCATCATCACGGTTCTGCGAGGAAACGTATGCCAGAATGACAAATGCAATAATAAATCTGGCCACAAAACCAATGGAGCCAAAAACAGTTGTAACAGCCATATTTTATCCCTTTCACTTTTTAGTATGTTATGTATTATACATTGCTGCAGAATTGTGCTCAGCTGTGCCGCACATATATTCTGCAGCTTACAGAATTATTTTAACCATATTGATATGTAATAACGGTGAAAATCAGCCCATTATATACTGCACAAGAGGGTGGTTTTCGTCCATCTCGGCTTCCTTTGCACCGATAAGCTCCAGCTGATGTGCATCGGAGTTGGACATATACGGGGTGTCCTCATTTATGTAGCCATCGGCAATCAGTCTGTCGCGGTTTGCCATATTGAAGATTTCCACCCCGTCAATGGCGATATCCTCGGGTATTGTGCCCAGCACGCTGATAACCGAGTAGCTGGGTTTGTCGATATGTGCATAGTAGCACACGCCGCCCATGCAGTGAACGATATCCACAACCTCGTACACCGAGTAGTTGCAGCCGCTGATAAGCAGATGTTCCACCGTGCCCAGGATATTGTCGGTGTCGTCCATAATATTCTGGTTGCCGTAATGCTCAGGTTCGTTTGGGAACTTGAGGGTGTTTTCTTCTATATGAGCCGAAAAATCCAGTGCAGCCTGAATGTCCTTGAAGTAGCAGAGAATGTGTATATCCTCGCTGGTGCACAGTTCCATACCGCAGAGGTATCTTACGCCATACTGGCTGCAGGCCTTTGCCGCCGCCTCTATGTTAAGGCTGGAGTTGTGGTCGCAGACGGCAATGGCATCAAGCCCTGCAAGAAAGCTCATGCCGGCAATGTTTGCAGGGGTCATATCGTCGCTGCCGCAGGGGGACAGACAGGAGTGAATGTGGAAATCGTATTTAAAAGGCATAGTGATACTCCAACTTTTATCCAAAAGGCTTTTAAGGGGGAGAGTTGTTTTATTTTATAAACTTATCAATCTTTGCACGGAACTGGGCATCCATCTCAGGGCTGACATAGCTTTTTGCTATATGCCCGTAGATTCTGCCTGCCCATTCGGACAGAGGGCCAAAGATTTTCAGCTTTGCAGGGTCCAGTTTGATGTTGTACATAAAATGCAGACCGATAAGGGAGAAGTATTTAAGCCAGCTGAATTTTGGTGTAAAGTGGTCAAACGGCTTTCTGCCTGTGGCATCGCTGTCTTCGTGCAGCATCTTTTCGCACACATCGGCAATGCGGATATAGCTTGGCACATCTGTCTGGTCATAATGGCTCAGCATCATCTCCTTGTCGATTGGGAAAGGTGCGTTTTCTGCAGTAAATGTCTTTTCAAAATCCTCGTAGTTGTCAACCACGCGGCAGTCTTTGTAGATAACAGGGTCGTATTCCCATTCAACAGGATATGGACGCACAACAAAACAGCTTTTGCCTGCAAAGTAGATTTCCGCAATGGAGGTGGAAATCCAGCTGAAGATGGTGTCCGCTGCAACAATCCATTGTTTTACCGAATAGTCGGTGATAAGGTGGAAGTTTTTGTGTTTTGCGGCCATCTCGCTGAGAATCGGGCTGTTCCACTCGCTTGGGTGGCGGCGGTATACAAATTCTGTGTTTCTGCCCTCTTCTGTTTCGAGAAATTTATCCACCCATTCCAGCGTTCTGTTCATGCTTTTGCAGGCGGTTACACGGAACTGGTCAAAGCTTACGCCCGCAAGGTCATTAAGCTCGCTGATTTCCTTGTCGGACATATATGCAACGGAAAAGCTGGATATGTACAGGGCAAGGCGTTTGTTGGGGTCAAGGCCGAACTCTTTGCAAAGCTCTTCCTTTTCCTTGTAATAGCCCTTGAATTCAGGCCGCAGAAAGTCCAAAGTAACAGCACCTGTAACGGTGGTGTTTTCTATCGGTACGCCGTATTTTACAATGCGGTCGCGGGCTTTTGTGCCCCAGCAGGTGTGCATTGCGTAGGCTGCAGCCTCGCCGCAGTTGAAAAACGGGCTGTTCTCCTGTTCTTCACTGAGCACCTGTTCCCAGTGGAGATTTACCACCTTGTTGCAGACACCGACATTGTTGTAGACAAAGCTGTTCATTGTCTTGTTGTCATACATTGCACTGGCAACAACAACTTTAGGTTTGTCCTCTTTGTAAAGGCGGTGCTCTTTTTTTGCCAGCAGCTGACGGATTTCGGCAGTGTAGCCCCGGCGTTCAAGCTCTGCCTTCAGCAGAGTGATACTTTCGTATTCTCGTACGATATGCTCGTATAAAATCAAAAAATCCAAAGACATATAAAATTACCTTTCGTTCAAAAGATATTCGGGTGGTCAGGGACAGAGCCTCTTTAAACAGCAGGCGAACAGCATTCGCCACACAGACTGCAGATGCAATCTGTTATCTGCTGTTGCCAAACAGCATTTCCGTGAAAATCGGAAGACCGCTGTATGTATCCAGGTGGAAGCCGTCGAAAAACTGTTCCTGTGTAAATGGATTAACCTCGTTGTATTCAAAGTTTATAACCTCGGTGTAAGGGCTTACATCTTCGATGAACTGGAGAATATGTTTGTCGATACCCAGAGGCTCTACAACCAGTTCCTTAAGGCTGTCCTCCATCGGCGGCATAACTGTTATAAGGCGGATGCCGTTGTCCTTGCAGTATTTTGCCATCTCGATGTATCTGTCCACATCCTCTGTGTCCACCTCGTACGGCACCGCAGTGCATACACCGTAGATTGTGTCGGCATATTCCGTAAGGTTAAGACGGTACTTTCTCTTTGTGCCGTCTTCGTTGTACAGCTCTTCGTGTGTCCACTCCTTGTGGTGCTCGCTGGCAACGTTTTCTTCGCCCATTAAAAACCACTTGATTTCGTTGAGCATCTCCACGTTGTAGTTGAAGTTGAGCATATACGCAAAAGGATTTTCGGCGATGGTCTCGATGGAGCTCATCCTGTCCTTGTAGTAGCTTTTGTTCAGGGTGTAGAAGCTGGCACCGAAATACACAGTGTGGATATCAGGGTTCTGCTCCACTGCGTAGTAGAAAAGGTCGATGCTTTCGTTGAAGGAAGCACCGCCGAAACTCAGCTGACCCACCTTTTTGCCCACAAGGCTTTCCACCTTTTCCATATCAAAATGGGCAAGCTTTGAATCTCCCAGTATAATCACGTCGGCAGGGTCTGCATTGTAGTTTCGCACCCTTACAATGGCACTGTCGCCTGTGTATTCGCTTTGCTTTATGCCAAAGTAGTTGTAGGGCTCAAAGTAAACAAAAATTGCAAAATATATCATAATCGGCAACAGAACTATTGCCAGTTTTTTACAGAGTTTAAGCATATTGTTTCCTTTCAAAAAACATATTTCACCACCTTATATATTACTATAAATGGGGAGTTTTGTAAATAAGATACCGCTTTTATAATATTTATTGTATTTTTATTCCGGTTGAGGTATAATGTAAAGGATAATAGGCGTAGTATACGTTTTTTACAAACAAAGCAAATCAATCACAAAAGAAAAGTGAGGAATATATATGTCAAGAAAAGTTATGGTTACAGGTGCGGACGGCTTTATCGGCAGCCACCTTACACAGCAGTTAATCCGCGAGGGCTACGATGTTACAGCTTTCTGCCTTTACAACTCCTTTGGTCAGTGGGGCTGGCTTGACACCCTTTCCAAAGAGGAAAAAGCATCCATGAACGTTGTCCTCGGTGACGTGCGTGACCCTAACGGCGTGCGTGTTGCAATGAAAGGTCAGGACACTGTTTTCCACCTTGCAGCACTCATAGCAATTCCTTTCAGCTATCATTCTCCTGATACATACGTTGACACAAACGTAAAAGGCACACTCAACATTCTGCAGGCGGCCCGCGACCTTGACACACGCAGAGTGCTTGTAACCAGCACAAGCGAAGTTTACGGCACAGCACAGTATGTGCCGATTGACGAAAAGCACCCATATCAGGGTCAGAGCCCGTACAGTGCAACAAAAATCGGTGCAGACAGAATTGCCGAAAGCTTCTATCGCTCCTTTGAAACACCTGTTACAATCGTGCGTCCCTTCAACACCTACGGCCCACGCCAGTCCGCACGTGCTGTTATCCCTACAATCATCACACAGCTTTTAAGCGGCAAGGAAGAAATCAAGCTTGGCAGCCTTACACCAACACGTGATTTCAACTATGTTAAGGACACAGCAAACGGTTTTGTGACCATAGCAAACCACGACAACACCATCGGCAGAGAGCTTAATATCGCAACAGAACAGGAAATCTCCATCGGCGACCTTGCAAACGAGCTTATCCGTCAGATTAACCCTAACGCACGCATCATCTGCGAAGAGCAGCGTCTGCGTCCTGAAAAGAGCGAGGTTAACCGCCTTCTCGGTACGGCAAAACAGCTCAACAGCCTCACAGGCTGGAAGCCGAACTACACATTTGAACAGGGTATTGCCGAAACAATCGAATGGATGCGTCACAACCTTGACCGTTATAAACCTGATATCTACAATGTTTAATAAATTTTTTTAAGGTCAGCTATTTATGACAGAAAAATCAAAACTTTTAACAGAAAAATGCAAAAAAATATGTGACAGTATAAAGCAAAAGCCTGTGCTCCTTGGGGGTATAGGCTGTCTGCTTTTATTCTGCCTTGCCTTTTTTGCGGTGTATTTTGTCCGCGTGGTGTATGAACCCCAGTGGATAAGCCAGATAAAGGGCACTCTGGTGCTGTTCGGCATACTGCTGGGCATCACCGCGGTGGCAGTTATTGCCAATAAACTGTGCAGAAACAACACCGCTCTGCTTATGGCGGTTATAATCTTTATCAGCGGCACAGCTTTTGCCCTTATCACACCGCCGAACCAGGTGCCGGACGAACCAAGCCACTATATGAGAAGCTACGCAATGGGTATGGGTGATTTCCACTTTGATGAAAATCAGGAATGGCCGAACGATGTCTATCTGCTTATGGAAGCTTTCCCTGTGGCGTACCGCAACGGTTACCCTGCAGTAAAAGGCAACAGCATTCTTGACCGATTTGATATCTACTTTGACAGTGTGGCCAGCGGCAGAACAGGGGAAAAGGTGGGCATAATCATCTTCCAGATTATCCCTTATCTCCCGCAGGCACTGGGGGTGTTCATCGGCCGCCTTTTTGGCGGGGATGCTCTCATCTGCTACTATCTTGCAAGAATTATGAACCTCGCATTCTACGCTTTCTGCTGCTATGTGGCACTCAGCTGGGCAAAACGCTTCCGCATGATGCTCTTTGCCATAATGGCAATGCCCCTTACACTCTTTATCGCTGCCAGCTGCAACAACGACAGTATGCTTTTTGGCCTTATGTTTGTTGTATTCAGCACCGTGCTCTGCGATAAATTTTCCAAAAAACAGGCGATTGCCTTTGCGGCGGCCTTTGCAGTGCTCTGCACCAGCAAGGCAAGTTATATTGTGTTTATCCTTCTTGTACTGCTTATGCCCGGCAAGGATAAATGGAATATAAAACTCAAAAAATGGCAGTATCTGGCAATCGTTGCTGTGACATTCCTTGTAGTATATCAGGGTATGGGCATATTGGTCGGTCTGCTCTCCAACTATGGCGAAATTCCACGGACTATGGAGGACTCCAACCCGTCTGCACAGCTTATGTTTATCCTTTCAAATCCTTTGCGTTACTTTACTGTCTTCCTTGACACACTGCGTAACAACTCCTTCTTCCTTTCAACAGGGGGGCTTTTGGGCTGGATTGATGTGGATATAAAGCTTGTAAGCTTTGCAACACCTGTAATGCTTCTCTGGGCAGGTGCAAAGAACGCACCTCTCATGGAGGAAAAGGACCTTTCAAAAACAGTTGTTTTCTTTGCCACAACACTTCTCACCTATGCAGTGGTGCTCACAGGCATGTACCTGACATGGACACCTGTAACGCTGCCTCAGGTTATCGGCATACAGATGCGATATGTTCTGCCGGGTATCTTCGGCATACTGATGGTGGTGGCATACTGGCTCCGTAGCTATATGAAAGCCCCTTGCGAAAGCTATGCCGGAAAAAGCGAAAAAACCGTTATGTGGGCGGGCTTTGTCTTCAGCCTTATCTCAGCGGCACTTCTCTTTGCAGCATACTACTTTACAGCAAAGGCAATAGTTTTTGTGGCATAAAGCACAGACGGTTGTCTATGAACTGTATGGCAAACGGTGTTTGTCGGTATACGTACTTTTGACACCAAAAGTACCAAAAGTGGCACTGGAAAGGTCTGCGACCTTTTTCATAGGGGGCTTTGCCCCCTCTTGACGAAAATTTGCTCCGCAAAGCTCTACAAATTTTCTGTCACCCCCATAGATGACGGCAGGCCATGCCATTCGGCGGCCTTGCCATATTTATAGGTGCATTGACCTTTGACGCCAGCCGCATATCGATACAAGGGGACTCCGTCCCCTAAACAACCCCTGAAGAATCACTTGAACGCTTAGATATCAACAAACGGAGGTTATACAATGAACACAAAATTTATTCCGTTATCGGTGCCGAACTTTGAAGGCAACGAAGAAAAATATGTAAACGACGCAGTAAAATCCACATGGGTTTCCACAGGCGGCGGCTATGTTACAAAATTTGAGGAAAGCCTTGCAGCCTACGTTAAAATGCCACAGGCGGTGGCAACTGCCAGCGGCACAGCGGCACTGCACCTTGCACTTATCGTGGCGGGTGTTGGCCGAGGGGACGAGGTTATCGTGCCAACCCTCACATTTATTGCGGCGGTTAACCCTGTAAAATACGCAAATGCAGAGCCGATTTTTGTGGACTGCGACGACTATCTCTGTATGGACCCTGGCAGCGTGCTCACTTTTCTCCGTGAAAACTGCGAAATCCGCGACGGCAGAACCTACAACAAAAACACAGGTGCTCACGTTAAAGCAATGATGCCTGTTCACGTTTTCGGCAACATCTGTGATATGGAAAGACTTATGGATATTGCCGCTGAATATAACCTTATCGTTATCGAGGACTCCACCGAAGCTCTTGGCAGCTACATAAAGACAGGCAGATACGCAGGCAAATTTGCGGGCACCATCGGCGATGTGGGCTGTTACAGCTTCAACGGCAACAAAATCATCACTACAGGCGGCGGCGGTATGCTGGTGTCCAACCGACCTGAATGGGCAAAACACGCAAAACACCTTTCCACACAGGCGAAAAGTGACGAGGTGCGTTTCTTCCATGACGAAATCGGCTACAACTACCGTATGACAAACCTGCAGGCAGCTTTGGGCGTTGCACAGATGGAATGTCTTGAAAAATTTATCGAAGTCAAGGAACGCAACTACGACTTCTACAAAGAAAACATCCACGGCAAAAACGGGCTGGAAATTCTTCCGTTCCGTGAGGATATCCGTGCGAACAAATGGTTCTACTCCGTACTTCTCAAGGACACAGACAAATCCACAGATGATATCCTTGCAGGCATGAGCGAGGCAAAAATCCAGACAAGACCAATCTGGAAGCTTATCAGCGACCTTGAACCATACAAGGATGCACAGAGAACAGATTTATCCAGAGCACAGTACTACTTTGAACGTGTAATGAACATCCCTTGCACAACCAATCTTTCTCTCGAAGATGCAAAGGTTGTGGCAGAGAGACTCTTGGAAATCACAGAGTAAGATAATTTATACAGGTGACTTTTGCTGTCAAAAGTCACACCCAACGAGTAAATATATATGCTGATATATCAGCTTGGCAAATAAAAAAGTTTGTGAAAACAAAAAGGACTACAATATGCTTATTGACAAAATCCTTATCAGCGAAGAAATCACCGTGCTGGACGCTATGACACAGCTGGAGCAGACAGGCAGACAGATACTCATCATCGCCCCTGAACTTAAACTCAAGGGGGTTGTTACCGATGCGGATATCCGCCGTCACATCATCCACGGCGGCAGCCTCAGCGATAAAATCTCAAAGGTGGCAAACTACAACCCGAAATATCTGGGCATCGCACACAAAAGCGAAGCTACCGAATATATGGTTAAAAAATCAATCTCCGCTCTGCCGCTGCTGGACAACGAGGGCAGAATTGTAGAGGTTGCTTTCTATGACGAAAACACTGTGAAAGCACAGAAAACCCTCAACCTTCCTGTTGTTATTATGGCAGGTGGTCTTGGTACACGTCTCTATCCATACACAAAAATTCTGCCTAAGCCTCTTATCCCTGTGGGAGAAAAACCAATTATCGAGCATATTATCGACCGCTTCAACAGCTTTGGCTGTCAGAACTTCAACCTTGTGGTAAACCACAAAAAGCATATGATAAAGGCCTATTTCAACGAGCTGAAAAAGGACTACAACGTTGATTTCACCGAAGAGGAAGTGTTCCTTGGCACAGGTGGTGGTTTAAGCCTGCTCAAAGGAAAAATCGACACACCGTTTTTCCTCACCAACTGCGATGTGCTCATCGATGCGGACTACAACGATATATACAAGTTCCACAAGCAGCAGGGCAATATCATTACAGTTGTATGTGCATTCAAACACGTGACAATCCCTTACGGCGTCTTCACACTGGACGAGGACGGCGGCATTAAGGACATCACCGAAAAACCGACAATGAACTTCCTCACCAACACAGGCATGTACATAGTGGACAAACGTGTTGTTGACGAGCTGGAGGAAAACCACAGATGCGGCTTCCCTGATATTATCGAAAAGTACAGAAATCTTGGGGAAAAGGTGGGCGTTTACCCTGTAAGCGAAAACAGCTGGATGGATATGGGCCAGCTGGAAGAGCTGGAGGATATGCGTAGAAAGCTGGAGAGCAGATAGATAAAACTTTGTATAAAAAATCACCGCACCGGGCCAAAATCCCGATGCGGTTTTTGTTTTGCAGGCTTTATCTTTATGCTTGCAAAATTACTGGTATAATTTTAACAATAAATCTTTTTATTATATTAAAATTGTGATAAAATAAACTTAAGTATGAGAACAAATAACATATAAGGAGAATATATATGTCAGTTTTGATTATTGCCGAAGCAGGCGTGAACCACAACGGTTCCCTTGAACTTGCGAAAAAGATGGCGGACGTGGCAAAAGCCGCAGGTGCAGATATTGTAAAATATCAGACCGCAAAGCCGGAACTGGTGGTAAGCCGCTTTGCACAGAAAGCAGAGTATCAGAAAGAGAAAACAGGTGCGGACGAAAGCCAGCTGGAGATGATTAAAAAAATCCACTTTGGCTTTGAAGCACACAGAGAGCTCAAAGAATATTGCGACTCCATCGGCATTATGTACCTCTCCACACCTTTTGACATGGACAGCATAGATTTTCTGGCAGAAATGGACATGCCTGTGTGGAAGATTCCGTCAGGGGAAATCACAAACCTGCCATATCTTGAAAAGGTAGCACAGCTTAAAAAGCCTATCGTTATGTCCACAGGTATGTGCGAGATAGCAGAGGTTAAGGAAAGCCTCGATGTGCTGTACAGAAACGGTGCAACAGATGTTACAATCCTCCACTGCAACACAGAATACCCTACACCGCTTAAAGATGCAAACGTAAAGGCAATGCTGGATCTGCAGAAGAACTTCGGAACAAAAATCGGCTATTCCGACCACACTCTCGGGCTGGAAGCACCTCTTGCCGCAGTAGCCCTTGGTGCAGAGGTTATCGAAAAGCATTTTACACTTGATAAAAATATGGAGGGCCCTGACCACGCTGCAAGCATGAGCCCTGACGAGCTGGTGGCACTTGTAAAGGCAATCCGCAACACAGAACTTGTGCTGGGCAGCGGCGTTAAGACAGTTACCGAAAGCGAAGCCAAAAACAAGGACATAGCACGCAAAAGCATAGTTGCTAGGGTGGAAATAAAAGCAGGGGAAACCTTCACAGCAGAAAATCTCACAGTAAAACGCCCGGGTAACGGTATCAGCCCTATGAAGTGGTACGAGGTTATCGGCAAAACCGCAAAACGCGACTTTGAAATTGATGAACTGATTGAAATGTAAATTTGGTTCTGAAGATACTTTTGGGAGCTCGAGGGCATACCCTCGAATATCAATCGGGAGGGGTGATGGAGGGCGGCACCCTCCTTATAACAGATATGTATCGCCGCAGAAATTGTTCAGGCACGGGTGCGTTGCGTACGGACATTTGTACGCAGTAGCACTATACGGCTTGGGCGGCAATTCGGTACATATTCCTACGTGGGTCCGCTGCATCGTAATCAGCGGGACTTTTGGATACTTTTGGTCACAAAAGTATCATGCGAAGCATCATTGTGCTTAAAGTTGAAAAATACATTTTTTGATAAAAGGTTTTTTATGAAAAAAGTTTTTGTTGTAACCTCCACCCGTGCCGACTGGGGCCTGTTAAAGCCTGTCTGTGCACGGCTGGAAAAAGAAGAGAAAATAAAGCTTTGCGTGGTTGCCACAGGCACCCATATAAAAGCGGAATACGGCAATACAATCGAAGAAATCCGCCGCGATGGATTTGAACCGAAATATCAGGTGGATATCTTGAAGTTCGGCAACGACGACACCGCCGTGGCAAAAACCATCGCCTATACAGTGGAGCAGTTCACAACCCTGTTCCACTACGACAGGCCAGACTTGCTGCTGGTGCTTGGTGACCGCTACGAGATGTTCGCCGTATGCACGGCTGCATCTGCCCTGGGTGTGCCCATAGCACATATCTCGGGCGGCGATGTAACGGTAGGTGCAAAGGACGACTTTTACCGCCACTGTATGACGGCTATGGCAAACCTGCACTTTCCGTCCTGTGATGACAGCTATAACAGACTGCTGCGTCTTGGTCAGCAGCCATCAACTGTCCACAACGTTGGCGGTCTTGGGGACGAAAATATCAAAAATGTGCCGCTTATGACACTGGAAGAGCTGGAAAACAGCGTGGAATTTGAGAATTTAAAACCGTTTCTGCTTATCACCTATCACCCAGAAACCCAAAAGGGCACACCGACAGAGGATATGCAGAATCTGCTGGATGCACTGGATGGGCTCAGTGGTTACAATATGATTTTCACCAAATCCAATGCAGACGCAGGGGGAGAAGCCATCAACGCTATGGTGGACAGCTACTGCGAAAAACATTCCGAAAAAGCAAAAGCATTTTTCTCTCTTGGATTAAAACGCTATCTGAGTGCTATGAGCCACTGTGCCGCAGTGGTGGGCAACTCCTCCAGCGGTGTGGTGGAAACCCCGACCTTCAAGGTGCCGACGGTGAATATCGGTGACAGACAGAAAGGCAGATATATTGCCGAAAACGTTATCTGCACAAAGGACGATAAAAACAGCATTTTGGACGGCTTGCACAAGGCACTTTCCGCAGAATTTGCAAAAGTTGCCGCCACAGCAAAAAGCCCTTACGACAAGGGTGTTGTGCCAAGCGAGGAAATTACAGGAATAATTGTGGAATATTTAAGTTCCGGCCAGAATACAGTTAAAATTTTTTATGACGGAGAACAGATATGAAAGCATTGATTGTTGGCCTTGGTTCTATGGGCAAAAGAAGAATCAGACTTTTAAAGGGCATCGACCCTACTATCGAAATTATCGGCGTTGACACATGGGATGAACGCAGAAATCAGGTGGAGGAAATGGGCCACAGAACATTTGGCTCCATTGCCGAAGCAGCAGCAGAAAAACCTGACGTTGCATTTGTGTGCACAGCACCGCTGAGCCACTATGCAATCCTCAAAGAACTGCTCACATATAAAATCAACTCTTTTACAGAACTTAACCTTGTAAAGGACGGCTACGAAGAACTTATGGAACTTGCAAAAGCAAACGGTACAGTGCTTTTCCTCTCCTCCACAATGCTCTACCGCGGCGAAATCAACTTTATCCTCGACCAGGTTAAAAAATACGAAAAGCCTGTAAGCTACATCTACCACATAGGTCAGTATCTGCCTGACTGGCATCCATGGGAAAGCTACAAAAACTTCTTTGTGGGCAACAAACGCACCAACGGCTGCCGCGAAATCTTCGGCATCGAGATGCCCTGGCTTATCGAAGCTTTCGGCAAGGTTACAGATGTGTACTCGGTTTCCAACAAGGTGACAGACCTTGACATCGACTTTGACGACAGATACTTTGTAACCCTCACCCACGAAAGCGGTGCAAGAGGTGTGCTGAGCGTTGACGTGGTTTGTCCAAAGGCTGTCCGTAACCTTGAAGTGTACGGCGAGGGTCTCCACCTGTTCTGGGAGGGCAACCCAAAGGCACTGTGGAAATTCAACAACGAGACAAAGGAAAAAGAATTTATCAATACATACGAAAGTTTTGAACACGACAGCCGCTACAGCGACAACATCGTTGAAAACGCATATGTGGACGAAATGCAGAACTTCCTCGCTGTTGTAAAGGGCACCGAAACAGCAAAATACTCCTTTGAAAAGGACCTTTACACAATCAGCGTTATGGATAAAATCGAGGGTATAGAATAATGAAAGTTTTGTTTGTGGGCATCGGCTCCATCGGCACACGCCATCTTAAAAACCTGACAGAAGCCTGTAAGAAAAGAGGCATTGAACTGGAAGTTACCGCTCTGCGTTCTTCACTCCGTGAACTGCCACAGGAGACAGCAACTCTGATTGCAAGACAGATTACACAGCTGGACGACACAGTTTACGACCTTGCATTTATCACAAACCCGACAAACCTGCACTACAATGCGGTAAAGGACCTCAAAGGCAAGGCAAAATTTTTCTTTATCGAAAAACCAATCTTCGAGGACTGTGTTTACGACCTCAGTGAGCTTGGTCTTGACGAAACCAATGCGTATATCGCCTGCCCTATGCGTTACTGCGGTGCATATATGAAGCTGAAAGAAATTCTGGCAGACAAAAAGCCTTTCTCTGTCCGCATTATCTGCTCCAGCTATCTGCCGGGCTGGCGTCCGACACAGGACTACCGCAAGGTTTACAGTGCAATCCGTGCAATGGGCGGCGGCGTAACCATCGACCTTATCCACGAGCTGGACTATATGGTGGACCTGTTCGGCTTCCCACAGGAAAGCTACAACTTCAAAGGCACATATTCTGACCTTGAAATCGACAGCGACGACCTTTCCGTTTACATCGCACGCTACAAGGACAAGCTTTGCGAGGTGCACCTGGACTACTTTGGCCGCGAATACCGCCGCACCTGCGAGGTGTTTGTTTCTGAAGGTACAATCGAGGCTGAATTCGGCAAGGGCAGCGTAAAGATGCCTGACGGCACAGTTATCAACTGCAACGAAGAAGCAAATATGCGTTTTGTCCGCGAAATCAATTATGTTCTGGACATTATGGGGGGCAAGGCGGAAAACATCAACCCTCCGCAAAAGGCAAACAAGGTGCTTGCACTCACTTTAGGCAAGGAGATTTAAGCTATGAAACGAGTTCTTATAACCATCTGCGGCCGTGCAGGCAGCAAGGGCTTTAAAAACAAAAACCTGAAGGTTTTTCTTGAAAAACCGCTGGTTTACTATACACTCTGCTCCGCCTTTGACTTTAAGGAAAGGGTGAAGGATGCACAGGTGGATATCTGCCTCAATACAGACAGCGAAGATTTAATAAAGCTGGTCGGGGGAAAATATCCCGAGACCTGGATTATCAAACGACCTGAGGAACTGTGCGGTGACGTTGTGCCAAAGATGGCGGTGTTCCAGCATTCCCTCTCATATATGGAACGCACACAGCGTGTTTTCTATGATTACCTCATCGACCTTGATATCACCAGCCCGCTGCGTCAGATTGACGATGTGCTGGGCATCTACGAGATGAAAATCAACAACCCGCAGGCAGGCCTTGTATTCAGTGGTTGCCCAAGCCGCCGTAACCCTTTCTTTAATATGGTTAAAGCCGAAAAGGACGGCAGCGTGACAAAGGTTATCGAGGATGTGGTTTTCACAGCACGCCAGCAGGCACCTGCTATCTACGACCTTAACGCATCCATGTATGTGTTTGAAACCGAGTTTCTCCGCACCAACACAACAGGCATCCTTTGGGAGACAACCTGTATGCTCTACCTGATGAAGGACACAGCGGTGCTGGATATCGACAGTGAAGAGGACTTCGAGATGATGCAGCTTATCGGCGGTTATCTCTTCAATAATGTTGAAGGTTTCAAAGCTGTAAGAGATAAAATCAGAGGATAATTTATACAATTTGTATAAAAATAAATAAAAATTACAAAAAACGGGCGTCTTTTTGATGTCCGTTTTCGTTTTTAAATAAAATAATTGCCAAAGCTGATTGTTTTTAAAGTTTTGTGTAGTATATAATGTAATGTGAATATAAGAGAAAAAGGGAGGTGCAACAATGGAAATTATCATCATCGGGCTGTTCTGTGCAGCACTGCTTTTCTGCGTTGTACTGGATCTTTCCATTCTCTATGCTCTTGTTGCAGGTGTTGCGATTTTCTGGCTTTACGGCAGAACAAAAGGCTTTTCCTTTAAAGAGCTGGCACTCATATCCTTTCAGGGTGTAAAAACAGTAAAAAATATTCTCATAACCTTTATGCTTATCGGTATGCTTACAGCCTTATGGCGTGCAGCGGGCACAATACCTTTTATCGTCTGTTCGGTTACACAGCTTATAAATCCCCGCATCTTTATACTGATGACTTTCCTGCTCAACTGTCTTATCTCACTGCTCATCGGCACCAGTTTCGGCACGGCGGCAACAATGGGGGTAATCTGTATCACCATGGCGGCAACAATGGATGTAAACCCTGTGCTTGTGGGCGGTGCGGTGCTGGGGGGAGCCTTCTTCGGCGACAGATGCTCGCCTGTTTCCACCAGTGCACTGCTGGTTTCGGAGCTGACAAAAACCGATATATTCGACAATATAAAAAATATGGTGAAAAGCTGTGTGGTACCTTTTGTTATCACCTGCGGTATATATCTTGTTATGGGGCTGTCCTCGGCAGGCGAGGGCATAATTCCCGACCTGCATGCCCTCTTCGGACGGGAGTTCCGTCTCCACTGGGTTGCGGTTATACCTGCTGCAGTTATTGTGGTGCTGTCAGCGTTTAAGGTGCGTGTAAAGGCGGCAATGACGGTCAGCATACTTTCCGCTCTGCCAATCTGTGCTTTGCTGCAGAACATACCGCTGGCAGAACTGCCGCAAATTATCGTTATGGGCTACACCGCACAGGATGCACAGGTTGGTGCAATGATGTCGGGCGGCGGCATAGTAAGTATGCTGCGTGTGGCGGCGATTGTGTGTATATCCTCCTCATACAGCGGAATTTTCGGGAAGACAGGTCTTTTTGACGGCATAAAGCATATTGTGGAAAAACTGGCGGAAAGGACGAATCCTTTCACCTCCACCCTGCTCACCAGCTTTGTGGCGGGGGCAATGGCCTGCAACCAGACCCTTGCAATTATGCTTACCCATCAGCTGACAGAGCACACTGAAAAAGATAACAGCCGCTTTGCACTTGTGCTGGAAGATACCGTGGTGGTGACAGCACCGCTTATCCCGTGGTCCATAGCCAGTGCCACACCGCTGGCGGCAATCGGCGGAAGTGCCGTCAGCATACCTTTTGCGGTTTTTCTGTGGATACTGCCGCTGTGGCGTACAGCAGGGGAAATGATGAAAAAACAGTGAATATATGAAAATGCAGCAGACACAGGTCTGCTGCATTTTTGCTGTTCTGATGAGTCTGTGAAAGGTGTTGATGATGCTGAATATATTAAGGAAAATATGAAAATAATCCATATAATAAATTAATGTGTAATTGTATTGCGAAATATTTAATTTTCGTAAAGTATATTACTTTACGAAAAAAGAGCAGAAAGTCCTTTTATAATAGGATTTGCTGCTCTTTGACTACTTTTTTGACGGCTGATTTATATTATTAATTTTTCCATTTCGTGTTTTTTTAATTCAAAGGAAGAATGCACATATCTGTTCAATGTGATGTTTACGTTTGAGTGTCCCAGTATTTCGCTCAATGTTTTAACCTCAAACCCCAGCTCTATGCACCGCGTAGCGAAGGTGTGTCTCAGACAGTGGTAATTGGCGTTTTCTATCCCGCATTTTGCCACGTATTTTTTAAAGTTGTTCTGCAGTGTCCGAGGTTCGATAAATTTATTGGCTTTACCGGTCAGAACATAGCTGTTATCATCACTTTTGAACTGTCTGGCTTTTTCCGCAAGAAAAAATGTCATAGGTATATCCCGTACCGAATTTTCGCTTTTTGGTGCCGAAATTATTATTTTTGTTTTTGTTTTTGCACCTGCATCGGTGTTTTTTATCCGTTGCATGGTTGATCGGACATACAGCGTTCCACTGGAGACATCAATGTTTTCCCATTTTAGTGCACATACTTCACCTATACGTATTCCAGTGTACAAACTTAATAAAATGCCGAATTTAATCAAATCCGTTTCGCTGAGAAGCTCTTTGCATAATAAACTTTGCTCCATAACAGACAAAACCCTTATCGATTGTGTTGATTGTCGGATTGGTAATAGCTTAATATTGCTGTTTACAGTGTAACCTTTGACATTGGCAAATAAAATTGTGCTTTTGATTACGGAATTTATATCTGAAACGCTTTTGGGGGATAATCCTCCTTTGTTGTCTGTTCTCCCGCTTTTCAAAAGCTTTAAAGCAAGGTTGTTTATCACAGGTGGGGTTATATCTTCTATTTTATAACTGCCGAGATTTGGTATCAGATGTGAGTATACAATCTGGTAATATCTTGTATATGAAGATTCCTTTACTTTCAGTCTGATGTATTCAAGCCACTCGTTAAGTATATGGCTGTATCTGATTTCTGTCGGCTGATAAATCTTTTCTTTTTCAATAAGCGGAAAATCACGTAATTTATCCCTTACCCCTGTAAAGGTTTTTCCGTACACATATCCATATTTGATTTTACCTTTATCGTCATACCCCTTTTTGTATCTTCCTTCCCATCGGCCATCTTTTCTTTTGTAAATGTTTCGTCCTTTTTTTGCCATAAAATCTCCTTTTGCTGACTGCTTTTCTGACGGCACAAAATATAAATAACTTACATACAGTTGCATCAAATAAACCTAAAGTTGTTTGCATACAACAAATATTAAGTTTTATTGTGCAATATGTTTGTCGTAATATGTTGAAAACAGCAATTTAATAAGGTATAATATATTAAATATGATGAATTAATATGGAATATTATTTTCGTAAAGTAATATACTTTACGAAAATTAAATATTTCGCAATACAATTACACATTAATTTATTATATGGATTATTTTCATATTTTCCTTAATATAT
>SVNA01000005.1 GCA_015067145.1 Oscillospiraceae bacterium | reverse complement strand
TCCGTTCAAAAATTCAATGTTCATATCGTTTCTCCTATTCCATTGTTATGTTGTTTGCATATATCGTGTTGCTGCCGTGAGTTATTGCACCTGCCAGCACAAAACACAGATAGTAGCTTCCGCTCAGTTTCGATACATTTATTGTTTTTTTCTGGCTGGATGTGTTGGTTATAGTCACCTGTGTGCCTGAAACTATTTCAGTTGGGTTGTATACATTGATATTTGCAGTTGTCAGGCATACATATGTTCCCATGCCGTCATTTTCCGCAACTCTTGTATCAAGGTTTATCGCTGAATAATCGGTTACATCTATCTTGTTTGCCGAACGCACCGCAAGTACAGGCCCATGTGCAGATGTTGACACCGCTGTAAACTGCACATCTGTGTCAGTGATTTTAAATCCGGACGTGTTGGTTCTGTTTGTGATGACAAAGCTGCCCAGAAGACTGCCGCAGATACCGTTCTGATACAAAGTTTCTCCCGCACTGTAAACTTCAACATGGGCGGTGCTGTCATTGTCATACGCCTTGCCTGTCTGATAACCGGCTGTGCCGTCGTTGTCATACAGTTTGCCGATTTCACAGTTTACCGTTCCGTCATTATCGTAAATCGCCATAACATCACCTACTTACGCACCATAATAATTTTGTTTGTACTCTGCACAGTGCCGTTTGCATCTGTTGTGCGAACCTCGATATTACGCAGACAGCCTGTGGCACGGTTTATTGAATATGCCGCAACATCACCTGTAAATATACCGGCGGTAATGGTGCTTGCCGAATGTATATGGCCAGCATCTGCCTTGCTGTCCACTGCAGCCCGTGCTGTCTCCGCCGCATTACATGCCTGCTGTGCTGTCTGCTGTGCTGCTTCAACCTCAGTTTTTCCCGCATAGTATTCGGCAGGCTGTCCGCCAAGACTATATGCATTTTCCGCACTTACTGCACGCATGGCACTGTCTACAACCCCGTCGTTGTCGGCATCATAAACAGATTTACGCATATCCGCTGCACCTATTTCCGTAACTTTCTGGGAGATAGCACTGTCAGTCTGTTCCTTTGTATAAAAACTGCCTGTCACATAGTCCACAAAAGCATTGAACTTCTGTACAATAAATTCCGGCAGACGGTCAAAAATATGCTTGATATCCCTTGGTGTAACATTACCTTCTGCCTTGAGTGTATCAGGGGCACTTTTGACGTTATATTCATTTATATCAAAATCTGTAATCTTCATCCTTACCTCCTGTTTTTGCTGTGTCCGATTATTTTGTATGTCTTCACGATTTCCATCAGGCCAAAGCCTTCGTCTGGCTGGTCGTTTTCAAATATCAGCTGGATACGCTTGTACCTTTTCTGTCTTTTATTGAAATACAGCTCCTGAGGATTTGTATTGGTGTAGAAAGTGAAGCGGGAAAAATCCACCTTTTCAAATGCCCCTGTGATATCAAGCAGAACTGCCGACACAAGCTGTTCCCTGCCACCGTCAACACTGTAGTACACCTTGCAGCTGGATGTTTCAAAAGGTTTCAGCGATACAAGACAACCTTTCCGCATGAGAGTTTTAAATCTTTCGATACATCCCTCATCCTCAACAGCAGTTTTCCACACAGCATATATGGCTGCCCCATCATCGGAATAGCATTCATTGCCTATATCTTCATTTTTAAAAAAGCGTATATGCCCGTCAGCCGTGCCAAACCAAAGGGTATCTCCATCCACCGCAAAGGACCTGGCCGCCACATTATTCCAGAAATATGCCTCGTATCGGGAGTTTTTCTCTCCGCTCTTCGCCGGGGCAATCTGTCGGCTGTCCAGAAGATAACAGTTGCCGTTCACCGACAGAATATAGAAATCCTTCCACACACAGGCAACTGCATCAGCCAGATTATCTTCTTTTACCAGCTTTGCATCCACCTGATAGGAACGGTTGGCTATTACCTTTTCGCTGGTGATGGTGCTGTTTGCCACCGCAAAAATCCCGCGGGACGATAAAAACAGCGGCTCGTCACCGAGAACCGCAAAGCAGTTTTTGCTTATGGCACCTACACCGCTTATACCACTGTGCACCGTAAACAGTGCATCACCATTCTCCTTCTTTTCCGCACGCCGCAGAAAAAGAGAGGTGTCCTGACCGTTGCTTTCCTTTACTATGCCCAGATATTCGCCCAGCCTGAGATAGCCCATAACAGCTGTCTGACCGCTGCCGACAACTGCATAGTTAAGGTCAGGAAAATACTCCGGTCTGTGCACATCGCTCCAGAAGTCCTTTTCGGGGCAGAGAGGATTGCCGCTGAGGAAAATCCTGTTTTCACCGCCAAGGCCAAATCCTGTGCTGATGGTGCATTTTTCAATCTGCTCCCTGTAGCCTTCCACCTTTTTCCTGTATGTCACAATAATATTGTCATGGCCCGAAAGCGGTGTCGGCTTTGCAGAAACAAAGGTGATTTTGCCAAGTGTATCATCCACTGTGTAGTCTGTGTCCTTTGTCAGCGTTGTATAGGAGCCGTCTTCCTGCAGACTTTCCACCTTTTCCACCCCGCTGATGTTATCTGTGCCAAGCTGATAAATCAGTTCCTCTTCTGTACCGATAAAACTCTCTCTGCGTACTTCCGACAGCAGATTGATATCCTCATAGCTTTCACCTCCGCCCTGAGGCCCTTTTGCGATTGTAACCAGCGGGGCATAACCAAAATCTGAAACTCTTTCCGTCTTTTCACCATCAAAACGGAGAAGTTCTTCTGTGGTCAGAATATAAAAATATCCTTTATCTCCGCTTATTGCATAAAAACCGCAGCCTTTGCCTTTGCCGATGCCCTCTGTGAGCAAAACTGCCTCATCGCCAAGCCTGTAAATTTTGTCACCGCAGTGACACAGCATATATTTCTTGCCTTTTATAGTGCAGAACCAGATATTGTATATCTCTTCACTGAGGGAGTATTTCGTCTGCCAGCCGGGGCGTTTCACAGGGTTTATACTGCTGTCAGGCATCATATTGAGACAGTACGGCGAGTGATTTTTATCCACCAGAGACTCTGAGCGGGAGAAATCCACACCACGCAGATTTCTGTAACTCACAACTTTTTTCTCACTGTACATCAGCACACCTCCACAGGAACATACGGCGTCGCCATATCAAGCAAAGTAATATACTGATTGTGATAAAGCGAAGCCAGGGTCATCTCCTCCTGTGCTGCCAGCAGCTTAGATGCCAGCCCGTAGCTGAACGGGGCATAAAGTTCCGTTTCGTAGGGCATTTCATCCTCAAGTGAGATAATCGTCGGGGCTTTTTCCAGCTGTTTCATCCCTTTTTTTATGCGGATACAGTCGTTGTAGGCCTTTGTCTCGGACAGCAGAATGTTAAACAGCTTTATGCCAAAAAACTCCAGCTCTTCGTCATCTGCTGTCTTTGCTATATTCAGTGCCAGTGCATTTTCGTAAATGTCCTTTACCTGCATATATATCTCCTTTCTGTAAAATTAAGGGGCACGGAATTATCCGTACCCCTTTTTTATCCGCTTAAATTGTTTTTTCTGTCACTGCAGAGTCAAACAGACCTGTTTTGTAGGCGTAAGCCCTGATTGTTGTGCCTGCTGCCACATCTGCCGGCTGGCCCGCCACTGCAGAAGCAGAGTATCTTGGGTCAGAGCCGTCAAGAGTATATTTGAACTGTGCATCTGCTGTTGCAGAGGTAAGTGCACCTGCTGCAGAAATTTCAGGTGCTGTGCAGATTTCCGCTGTCGCTGTGTCAACTTCCACATATACACCTTTTGCACGGGAGGCTATAACAAAACAATCGTAATAGTTTCTGCCTTCCAGAAGGTTGCCGTTAATGCCCGGAGGGTCTTTGTGCACCTTTGCATCATCGATGTTTACCGGTGCTGTTGCCGCATTTTTCTGAACGATGATAAAGTTTACGCCCTCTGGCCAGCGGCCTTTCGGCACCTTTACCACCTTCATATTGTCAAACTGACCTACCACACCCTTTGTGAGTGCGTTTTCGGCAATTTTGTCCACACCGCTGAACTCGTCGGAAAGTTTGAGAAGCTTGTATGCAGAAGCATTAACAAAAAGTGTTCTGCTGTTCTGTGCAACCTCGGCATCATCAAGGAACACTGTGCCGTCCGCAATACGTTCAACGATATTGGATTTGGAAAGTGCTTCGTCCTTACCTACAATCATACCAGCCTTATGGCTGAGTTTTTCAAGGGCATATCGGTCAAACTCTGGGATTGCACGTTCAGAAAGCTGAAGTGTCAGCATCTTCTTTGCAAAATCCTCGCTGTCATTTTTGTCCTTGCTGTTGCCCTTGTCGATTGTAAGGGAAAAACTCTTGTCCTGTGTGAGTGTAAGCTCCTGGATTGCATCTTTAAGTTCCTGCGGTTCGCCGTAACGGTTTGCACCGGAGCGTGTATAGTTGTTCATCGGCACTGTAACAGGTGCGGAAAGTCGCACTGTTTTTGCACCTGTAAATTCAAATTCATTTGTGAGATGTGGTGCAACAAGACTTGTTTCAATCACTGTTTTTTTCATATCTCTGCTGAAGTTAATGTTAAAAGTTTCTGCCATAATAATAAATTCTCCTTTTTCTTTTTTAATAATGTTATCTGCCGGTAGCTGAATCTGTCCGACTGTTCTCTGCGACAAGATATACAGATTTTATGCTGTAATTGCAGTCGTTGCAGATAAATTCCTGCAAAAGCACTATGACATCCTGCAGAAATATATTCCGGCTGTTTTTACCAGGTGCTTCGCATCATTTTACGGAAGCTGTCATCCTCACAATCTCCCGCTGCAGCAACGCTTTTTGCAGAAGGTGTTGTGCCTTTTGCAGTTTCTTTTTCTGCTTTAAGCATCTCCAGCTCGGCCTTGGTTCTGGCCAGCTGTTCCGCCAGCTGTCGTGCGTTGTAGTCGCTGTAGGCAAGGGCAAGATTGCCTGTCTGCTTTGCAGTTTCGATAACCTCGTCGGGAATCTGTTTATTGCCCGGGTTATCCTCCATAAACTCTCTCAGCTGACTGCTCCAGTCATCTGCCGCCAGAGCAAACTGACCTGTCTGCAGATTTTCTCTGAGCTTTGCAAGTCTGTTCACGCTTTCGGCAATAACATGGGTTGGCACCTGATGGATATCGCCATACTCACTGATAAGTCTGGCTCTTTCTTCTTCGTGGGCAACATCACTTACAAGCCGGGCAAGGGTTGTGCCCTTTCTTTCGGCAATCTGCTCCAGCGTTCTGAGATGAAGATTGTTTCTGGCATTGGCAAGCTGGGCTTTTACCTTTTCAAAAGCCACACCTTTCTGTGCCGCTGCCTTTGCCTCCTCAAAAGACATCTCATATTCCTCACCGTATACCGTGAGTTTCATCTTTTTCCCCTCTGCTTCGGTGGTTTCCTCTGCTTCAGGGCTGACAGCCTGCTGCACATCGTCGGACTCTTTTTCCTCGTAATCCTGCCAGTCGTTTCCCTGTGCAGCCTTGCTGTTTTCCGCAGTTTCTGCAGCAGAAAATTCATTTTCTGCTGTATCTGCTGCCATCACATCTATAGAAATGGTGTTTTCTGTCATAAATTAAATCCTTTCTGCCCTTTTGGGCATAAAAAAAGCTCTGTTCTTCTTTTAAAGCTCCTTGCCTGTTTCAGAAAAACAAAACTAAAATACAAAATGATAATTTTTATATAATTCCGGTCTGAATCCGGTTTTCGGTTTTACACCGGAATCTACACCTCTTTTTCCTTTACATCTGTGTTGTCCAGAAGGTTAATGCATTTATACCACTTCACCTTTTTATACTCGGTACAGTGCCTGTTGGTACATCCGAAAGCCAGCTGCTGATAAGGCTTGCCGTCCTCCATAACCACTTTGCTTTCAAGTATACCCATAGGACGCATTGAACAGTTACACAGTTTCATCATAAAGCACCTCCTCTGTCAGTTCTTCCTCATCTTCTTCCTGCTGTCTTCTGCGGATATCCTCAATAATTTTATTTTTATTCGGCATAACCCTGTCAGGGATATTTTCAAGATATACAAGGGCATCATCAATGATACCTTTTGTAAAGAGGTTATCCAGTGTCTGTATCTGTGCCGATTCGCTCCAGTATTCAGACTGACCTATATCCACAGTAAGCTTTGCATTGTCGCCGATATTGCGGTAGTCGATATAAACAATTTCACCGTCAATCACCGCTGTCCGTATGCCATAATGAGCTCTGATAACATCACAGACAATAAGTGCATAGTCCTCAACGAACTGATACAGTGCCTGTTTTTGCAGATCCAGAGGTGCAACGGCAGTTTTCTGCAGTGCGATGATAGCCGAGGTGTTTGTCGGGTTGACATTGCCCAGTGCCGCATCGTTTGCACCCATAAAATCCTTTGTATATGCGATGGTCTTGTCCACAATACTCATAAGCTGGCTTGCCATATCGTGCGGACGGAAACTGGTTGCCACCGCATCATTAGGGTTGCCGATAACCCCCATAACTGCACCGGGGGAAGAATTCCACTTATCCAGCTTTGTTTTGTCCACAAACACCTTTGGAAAAGCATTGTTCTTCTGATAGAGCAATGCCATGGCCCACAGCTTGTTTACTGCAATCTGGTTTGGAACAATAGTCTCCACTGCACCTATGCCATGGCAGCAGTCACGGACAGCCTCCCAGTTGATAAATGCAACAGGGTACAGTTTCTGTCCTGTATCTGTCTCCTCTGTAAGCACATTGTGCTGTGTGGTCTGGATAAAATGCACACTGCCATTCTTTTTATAAAAGCGGATAAGCACTGTTATGCTTGGGTCTCTGTGGTCATCTGTGTACACCGCATCCTCCTGCACATCCGGAAACTGCTGTTCAAACACTTCCTCTGCCATCTGTTTTACAAGAATTATATAGGGCTGTCTTTCTATCTCCGCACTTGTCTTGTCGCCAAACACAATGTTTGTGTTGTTTATAATCTCACTGTCCACCGCCTTTGTGTCGGCATCATAACGCACATAGATTGCACCGTCACCTTCAATGGCGGTATTCTTGATTATCCTTCTCAGCTTGGCACGGAAACGTGTTTTCTCATTTACATTTTCAATTTCGCCCCTTATCTGACCGAGAAACTCCTCTTCCCCCTCAGCACCTGTCAGGTTAACTGCAATATCGTTCACCATAAGCACACTGATAAGATAGTTTACAACCCTTTTTACAAAGTTCAGTACAGGTTTTTCAAGATCGGGAGCGTTCAGCCCCTCCCACTGTCTGCCCAGAAAAAAGTTGTGATGCTGTTTTGTCTTGTCAAAAAGATCCAGGTCCTCTTTAAAGTTCAGGTCCTTCTGATATTCCTGCCACACGCTGTCGGCAGTTATTTTCTTTTCTTTCATCTTTTCACCTACCTGTCATTTCCATAAGCTATAAGCCTTTCCAGCTGTTTCTGTATTTCCTTGTCCTTTTCTTTTTCGTTGCAGAGCACTTCGCTGTTCTCGTATCTTTCAAGGTAAAGATATTTATACCACGCAAGCCCCAGTGCCAGCCCTGCTGCGAAACCTATTACAAATACCATGGCAGCCTCCTAAATATCCAGCAGCCGCTGAAGATATTTTGCCTCCAGCTCTCTCAGATCATCGTCATATTTTCTCTGGATTTCACCCAGAATACCAGCATAGCTGCGGTTTTCTTTTGCACGGTTGTCCTCATAGTTCATGCGGCTGCGGTTTCTGATGCTTTCAATTTCTCCGCCCGCACCCCAAAGTGCCGACTGCTGCGGTATTCCCTTTAATCCCTGCATATATGCAATATACAGTTCTCGCATATTGTCATCAGATGCAAGCTTCGCTGCCTCTTTCTGATTGTTGTAGTTTTCACCAAGATATTTAAGCTCTTCTGCTTTGCTGCTGTTGATTGCCGCAATCTTTTCCTGACGCTCTCTTTCCTTTCTCTCTGCTTCCAACTCTGCCTCTCTGCGTGCCTTTGCCTCAGCCGCCGCTTTTTTTGCAGCTGTTTCCGCCGCTGCCTGAGCTTTGGCTGTGGCTGCTGCCGTTTTTGCTGTTGATGAAGTGCCTGACGCTGAAGCGGAGGATGTTGTCACATATCGGTAAGGCCCGCTGCCCACCTGAGGCTGTACGTTGCCTTTAATCCTCCACTTCGTTCCGTCATTAAGGGTGACATAAGTGTAATTTGCCATTTTTTCTCCTTTCAGTAACTGATAAAATCTTCAATCTGCCTGTCGTAGCTTTTTTCTCCTTCTTCCATCTGTTTAACCACTGCCGGTGACGGTCTGCCCGATACAAAATACCGTAAAGCATCGGGAGCGTGGGTAATTTCGTGAGGAGTGTTTGCCACGTCATTGGGGTTTGTCCTGTCGAAGGTCAGGGCAGGCAGTGTGCGGATGAGGTTTGTGCAGTTTTCAAAAATCACAAGGTTTGCTGTTGTATGTCCGGCTTCATCCTTATATGGCATAAGCCACTCTTTAAGGTTATACCAGCCCTGCACACGGTTGTTTTCACTTTTTGCCAGCAGTATACCGTATTCCGCAAAAATTTCTGCCACACTTTTGCCTGTATCCTGTCTGCGGTTGTACAGATCAGGCGGTGCATAGTAAAGGCTTATATCCTTTTCTTCCGCCGCAATAATTTCCTTTGCCGCTGCAGAGATAATCAGGTTCGGCTTATATATTTCCTTATATACATAAGCCTTGCCAAAGGTATCCACTGCGATAAAATATCCTGCAAACATATCCAGCCCGTAATCCATGGTAAAATATTTTTTCCAGTGTTTTGGTATACTGAATGGCTTTATCACATGGATACTTCGGCGGAACTCGGAAAAATACTGTCCGTCAAATATATCCCAGTCTCCGTACAAAAGTGCACGCCTGTCCTTTTCGGAAAGGCGGTTAAGACGGTTTATATATCCTTTATCGTTTTTCATCAGAAAGCTGTTGTCACTGACCTTTGCAGGTATAAACTGCCGTGTGCCCGTTCCGTCGGAATATATGCCATCCACACATCTGTCGATAAACCGTCCCTTAACCCAGCTGTGACCTACACCTCCTGGGTTGGTGCTGCTTTTTATCTGCTTGGGATAGTCATTAACCCCGCGGATACGGCTCATAAGATAGATATACATATCTTCGGTAAAATGTGTCAGTTCATCAAAACGGATAACGTCATACTCTGCCGACTGATATTTGTACACATCATTCTCCCTGTCGCAGTAGCCAAAATCGATTATACTGCCGTTGACAAAGATGCCTGTGTGTTTGGCAGCATTATATTTGTACACCGAGCTGTCAAACAGACCGAGTGAAACACGGATAAGGCTTTTTTCCAGCTCGGGCAAAGTGCGTCGCAGTATAAGCTGTTTTGATGCAGGATATTTCATTGCATACAAAAAGGAATCTATCAACTGGGCGTAGCTTTTGCCTCCGCCTGCTGCACCGCCAAACAAAACCTCGTCTGCCGTGCTGTTGATAAATTCCTGCTGTTTTTTTGTTATTTCAATTTTAATGCCGCATCACCTCTAATCCACAACCTTTATCTCCACGCTGAAGGCCTTTTCCTCTTTAAAATCCTCCTGCTTTGTGGCATTGGTTATAGCCTCAAAGGCATTTTTGTCTCCTTTTATAGCCTTTGCCACCTGAGCATAGGCTATTGCCTGACCTGCCGTCATCTTTTCGGTATTTACATTTAGAACCTGGCCTATCTCCTCCCTAACACTGTCCGTCACCTTTGCAGCCAGTGCTCTGCTTAAATTGGCGAAGATATTCCTTTTCTGTCTGGGGCTCATCGCATCCTCCTTTCCCAAACAAGAAAGCTGTCTGCCTCCTTTCATTTTTTCTACGATACCATTATAACACATAAAATGTTGCCTGATGGTGCGAGTTTGTTGCTTTATGTTGTTTTATGTTGCGAGTTTTGAAAAAAACGGGTAAAAACTATATTTTTGAAAAGAAAAAATGCTTTTTACAACAAAAAGCGGAGAGTACTCTCCGCTTTTGATGTTGTGCTTTAATACCACGCACCATTAGGCTTTGGTTTAGGATTTTTTCGGTTTATGCGTTCTTCTTCCAATTTCCTTTCAGGATTCATGTTGTGATAGCAGTAACTGTCACAATTATTACATGCCACATTACAACCGAATGCTTTCAGATAAGGGTTGGTCATCTCTCCATATTTCCAACCATATTTGTTGAAAATCGGTTCAATTTCTTTGAGCAACTGGTCATAGGTGAGGTATAGTGGATTAGGGTTTACGAAAAAACTTGCATGACAAGCATCAAAACATAAATACACAATAAAATTATCATCTTGAACATATTTTATTACAGTTTCTCTGTCTGTTTCGCAATGCTGTATTTGGGAATGAGGATATACAAATACAAGTGTTTCTTCTTCATCATTCTCAAAGTTAGCTTTTGCAGCCATTTTTAAAAGCTCAATATCCAGATTTTCCTTTAATATCTGTATATCCCGTGCATAACTGTGCAGCTCTTTTGTGCTGAGCAGCCGCATTAAAATGCTATCAGTTATATGGGTAACATAATACATATAGTCTGTCCAAATCAGATCCTTGCGGTCAGAATTTATTAGATATTGTTTGAATTCATCTACTTTTCCACCCTCTGTAAAAACAGGTTCTACATATTTTTTATTTTTTTTAGAATAATATTCTTTTTCCTTTTTTTCATAAGAGGCCATTGTACGAATTACTCTGTTTTCAGAAAAATGTCTGATTATATCATATCCGATATCAAAAAATTCTTCTATAACATCTTTTTGATATTGCTGTTTGTGTTCAGCAGGCTCAATAGAAAAACCAAAATAGGGAAATTCATACGCATCCCAAATCAATGTTCCGCCTTGAACAACTTTAAGAATCTTATCTTCCTCTTTCAAGGTGCTGTTCAATTGTTGTTCCTGATCCATAATCCAAACCTCCAAGGTAAATACCTAAATCTTCTGCTAAGTCTGACAAAATTTTTGCTCCTGCAACAGCCCCGACAGCTCCAAGAGTTACTGTTCCTATCCCTGGAAACAGTGCTGTACCTACCGCCATACCTGCCATAGTACCAAGTTCTGCACCTGCAAGACCGCCAAAATCAGGGAAGATGTGGTATTCTATATATTTTATCTTACCATCTCAAAACCATATTTACAACAAAAAGCGGAGATTACTCTCCGCTTTTGATATTGTGCTTTAATACCACGCACCATTAGGCTCTGGTTTTGGATTTTTTCGGTTTATACGTTCTTCTTCCAATTTCCTTTCAGGATTCATGTTGTGATAGCAGTAACTGTCACAGTTATTACATTCCACATTACAACCAAATGCCTTCAGATAAGGGTTGGTCATCTCTCCATATTTCCAACCATATTTGTTGAAAATAGGCTCAATTTCTTTGAGCAACTGGTCATAAGTGATATATCGTGGGTTTGGCCTTATATATATTTCTGCACAATCATCACCAAATCCTATTTTTACAAAAAAATCCTTATCATGAACATAACTTATAACAGTTTCTCTGTCATTTTCCTTGTGTAAAATTTCTGAATGAGGATATATAAAAATCTGTATTCCTCTGTTATATATTTCTGAATCATCTGTTTCTGCCTTTTTTACAAGTTCAAGGTCAAGCTTTTCCTGTAAAATATATAACCCTCGAGCATAACTGCGAACTTCTTCAGTTCCAAATAGTTTTAGCAGTTTACTCTCCGTGATATGCGAAACATAATACATATAGTCAGCCCATATTAAATCTTTGCGGTCGGCTTGCACAAGATATTGTTTTAATTCATTTACCTTGCCATCCTCAACATGCACAGGTGGAAAATATACTTTCCTATAGCTCCGTTCCCTTTCTTTTACTGAATAAATCGCATCAATTCGGCAAACTCTTTCTTTAGAAAAATATTTAATGATATCATACCCTATATTAAAAAATTCTTCCACATTATCTTTGTTATACTGTTGTTCATGCTCTTTTGGTAAAATCAAGAAACTGAAATACGGTTCTTCATAGGCAGTCCAAAATAAATTGCCTCCCTGTCTAACTGTCAGTATTTTATCTTCCTCTGACAATGTGTTGTTCGATATCCTGTTCTGCTCCATAATCCAAGCCTCCAAGGTATACACCTAAATCTTCTGATAAATCTGATAAGATTTTGGCACCGATAATCAGACCAACAGCGCCAAGAGTTACTGTTCCTATCCCTGGAAACAGTGCTGTACCTACCGCCATACCTGCCATAGTACCAAGTTCTGCACATGCAAGACCGCCAAAGCTATGGAAGATGTGGTATTCTATATATTCTTATCTTACCACCACAACCCCATATTTACAACAAAAAGCGGAGATTACTCTCCGCTTTATTGTTTTATTAATCAGTTTCTACCCTGTGGTAGACATAATGATAAACCACATTATCTTTAAGGTTATAGTTACATGCCAAGTCATCACATTCAAGGCAGTTTACATCGCATTTTAAAGCTTTTATATATGGGTTTTCCATATCTCCGAATTTCCAGCCGTATTTGTTGAATATCGGTTCAATTTCCTTTAAAAGCTGGTCGTATGTGATATATTTGGGGTTAAACTCAATATTCACATCTGCAAAAAAATCAGATATACATATTTCAATCAGAGTATCTCTGTCGTGCACATAGCTTATAACAGTTTCTCTGTCATTTTCTTTATGCTTGATTTCTGAATGTGGATATATAAATACCGCTACATTCCCAGTTAACCCCTCTTGGTCACATACTCTTGTTTTTTTTACAATATCAAGATCCATCTTTTTCTGTAAGATATATATATCGCGGGCATAGCTACGTATCTCTTTAAAGCCAAACAGCCTTAACAATTTGCTTTTTGTTATTTTAGAAACATAATACATATAATCCGTCCAGATTAAGTCTTTGCGGTTGGAGTTTATAAGATACTGTTTAAACTCATTTACCTTTCCGTCTTCCACATAAACAGGTGGAGTCATTTTATGTTTGCGATCATCTTCTCTTTCTTTTATATCATATGAACAACATATCATGCACACTTTGTTTTGTGAATAATGTTCTATAATGTCATATCCTATGCTATAAAACTCTTCGATAATCTCTTTTTTGTACTCATATTCATGCTCCTGAGGGATGAACATATAACTGCAGTATGGTGTTTTGCCTGCACCCCATATGACCACACCGCCTTGTCTGACCTTTAATATTTTATCTTCCTCTTTCGAGGTGATATTCGATTGTTGTTCCTGTGTCATAGTCTATTCCTCCAAGATACATACCTGCCTCTTCGCCTGCTTCGGAGAGAATATATGCGCCCACAATAGCACCTATAGCACCGCCGACAACCGTGCCAACACCTGGCAGAATTGCCGTGCCTATTGCTGCACCACCTGCCGCACCAAGTTCTGCACCCGCAAGACCGCCAATCCAGCTGGTTATCATCGAAGTTACCTTTCTTGTAGTGTCTTTGCTTACAGTATCTGTTGTGCTGTCATAATCGGTAGCCACCAAACACAAAAAGTCGACTACATCCAGCACATAGCCTATAGCTGTTAAACCTCTGCCTGCTTTTCCTGCATCAAAATCATTGAGAACCTTTGGCAATTTACCAAGATAATCATAAACCTCTTCAGATATAGGCATATTGTCAAGGGTTTTATACAGGTTTTTCTGGTCAGGTGTCAACGCATCGATATTGTCTGCTGTTACAGACAGTTTGTAATCTCTGAACCCGTAGTTGTCCACGGTATAATCAGGTATTACCACGAATCCGTTTTTAGGTTCACTTTTGGTAAACACCCTGAAACCTTTGCTTCTCTCAAAAGAACTTACCTTTGTTTCATCAAGAACAGAGACAACATCTTTGACCTTGCCAACACCGCCTTTTGCAGAACGTGCCATATTGGCAATATTTCCGAAATAGGGAAGATGATTGTATTCATTTATTATCTTCAGTATATCATCTCTGTTTGCCTCTGACAACATTTTGATATAGTTCTGACAAAATTCGTATCCGATATTGTTCTTCATTTCCTTGATATTCAGCATAGCAATTTCACTGTCCAGATGTTTTATCTGGCTGTCTAAAGCACTTGTGTCACGGCTATCAAATCCTTTAATATATGCCATATTTTTTTGGAACAGAAGCTCATCCCTCTGTTGTTTTTTATCATTTTTCAGCACAGTCACATTTTCCTGAGCTTTTCTCAGTTCTGAACTTACTGTCTGTGGTGGCAGAGAGTACACATTATCTTTGCTTACAACTGTGTTGGTATGGTTTTCATCGTTCAGATAGTCTGCACCATATCGAACCATATTAATCTCGTTGGTGATATCGCTGATGATTTTATCAGTGATATTCTGGCCGCGAGGGTCAAGATGGTTTGTCCGTGCAGTTTCTTTATTAATGCCGTGATTATTCTGCAAATCTTCAACTGCCTTGTACAAACTTTCAGGATTACCCTCAAGGCGTGTCTGAGAAGTCTCTCTGCTCGGTCCCACGCCGCCTGTCATACCATACACCAGCTTTTCCAGCTGGGCTCTGGTCAGCGGCTTGTTTGCACTTTGGGTGATGCTGCCCATCTGCACATTCGGACCTGTTGGCTTGACGGTTGATACAACTGTCTTTGGTGTTGTCACTGCAGGTTTTGGCGTGGATATCGCCGCAGGTTTTGGCGTGTTCAGCTTTACAGTGTTTGCCATCTCTCTGTTTGGGCCTGTATTGCTGTAAGCTTTATTCTGTTCATTGCCACCTGTTTTCCACTGGCTCTGTGTATTTGCCGATGGTGTTTTCACAGTGCCTGTATAGGGGTTGCTTCTCATACCCGTGCCCATAAGCCTGTCGTCTATCTGCTTCTGACGCATCTGGGCGATATATTTTTCCCTCGCATACTTTTCCTGTGCCGCCTTTGCCTCTGCAGCCTGCTTTTCGGCAAGTTTCTGTGCGTTGTACTGCTCCTGCTGACGCTTTAAATCTGCAGCTTTCTGGGCATTTTTCTGTGCCACAGTGTCCTCATAAGGCAGTTTGATGTTGTCAAACACTCCTGCGGTTTTGCCCGATGTGGTCGCAGATGATTTGCTGCCACCGCTCTTTGAGGAGCCGCTGCCCGAAGATGACGGTACAGCTGCCGCTGTTCCGTTAAGAGTATTTCCCACCAGGGCAGATGGCTGGTTAAGCTTATTTTGTTTCAGCTTATCATAATACTGATTTCTCCATGCGTTAGCCTTTTTTCTGTCTTCAAGGGTTGTGTATATATTCAATTTTTCAGTTTTAATTTATTGCAATAAATATTTCTCCTTTCTGTAAATTATATAAACCGGTTTATATTCTGATTTTATCACATCAAATGTTGCCTGATGGTGCGAGTTTGTTGCTTTATGTTGTTTAATGTTGCGAGTTTTGAAAAAATATTGCAAATACTGCATTTTTCTACATTTTTCCAACGAAAAAACCGATACAATCAAAGTGAAAGTATCGGTGTTGTTTTTTATCGGTTTTTCAGATTATCTGTTATTTTATTGTTCTTTTAAAATCTAACCCTAAGCTCGACAACCTTGCCCAATATACGCACAGGCAGCTGCTCGGTTTCTTTTTTGGTGAAAAATATCGGTGCATATTTTGGATTGTTGGAGATAAGCACTATACCGTCAGAGTGTTTTACCACCTTTTTGCAGGTTGCCTCTTCGGCTCCTACCATTACAACGGCAACCTCGCCGCTTTCGATATCCTCCTGTTTTTTAACAATTACAACATCACCCGACAGCATACGCGGCTCCATGCTGTCCCCTTTAATCGTCAGGGCAAACAGGGTATCATTTTCCACCCAGTGGGCAGGCACCTCTTCGTAGCCTGTAATATCCTCCTGAGCAGTTACAGGCACACCTGCCGCAACTGTACCCAATACCGGAATCTTTACAAAGAGAGGTTTTGGCTGCTGTATACCTATAAGCTCCTCCGGCTCAACCTGCAGAATTTCGCTGAGTCTTTTTATGCGGTCCCGACGCATATTTGCAATGCCGCCGGTCTCCCACCGCTGAACTGTAGCCTTGGAAACTCCAACATAATCGCCGATTTCCTCAAGGGTTATATTCAACTCTTTTCTTCTTTCCCTGATAAGCTTGTCCATACAGCTTCTCCTTTATATTACCTTATTAAAATATAATACCTCAGATACGGCAAAAAAACAATATTCAAGTAACGGAAAAGCAACCCAATACAAATAATTTCACCTTACCTATGCCAGATGTTTCCATTTTGCACAACTATCAGTTGTATTTTTATTGACACATCCCCTATTCAGTGGTATTATATTTTACGTAAACGCAACTTTTTCTCATTTTTATCTCTACAAGGAGGTTTCTGCAATGTTATATGAACAGTACAAAAAACAGGCTTTGTCTGATTTAAAAAACTATAACGATTTAAAATCCGGCATAAAAGCCCTCAGTCAACGCATACAGTTTCTGAAAAGAAACGACCTGTACAGCGGTGTGGGTACAAGGGAAAAGGTTATGAAATCCTGTGACGGTGACAGCCTTATGATTCACCATTTGTCCCAGCTGGAAGCGATGGAAAAACAGCTCAGATACAACAAAATATATGTAAGCAACATCGACAACGCTCTTGCTATGCTGTCAGCCAAAGACAGGGATATTCTCACATCTTTTTATATCAACCGCCAGCGTCGCAGTGTTACAAAACTGGCAGAGGAAACCTTTTCTGACCGCAGCTGGCTTTACCGCAAGGCACAGAAAGCTCTTGAAAGATATATCGAAATATTTTTTGGGGCAGTCAAAGACAATTTGTGACCACAGCCATGCAGCATAATGTTCCATAGTGTCATAACATTACGCACAAGAAAACTTTGCCGTAAAACATCACCATTTTGTACAGAGGGTACCGTCAGCTTTTTTGCAGACTGCAAAACCGGCACTTTCCCCATTCCATATTGCCGCCTTAATTGATTTTTAAACTTCTATATGGTACAATAAATTGATTAAGTATGTCTGATGGCATAAATTTTACGCAAAGGAGTGAGTTTTCTGAATTTTGTAATATTTTCTGCACAATATCTGCCAACTGTAGGCGGTATAGAGCGATATACAAACTCCCTTGCAAAAAAACTCATCGAAAAGGGACACAAAATAACGGTGTTAACCTCCTCCCTGCCGAATCTGCCAAGCCACGAAACAGCTGCAGACGGTATAGAGATTTACCGCATACCTGTAAAATGGATAATGAACAGGCGTTTTTCCATACCTGTTCCTGGCGGTGAGTTCCGCAGCATAGAGAAACAGCTGGCATCAAAAAATTTTGATTTTGCAATTATCCAGACAAGGTTCTATCTGAACAGTGTGTGGGCCTCCCGCTTCTGCAAAAAGAACGGTATTCCTGCCATTGTTGTGGAACACGGCACAGCACATCTTATCCGTGACGGACTTCTTGGCTTTATTGGCAGCACATACGAACATATTGCCGCCAGGTATATCAACCACAACTGCAAAAACTTCTATGGCGTTTCTCTTGCATGTTGTGAATGGCTGAAACATTTTGGCCTTGAAGGCAAAGGCTGTCTCTACAATGCCGTTGACCCAGACCTTGTAGCACAAACCGCCTTAAATGGCGAAGCTACCCTCTTTGAAAAGATAGATTTTAAAGACAAAACCACCATTGCATTTGCAGGCAGATTTATAAAGGAAAAAGGTGTTGTAAACCTTGCAGAGGCCTTTAAAGAGATAAACAGGGAATTCCCGGATGTTCAGCTGGTTATGGCCGGTGACGGAGAGCTGTGGCAGCAGGTAAAGGATATGAAAGTGGACAACCTTATCCTTCCCGGCAACCTGAGCTACCCTCACAGTCTGGCACTCTTAAAAAATAGCGACATCTTCTGTCTGCCAACCTTTTCCGAGGGGTTTTCCACCTCGGTACTGGAGGCTGCTGCCCTCAAAGCAATGGTTATCACCACAAAAACAGGTGGTTCTCCGCAGCTGATAAAGGACGAAAACCACGGTATACTCATCGATTCCATGGATTCTGCCGATATCGTAAAAGCATTGCGGACAGCCCTCAGAGACAGAGAATATACAAAACAGTGTGCAGAAAATGCATACAAAAATCTTGTCCGTCATTTCACCTGGGAACAGGTTGCGGAAGAATTTCTGAACATTTACAACAGACACAAATAAAGGACATTGTATGAAAGTTTTAGTTGTTATCCCTGCATATAACGAAAAAGACAATATAGAAAAAGTTGTTGACAACCTTGTAGAAAACTACCCTCAGTTTGACTATGTGGTGGTAAATGACGGCAGCCGTGACGAAACCGCGGATATCTGCCGCGAAAGAGGCTATAACCTTATCGACCTGCCTGTAAACCTTGGTCTTGCAGGCGGTTTTCAGACCGGCCTGCGTTACGCAAGAAAAATGGGCTATGACGCTGTGCTGCAGTTTGATGCAGACGGTCAGCATCTGCCGGAATATATCCAGCCGATGATCGACTGTATGGTGGCAACAAACAGCGATATCGTTATCGGCAGCCGGTTTGTAACGGTTAAAAAACCAAAGAGCCTGCGTATGTTTGGCAGCTATCTTATCAGCTGGGCAATGAGACTTACCACAGGCAAAAAGATATGCGACCCTACAAGCGGTATGCGTCTGTTCAACCGCAAGATGATAAAGGAGTTTGCACTGGACGCAAACTTTGCCCCTGAACCTGACACTATAAGCTTTTTGCTGAAAAACGGTGCAACCATCAGCGAAGTTCAGGTTGAAATGGCAGAACGCACCGCAGGGGAAAGCTATTTAAACCCTGTAAACGCAATCAAATATATGTTTAAAATGGGTGTTTCCATTGTACTTATACAGTGGTTCAGAAAAAGAAAGGAGATTTAATATGGGTTCTATACTTACAGCTCTGCTCATCGTTGGCAGCATTTTCACCTTTCTTTTTGCCATGAAGCTTATCCGCAAATCCACAGTGCGTATTGAAGATACTCTTTTCTGGATTATCTTCTGTCTGATTCTCATTCTTCTCAGCATCTTCCCTAAATCCCTGTATAATATTGCATACGCTCTGGGCTTTCAGTCTCCAATCAACCTTATCTACCTTGTTATCATCTTTGTTCTTATTGTAAACCAGTTCCTGATGACGCTGAAAATAAGCCGGCTGACAATAAAGCAGAAAGAGCTTGTTCAGGCTATTGCAATAACTGCAAAGGAAAAAAATGACGAGGAAGACAAGGCTGATAAATAGGCTATAAATATCGGTCACTTCAAATTCTTACATAAAATTAACCCCTCAGTTTATCCTGAGGGGTTTTCTTTATTTATTATTTTACATTTTTTGCAAAGGTCTTTTCCATTATATCCGCAACATATTCTACCGTTGCTTCCCGGTATATTTCTTCCACCTGTGCAAAATCAATATATTTGCCCTTTGCTTCAGCTAAAAATATCTTTATCTCCTCAATGTCAGCCTCTGCCCACTCTCTAAGTGTAAGGCACAGCGGATATTTTTCAAAATACTCTGCAGCAGGGCAGTTTTTTATCTTCTGCAGATTGAGTATAGGTTTTCCCATTGAGAAATAGTCAAAAATTTTGCTTGGAACCTGATTGTCCAGTGTATTGGATATGTTGAACAGCACATCTGCCCTTTCCATTGTGGCAAAGGCAGTGTCACTGTCTACCCTGTCAAGGAAAAACACACTGTCGGGATATTTTCTGATATAGCGGTCGAGAGTTTTACTGTTGTTCACCCCAACAAAATACACCCTGATTCTTTCGCCTTTTTCAAAAAGTGCAGCCAGCAATTTCAATGTGTATTCCGGGCTGCGGAATTCATCTGTTACAATACCGCAGAAAAGGATATTGGTATAACTGTCATCAAACTCTATGGCAGACTGTGCTTTTTGCGATGGTTTATACTCCCTGATATTAGGAAACTCCACCGCCTGTATTTTATGAGAAAATGTTTTATACCCTGTATGATGCAGATACTGTTTTTTAAGCACAGGGGTAGTGAATATCCCATTAGCCCTTTCAAAAACTGCCAGTTCTTTGCTGATTATATCCTCACTGGCATCAGCATTGTCAATACGGTGTAACCCCCACGGGTCCACCTGATAAAAATAAACCGGGCAGTCAATATCGCTAAGTGCCACCGTCTCCACCGGAAGTATCGGCTTGCAGACACAAACCAGTGCGTCGGGTGCAAAATCCTTTGCTATGGCCTTTATCTGTTTGAGGTATCTTGGCTGCTCCACCTTTTTATAATATTCAGGACGATATTTGAAAAAAAGAGAAATACCGTGAACAGGATGTCTTTTCACAAAATCCATACGGGAGGAATTGCGGTTTCTGCCCGCCTGCGAGAAAAACTTTTCAAAAGCCTCACTGGCCTTTACTACGGGAGCAACTGCAGGCAGACGTTTTATCTGCACACCGTTTTTCTCCTCATCCTGCGGAAAAGCGTTGCATACACCCGCAACAACGCAGCTGTGACCAAGAAAACTGAGTCTTTCTGCCAGCTGCAGCACTATTTTTGTTGTGGCATTTACATCTTTTTCCAGTTCGCCAACCGAAAACAAAATTTTCACTACGCTTCCCCTTTCTCCGCTTACTATCTTGCAACAAGTCTGGAATACAGCTTTACCAAAAGATAAAGCGGTGTATAAAGCCTGTATCGCATCAGCACCCAGAAAATCTTCACCTGAAATTCCACACAGCCAAGTTCCTTTTTTGTGTAGGACAGGTCTATATTGTTTTCCTCTGTTTTGCGGACAATATATTCAATCGCTTCCTTGCGTGGTTTCTGGTCAAAAACCTTGCGGACCACCGCCGAAAAGGAAACCATAAATCTTGTTTTGTTTCTCATACTGATTTCTTCCGGAGAAACACCGATTTTTTTCATAATCGCAGCTGTTTCGTCAGCAAAGCCTTTCATTGCGGAAACGGTGTGCTCATAGATGGTATTTGTTATGGACGCCATATTTCTGCGGTAATAGTAGAAAGGTTTATTCAGTGTTCTCGCCCTCTTGGCACAGGAAAGATATCTGATGTTGAAAAAATTATCTTCATTAAAAACAATCTTAGGCTGTATAACCCTAAGATTGTTCTCCTTTATAATATCTGTGCGGTAAACTGTCATACACATACTGCCTGTAACTTCGTATCCGATATCAAAGTTTGACACAAGCGGAAGAATAAGCTTTTCTATAAGCTCCTCCCTGCTCTGACAGAACACCTCTTTTATATTTCTTGTGCTTTTTGTGGACAGATCATCGTTGAAAAATCTGTAGCAGGTGCAGTACACCGCATCCAGCTTTTCGTTTTCCATACAGCCCACCATTGTGGCATACATATCCCTGTCCACAAGGTCATCTGCATCTATAAAGGTGATATATTCGCCCTGTGCACACTCTATCGCTGTATTCCTCGGGTTTGCTGTGTCTCCCGAGTTTTCACACTGAATAAAGCGGATAAAGGGATACCTCTGTGCATATTCCGCACATATCTCTGCACATCTGTCGGGGCTTTCGCTTTCCACCAGCAGGATTTCATAATCGGTAAATGTCTGGGCAAGAAGCGATTCCATACACTGATGTATATATTTTTCCGCATTATAAACCCCTACCGCAACGGTAAGCTTTGGTTTTAATACTTTCTGCATAGTTTTTTTATTCCTCTTAAACAATATGCACCGCCGATAAGGATTTTATCCTTTATACAGGCAGGGCCCAGAACAAGTTCCTTTACATACAGTGAATATCCCTGCCAGTTTTTTATAAGCAGTCTGTCGGTATTTTTTGTAAGACCGTCATCGAGATATTCTGTTATATGGACAATTTCATTGAACCATCTTATTTTATAGCCGGCCCTTGCAATACGGTTCCACACAAGTGCTTCCGGCACAAATTTTTCGCCGCTGAACTCAGGAAAAGGAAATTCCTTCAGCACCGAAGTGATAAACACCTCCGACTTGTCACCGCCAATATTGTTTGCGGCTCTTTCCAGTGTGGTGGCATCCAGATACTCCCCTTCAAAGGTTGTACCTATTATTCCGCCGCTTTTATCGCCACGCAATCCTCCTACACCTGCAAACTTTTCCTTTTCCGGCAGAGAATCAAGCCATCTGAGGCAGCTTTCCACTCCGTTTGGTGTCACGGTATCGTCGCTGTCGATAATCCAGAAGTATTCCCCCTGTGCCATCTGCAGGCCGCAGTTTATTGCACTTTGTTTTCCCCCGTTGGCTTTTTTAAAGTACCGCACCGCAAATTTTCCGTTGTCCAGCCAGCTTTTTACCATCTGTTCGGTGTTATCCGTGCTTCCGTCGTCCACAATAAGCCACTCAAAGTCAAAGCAGGTCTGATTTTCAAGGCTTTCATATAACCCGCCAAGTGTGTATCCACGGTTGTATGTAGGTGTAAAAACAGTAATCATCACTTTTCTCCGCAAGCTGAATTTTTTTCAATATAAAATTCCTGCAATTTTCTGCTTACTTCACTGATATCATAGCCCCTCTGGCTGATTGTTTTGTGATTGTCATTTCTTACGGTTGTATCAAGTGCCAGAATCTGCTCTGCCCAGTATTTTGCACCCTTTTCAAGTGGCAGGAAGATGATATCATCACTTACCTTTGCCTCCTGTGGCACTCTGTCACTGGCAACACATTTTACACCGCAGGCCTGTGCTTCAACAAACACTATGCCCAGACCTTCAAAAAGACTTGGCAGGCACATGACATCTGTTCTGTGCAGAAGTTCATACACCTTGTCACAGTCGCCCATAAAATCAACCGCCGCACCTATACCCAGAGCTTCCGCTTTTTTCTCAAGGCTTTCCTGCTCTGAGCCTGTGCCCGCAAGCACAAGCTGTGCATCCGGTCTCTGTTTATATACCTCGCTGAACACATCCAGCAAAAAGCTGTGGTTTTTTTCAGGAGCAAGACGGCCAACACAGCTGATGACAAATTTTTCCCTGTCACGTGTATCTCTTACTGTGAAGTCGTCAAGATTTATACCATTTTTTACAACAAGAATATCATCTCTGTTGCCAAACAGCCACTGCCCCGCCTCTTTGCTGCAGGCAAAACGGTGTGTGCAGTTTGGCTTTATCATTGTTCCGTAGAAGTTCTTTACAACACGGTAGATAAACAGCCCTGCATTTGCCACACTGTGGCTGTGAGATATACGCACCGGCACACCGGCACGCTTTGCTTCACGCATTATAAGCCCCGAGAACTTGTCCATATGAGAGTGAACAATTTTATATTCCGGATGTTCTCTGAAGAATTTTCTCACTGCATTTGTATATGCAAAAGGCCCTTTTTCTGTAATGAACGGAATTTTATAAATTCTGCCACCCATCTCCAGAATTTCCTTTTTGTACACGCCGCCAAAACTGTAGAGAAAATCAAACTGAACCTTTGTTCTGTCGATATTGCGGTAAAGGTTCATGATGTATGTCTCGTAACCGCCACGGCTGATACCTGCCACACAGTGCAGAATTCTGATTGGCTCGTTATTATTCAGTTGTACGCTGTTGTTTTCGCCCATAGCTTCACCTTTTTATCTGTCCATAAAGACAAACCTTACGTACATAATTATTCAATTTATTTTACCATATTGCACTTTAAAAATCAACAACGACACCTTTATTCCCTCAGCTTTGAAAAACTGCGGATTGTTGCCAATCTGCTGCAGAAAACTGCACACAAAAAGCTCCCGAAAAAATCGGGAGCTTCAGATTGTGTATATTTTTGAACATACAACGCAGGCTGTTATAACGCAACGAAAAGATTAATTCCTGTTTGTACAAAAGTCTTGCGTTTCAAGGTTCTTGCCGCCGCAGTGTGAGCTGCGGGAAGGTGCAAACCTTAAATGTGCAAAGCACATTCGGCAAGGTTCTTATAACACAATGGAAAGTTTAATTTTCTCTCGCTTTTCAGCCTTGCGTTTCAAGGTTCTTGCCACAAAATCTTTGATTTTGTAAGATGCACGGCATCGTCACAGCGTATGCTGTGCGGCAAGGTTCTTATTTTTTGAAGTAATCAACAGCACCTCTGAACATTTCAAGACCGCGGGAGTTTGGAACGTTCTTGTAGTTGCGGCTGCACCATCTTTCGTCGTGGAGCATTTTACCGAACACACGGCCGTCAGGGCTTGTGATACCTTCGATAGCCATCATGGAGTTGTTAGGGTTGAACATGATGTCGCTTGTCGCGTTGCCGCAAAGGTCAACATACTGTGTTGCAACCTGGCCGTTTGCGATAAGCTGGTCGATAACTTCCTGCGGAGCGATAAATCTGCCTTCGCCGTGGCTTGTTGCTGCTGTTACGCAGTCGCCAACTTCGTGGTACATAAGCCATGGAGACTTGTTGGAAGCAACACGGGTGTGTGTAAGACGGGACTGGTGACGTGCGATGGAGTTGAATGTAAGTGTTGGGATATCAGCACTTGGAGCAACAATTTCGCCGTATGGTACAAGACCAAGTTTTACCAAAGCCTGGAAGCCGTTGCAGATACCTGTCATAAGACCGTCACGGTTGTTGAGCAGTTCGTGAATCTGTTCTGCAACAAGTGGGTTTCTCATAAGTGAGATGATAAATTTAGCAGAACCGTCCGGTTCGTCACCGCCGGAGAAACCGCCAGGGATTGCAAGGATGTTTGCTGTTTTGATGAGTTTTGCAAGGTCTTTTGCAGACTGCATAACTTCTTCTGGTTTTCTGTTGCGGACAACAAAGATTTCTGTGTCTGCACCTGCACGGTCAAATGCTCTTGCTACGTCATATTCGCAGTTTGTGCCTGGGAATACAGGGATGATAACCTTTGGAGAAGCCACTTTGATAAGTGGGGATGGTCTTGTGCCCTTGAAGTCGTAGCAGATGTTTTCAACAGGTTTTGCAGGCTGGAGAGCTGTCTTGGATGGGTATACACCTTCAAGTTTTGCTTCCCATGCTTTTTCCAGCTTGTCAAGTTTGATGTGTCTGCGGTTGTAGAGGATTGCGTATTTATCGATTGTTGTACCGATTTTTTTGCCGAAGCGGAGCAAACCGTCTGTTTCAACTACAAATGCACCGTATTTTTTGCTGAACAGTTCTTCTGCTGTAAGTTTGGAATCAAGTTTTACACCGATTGCATTACCGAATGCCATCTTTGTAACAGCTTCTGCGATACCTCCAAAGCCGATTGCCCATGCAGAGATAACGCGTTTGTCCTTGATTGCTTTCTGGAGAGCTTTGTATGTTTTTACAAGGCTTTCTTCATCGTAGAGACCATTTTCTGCTTTTTTAGGTTCAACAAGGTAGAGGGATGTGCCAACTGCCTTGAATTCAGGAGAGATAACATTGTCTGCATCTGCAACACCGCAAGCAAAGGAGATAAGTGATGGTGGAACGTCGATGGATTCGAAGGAACCGGACATACTGTCTTTACCGCCGATTGCACCGATGCCAAGAGCAAGCTGTGCTTCGAGACCGCCGAGAAGTGCTGCAAGCGGTTTGCCCCAGCGAACAGGTTCTTTGCGGAGTCTTTCGAAGTATTCCTGGAAGCTCATCCAAGCTTTGCCGATGTCGCCGCCTGCTGCAACAAGTTTAGCTGCAGAGTGGATTACTGCATAGTATGCAGAGTAGTATGGGCTCTGTACTGCAAGGTATGGGTCGAAGCCGTGTGTAAGGATGGAAGCTGTGTTAACTTCGCCTTTAGGGCTGTTGATAAGAGCAGCCATACCCTGTGCAGGTGTAAGCTGACGTGCACCGCCGAATGGCATAAGCACTGTGCCTCCGCCAACTGTTGCGTCAAAGCGTTCTACAAGACCACGCTGGGAACAAACGTTGAGGTCAGAAACCATTTTTTCCCATTTTGTGTAAACGTCTTCTGTGATTGGTTCTTCTGTAAGACCCTGTTTTGTAACTGTTGCCTGTGCGTATTTTGTTGCACCTGCACTGTTGAGGAAGTTGCGGTCAAGGTCAACAATCATTTCGCCTTCACTGAGCATCTGGAGACGGTTTGTATCTGTAACTTCTGCAACGATAACTGCAGAGAGGTTTTCCTTGGAAGCTGCTTTGATAAATTTCTTGGCATCCTTTGCTGCTACAACGCAAGCCATACGTTCCTGGCTTTCGCTGATTGCAAGTTCTGTAGCTGTAAGGCCTTCGTATTTTTTAGGCACCATATCAAGGTTGATAAGGAGGCTGTCAGCAAGTTCGCCGATAGCAACGGAAACACCGCCTGCACCAAAGTCGTTGCAGCGTTTGATCATTCTTGTAACAGAGCCGTCACGGAACAGACGCTGGATTTTTCTTTCTTCAGGTGCGTTGCCTTTCTGAACTTCAGCACCGCATTCTGTAAGGGAGGATACATCATGTGCTTTGGAAGAACCTGTTGCACCGCCGCAGCCGTCACGGCCTGTTGCACCGCCGAGAAGGATGATAACATCTGTGTTTTCCGGTGTTTTGCGTACAACGTTTTTAGCTGGAGCAGCACCAACTACAGCACCAACTTCCATACGTTTTGCCATAAAGCCAGGGTGGTAGCATTCTTCGATGTGACCTGCTGCAAGACCAATCTGGTTGCCGTAGGAAGCATAGCCGCTTGCTGCTGTCTGACAGATTTTAATCTGTGGAAGTTTGCCTTCGATTGTTTCGCTTACAGGCACTGTCGGGTCAGCCGCACCTGTGAAACGCATTGCCTGGTAAACATAGCTTCTGCCGGACAGTGGATCACGGATTGCGCCGCCAAGACATGTTGCAGCACCGCCGAATGGTTCGATTTCTGTTGGGTGGTTGTGTGTTTCGTTTTTGAACATCAGCAGCCATTTTTCTTTTTTGCCGTCGATGTCAACGTCAATTTTTACGCTGCATGCGTTGATTTCTTCACTTTCGTCAAGGCTCTTGAGCTTTCCTGTGCGTTTTAAGTATTTTGCACCGATTGTTGCAAGGTCCATCAAAGTTACAGGGCGGTTGCCTGCCGGATAAAGCTGGTTTTTGATGTCCAGATATTTTTCCCAGCTTGCCTTGATGTTTTCATCTTCGATAACGATATCATTAAGCTGTGTCATAAATGTTGTATGACGGCAGTGGTCAGACCAGTATGTATCGATCATCTTGATTTCTGTGAGAGTTGGGTTTCTCTTTTCTGTGTTTTTGAAGTAGTCATGGCAGAAAGCAAGGTCGTCTGCATCCATAGCAAGACCGTTTTCTTTTACAAAACCTTCAAAATCAGCTTCTGTCATATCGATAAAGCCTTCAAAAACAGGTGTTTTTTCAGGAACAGGATATACTTCAACCAAAGTTTTTGGTTTTTCCATGGAAGCTTCGCGGCTTTCCACAGGGTTGATGAGGTATTTTTTGATTTTCTCAAATTCTTCAGCGGAGATATCGCCTGTGAGTTTGTATACTTTTGCGTATTTAACAGTTGGGCGGATACCTGCTGTTACAAACTGTACACACTGCTGGGCACTGTCTGCACGCTGGTCAAACTGGCCAGGAAGAAGTTCCACAGCAAATGTTCTGTCTGTCAGTTTGATGCTGTCGAAAGTATCGTCAACCTGCATTTCGGAGAAGATGCTCTTTACAGCACCGTCAAAAACATCTTTTTCGATGTTTTCAACGTCATATCTGTTGAAGATTTTAACCTTTTTAACACTTGTGATACCAAGGTTGTTGCGAAGGTCGGCAAGAACGCCTTTATCTTCGTTGTTGTAACCTTCTTTTTTGGAAACGTAAACGCGATATACCATTATCTTTTTCCTCCTATATCGTGTCTGTAGAAGCTGCCTTCAAAGCTTACATCGTCGATTGCTGCGTAAACTTTGTCCTGTGCGTCCTTAACGTCATCGCCAAGGCATACAAAGCCGAGCACACGGCCTCCGTTGGAAAGATATTTGCCGTCTTTCATAGCTGTACCGCTGTGGAAGATGTAGTGGAATTTATCATTCTGGCCATCTTCTTTGAGACCTGTGATTTCCTTGCCTTTTGCGTAAGCTTCAGGATATCCGCCGCTGCACATCATAACAACGATTGCACCGCCTTCACGGTTAGAGAATTCAACTTCTTCCAATGTTCCGTCGATAACAGCGTTCATAATTTCAAGCAGGTCTGTTTCGAGAAGTGAGAGGCAAACCTGTGCTTCAGGGTCGCCAAGACGGCAGTTGTATTCGATAACTTTAGGACCCTGTTCTGTGATGATGAGACCAAAGTAGAGAACACCTTTGAATGTTCTGCCCTCTGCGTTCATAGCATTCATTGTAGGGATAAAGATTTTTTCAAAAGCGATTGCTTCAACCTCTTTTGTGTAAACAGGGTTTGGTGCGATAACGCCCATACCGCCTGTGTTGAGGCCTTTGTCACCGTCAAATGCACGTTTGTGGTCTTTGGAAGAAATCATAGGCTTAACGCATTTGCCGTCTGTGAACGCAAGAACGGAAACTTCTGTACCTGTGAGGAATTCTTCGATAACGATTTCGCTGCCGCTTTCACCGAATTTTCCGCCTTCCAGCATTTCGATAACAGCTTCTTTTGCGTCTTCAAAGTTTTCAGCGATGATAACGCCTTTACCCAGTGCAAGACCGCTTGCCTTGATAACTGCAGGGTAAGAGTCCTGTGCTTCGAGGTATGCGATAGCAGGTGCAACCTCTGTGAATTTTTCGTAAGCAGCAGTTGGGATGTTGTATTTTTTCATAAGGTCTTTGGAGAAAGCCTTGCTGCCTTCGATAATAGCAGCAGCTTTGTTTGGACCGAATGCACGGATGCCCGCTGCCTCGAGAGCGTCAACCATGCCGAGAACCAGTGGTTCGTCCTGGCTTACAACTGCAAGGTCAATTTTGTTTTCAACAGCAAATTTTACAATGCCGTCAACGTCGTTTGTTTTGATGTCAACACAGGTTGCAAGGTTTGCAATGCCTGCGTTGCCCGGTGCACAGAAGAGTTCACGGCCTTCTTTTGCAAGGCTTTTAACGGTTGCGTGTTCTCTGCCGCCACCGCCAACAACTAAAATTTTCATATTTTTTCTCCTTGTGGGATTAGAAGATATTTTTAAAGGGTTCTTTTGGGGTTGTTTAGGGGCGATAGCCCCTTATAGAGATAATCGGCTGGCGTAAAAGGGAGGGTTGCTTCTGGCAACCGACCGTGCCTGTGCGAAGCGAAGCGTATGTGCACAGGCTAGCGTGCCGAGTTCCTCTTGGCGTGGGTCCGCTGCGTCGCAATCAGCGGCACTTTTGGTCCTTTTGGTGCCAAAAGGACATTTGTTTTAATGATGGAACAATCTGATGCCTGTAAAGCTCATCACCATATTGTATTTGTTGCAGGTTTCGATAACCTGGTCATCACGGATGGAGCCGCCTGGTTCAGCAATGTACTGTACACCGGATTTTTTAGCTCTTTCGATGTTGTCGCCGAATGGGAAGAATGCGTCGGAACCAAGTGCAACACCGCTCATCTGGTCAAGCCATGCACGTTTTTCTTCTGCTGTAAGTTTTTCAGGTTTTTCTGCAAAGATTGTTTCCCATGTGCCGTCGCGGAGAACGTCGTCGCATTCATCGCCGATGTAAACGTCTATGGCGTTGTCACGGTTTGCACGGCCGAGGCCTTCAACAAATTTGAGACCGAGAACCTTTTCGTGCTGACGCATCCACCAGTTGTCTGCTTTCTGGCCTGCAAGACGTGTGCAGTGTACGCGGGACTGCTGGCCTGCACCGATACCGATTGCCTGACCGTCCTTTACATAGCAAACAGAGTTGGACTGTGTGTATTTGAGTGTAATCATTGCGATTGCAAGGTCACGTTTTGCAGCATCTGTAAGGTCTTTGTTTTCTGTTACGATGTTGTTAAAGTATTCTTTGTCGATTTTAAGTTCGTTTCTGCCCTGTTCAAATGTGATGCCGAAGATATCTTTTGTTTCCACAGGTGCTGGAACATAATTTTCGTCAATTTTGATTACGTTGTAAGCACCTTTGCGTTTGCCTTTGAGAATTTCGAGAGCTTCGTCTGTGTAACCTGGAGCGATAACTCCGTCGGAAACTTCTTTAGCGATGATTTTTGCTGTTGCAGCATCGCAAACGTCGCTGAGAGCGATAAAGTCACCGAAGGAAGACATTCTGTCAGCACCGCGTGCTCTTGCATAAGCACAGGCAAGTGGAGAAAGTTCAAGACCTTCTACAAAGTAAATCTTTTTGAGTGTATCTGTAAGTGGTTCTGCCACAGCTGCACCAGCTGGGCTAACGTGTTTGAAGCTTGTTGCAGCCGGAAGACCTGTTGCTGCTTTGAGCTCTTTTACAAGCTGCCAGCCGTTGAGAGCATCCATAAAGTTGATGTAGCCTGGGCGGCCGTTGAGAACTTCGATTGGAAGTTCTCCCTCTTTCATAAAGATACGGGATGGTTTCTGGTTAGGGTTACAGCCGTACTTGAGTTCGAGTTCTGTCATTTTATTTCTCCTTACAGTTTATATTAAACGTTTTTATTGACAATTTTTGTTGTTGTTTCGCCTGTTGTTCTGTTTACAAAACGTACAAAGAGGCTGACTTTGTTGCCTTCATTAAGGCTGTTCCAGAGCATATCTGTAACTTCGTCGATTGTGCCTTCGATGCCAACAACTGTTTTTGGCTCTCCTTCAAAGGATGGGATTGGGTTGCCATTGTCGTTGTATGTATGGATAATACGTGCTTCGCCTTCGATTGGTGCAGCGTATTCGTAGAAGTATCTGAGGCACTGTGCTTCGTTGCCTTTGTCGGATTTGAGGATGGACATTTTAAAGCTGCCGTCAGCGTTTACTGCTGCGGAGATTCTTGGTGTCCAGTTTGGACCGTCCGGTTCAAATTCTCTTGTACGCAGAGCATTTTCAAAGCTGTCGCCTTTAACCATAAAGTCACGGATTGTATCTGTCTGGTCGCCGTTTGTAACAACTGTCACATCGCCAACCTGTCTTACAGGATGATAGATAATAAGGGATGGGTCCACCATTTTGCTTTCGTCAAAAGCTTTTGTGCGGATGCCGTCTTCTGTTTCTTCAAAAATTCTGTTCTGGCTGTTTACGCTGCGGCCCATGATAAAGTAAGCCATAACGATATCTGTGGCTGTTTTGCCAACCATAATGCCTCTGCCAGGATATTCTTTGCTTGCAAGATAATCTGCTATTCTCATAATAATCAAATCCTTTTTGTATGTATAAATGTTCAATGGTTTATGCGTGTGTGATAATCTTTACACCCGCAACTTCCCTTGCTTTGTTTTTAAGTTCACCTTCGCTGATACAGCGTGTGTTTGCGATGATGTTGCCCAGAGCCACATCCTCTGCTATTGTCTGGATTGCTCTTGGCAGGATAACCCATTCCGCCTTTTCCATAACACGCTTCTGCAGTGTTTCAGGTGTGTCGCCGCGAAGAACTTCCACCGCTTTCTGTGCGATAATCTCGCCGCCGTCAACAACTTCGTTTACATAGTGCACTGTTGCACCTGTAACCCTGACACCTTTTGCCAGTGCTGCTTCGTGCACCTTAAGACCGTACATACCTTCGCCGCAGAAGGACGGGATAAGTGATGGGTGAACGTTGATGATTTTGTTCGGGAACTGTTTTATAAAATTTTCGCTGAGGATGGACAGAAAACCTGCCAGCACAATAAGGTCGATGGAGTTCTTTTTAAGCTCTTTTACAAGTGCATCTTCCCACTGTGCAGCGTTTTCATAATCTTTTTTGCGGATAGTTGCTGTTTTAATACCTGCTTTTTCCGCTCTTTCAAGGGCATAGGCACCTGCAACATTGCTGATAACCAGCTCTACCTTTGCATCTGTGATAATGCCGGAGTTCTGTGCGTCGATGATTGCCTGCAGGTTTGTGCCGCCGCCGGAAACAAAAGCCGCTACTCTTAACATAAGATAACTCCTTCTTCGCCGTCCACTACGCTGCCGAGAACGTATGCTTCTTCACCCTGTGCCTTGAGGATTCCGATTGTTTTGTCTGCTTCTTCAGGGCTTACAATCATAACCATACCAACGCCCATGTTGAATGTGGAGAACATATGGTCTGTAGGGATGTTGCCTGTTTCTTTTATAAGGTCAAAGATTGGCAGCACTCTTACATCTTCGTATCTGATTTTTGCTGTTTTGCCTTCAGGAAGTGCTCTTGGAATGTTTTCAAAGAAACCGCCACCTGTGATATGTGCGATGCTCTTTACGTTAACTTCTTCCAATACTGCAAGGGCAGGTTTTACATAGAGTTTTGTAGGTGTGAGCAGTGCCTCGCCAAGGCTTGTGCCAAGGCTTTCAACATACTGTGTAAGGTCTGCATTTTCAACGTTGAAAACCTTTCTTACAAGGGAGAAGCCGTTGGAGTGAACACCGCTGGATGGGATAGCGATAAGCACGTCGCCTGTGTTTACATTGTCGTTGCTGAGGATTTTATCCTTTTCAACAATACCAACTGCAAAACCGCCGATATCGTATTCGTCAACAGGCATAAGACCAGGATGTTCTGCTGTTTCGCCACCGATAAGGCTGCAGCCGGAGTCAAGACAGCCTTTAGCCACACCGCTTACGATTGTTGCAACCTTTTCAGGATAGTTTTTGCCGATTGCAATATAGTCAAGGAAGAACAAAGGTTTTGCACCGCAGCATACGATGTCGTTTACACACATTGCAACTGCGTCGATGCCGATTGTGTCATGCTTGTCCATAAGGAAAGCAAGTTTAACCTTTGTGCCGCAGCCGTCTGTACCGCTTACAAGAACAGGTTTTTCATAGCCCTGCGGAAGTTCGTACATGCCGCCAAAGCCGCCAAGGCCGTTGAGAACTGCATCTGTAAGTGTTTTCTTAACGCTGTCCTTCATAAGCTCAACAGCTCTGTAACCTGCTGTTACGTCAACGCCTGCAGCTGCATAGCTTTCTGTAAAGTTAGACATAAATTTTACCTCGCTGAAATATATGATAACTGAAAATTAAAAACTTATTTGATTTCTGTGATTTTCTTGTCGAATTTATCAACCTGACCTGCTTTGGAAACATCCACAGGATATTCACCGCTGAAGCAGCCTACGCAGTAGTCCTTGCAGATGCCGCTTGCCATCTTTTTGGTATCTTCAAGAGAGAGGAAGCCAAGACTGTCTGCACCCATTGCCGCCGCCATATCTTCAATAGGCATTCTGTTTGCCATCAAATCTTCAGGCTTGCCGATATCTGTTCCGAAGTAGCACAGATATTTGAAAGGCGGTGCTGTAATACGCAGATGAACCTCTTTTGCACCTGCTTCTTTAAGCAGTCTTACCACGCGTTCACTGGTTGTGCCGCGGACAACACTGTCATCCACCAGAACAACACGTTTGCCCATGATTGTTTCGCTGATAGGGTTAAGTTTAATCTTAACGCTGTTTTCACGCTGACTCTGCACCGGCTGGATAAATGTTCTGCCGATGTAGCGGTTTTTGAGAAGACCAACACCGTAAGGGATTCCGCTTGCCTGAGAGTAACCCTGGGCTGCATCAAGACCGGAGTCCGGTGCACCGATAACAACATCAGCTTCCACAGGATGTGCCTTTGCAAGCAGCTCGCCTGCTCTTCTTCTTGCACGGTGTACGCTGCAGCCTTCGATAACGCTGTCCGGACGTGCTGTGTAAACATATTCAAACACACAGAGACCTTTTGGCTCAACGCCTTCGCGGTAAACCTTAAGTTCGTTGTTTACAATCTCAACAATTTCGCCCGCCTTTACATCGCGGACAAACTCTGCACCTACTGCGTTGAGTGCACAGGTTTCGCTGGCGAATATGTATCCGTCTTTGTGTTTGCCGATGCACAGCGGTTTAAAGCCCATAGGGTCGCGTGCTGCAATAACCTTTGTAGGTGACATCACAACAAGACTGTAGGCCCCTTCAAGCTTTTCAAGGGCAAGTGCCAGTGCTTCTTCAATGCTGTGTGTTTCAAGACGTTTTCTTGCGATAAGGTATGCCATTGTTTCGGCGTCGTTTGCTGTCTGGAAGAATGTACCCTGCTGCTGCATTTCTCTGCGGAGTTCAACCGCATTTATAAGTGCACAGTTTGCAGCAAGTGCCAGTGTACCTTTTGCATGGCGTACAACCATAGGCTGTGCGTTAACCGCATCAATCTGGCTTTTTGGTGCATATCTTACATGGCCGATTGCCATATTGCCCTTTGGCATCTGAGCCATCTTTTCAGGTGTGAGAACCTCAGGTACAAGGCCCACGCCTTTGATTGTTGCAAGAACACCGTCATCGTTAACAGTGATACCGCAGCTTTCCTGTCCGCGGTGCTGAAGGGCATAAAGTGCATAATATGTTTCGCCTGCAACATCAATGGAACTGTCTTCAGTTCTTGTTATGGCGAAAACACCGCACTCTTCGTTTATTTCTTTGTCAATTTTACAACTGCACATCGACATAAAATCATCTCCTGTAAAAATACAAGTATAGTTATATTTATTTTTGATTTGCTGACTGATTATTTGCTGTTGAGTTTTCTGTCTTTTTCAAGCACTGCGTTTTCCATGTCGATTTTCATCTGTGCCACCTTTGCCGCAAGGCCTTCATCAGAAAGTGCAAGCATCTGAACAGCAAGGATTGCTGCGTTTTCTGCACCGTCGATTGCAACTGTTGCAACAGGGATACCGCTTGGCATCTGAACTGTGGAGAGAAGTGCATCAAGGCCGTCAAGTGTAGAGGATTTGATTGGCACACCGATAACAGGCAGTGTTGTGTGTGCTGCAAGCACGCCGCCAAGATGTGCTGCCTTGCCTGCTGCTGCAATGATAACGCCAAAACCGTTGTCCTTTGCATTTGCGGAAAATTCGCTTGCTGCGGCAGGTGTTCTGTGTGCGGACATAATTCTCATTTCGTATTCAACGCCAAAGCTTTCCAGCTTTTTAGCTGCTTTTTCCATTACACCAAGGTCGGAATCGCTGCCCATAACAATAGCTACTTTTTTCATAATCGGGTACCTCTCTTTTTTGAAGAAATTTAAGTTTATTTATTTTTAAACAATCTAATTTAAAAACGCAGAAACACCTTGTATAAGGGCGTCTCTGCGTTTTGAACAAAACCAAACCTAACACAACCTCTTCCTTTCTTTTTTCAGAACAGAAACAGGCTATGCCGGGATACGATTAAATCAATAGTCGGAATATTTACGGTTATCCGGTAGAGACGTCGGGGCCATATCCCCCGAAATATATCGATTTTTATTGATTTTATAGGGCCTAAGTATATTTAAACGCCCTTATACTTAGTATTTTACTATATCCGGCAACACTTTTGCAATTGTAAGTAGTTCTAAAATTTTTAAACAAAATACAAAATTCGGCACAAAGTTTATGCAACTTTACTAAAATTTCAAAAAAGCAATATAAAAACCAAGGCTAACCCATCTTATTCACAAGTTTTCAACGGAATTTTCAACAGTTTCGGATAAGAAATTTCCATAAAAAACAAAAAAGCCTCACTCTGTAAGAGAGAGACTTTATGGAGCTGACGAACAGATTCGAACTGTCAACCAGCGGTTTACGATACCGCTGCTCTACCATTGAGCCACGCCAGCATTTTTACAAAACAATATTACACCTTTTCATATATTTTTTCAATATCCCGGACTATACTGCTGCCTCTTTTCACATCACATATGCCTATACAGCTTCCCCTTCTGTTTCATCTTTCGTTTTTCTGTCAATAATCTTCCCATAGTTCCAGGAGGTTTTTATGAAACAGACAAAGGTTTTTTTCGCTACATTTTTTATCAGCTTTTCCGTTATGCTGTGCTGTTTTACCGCACTGTACTGGATTGTGGAATATTCCTCACCGTATCCGGCGGCAGAAGGGCAGACGGGTGTGCCGATACTCATACCCGACTACAACGACACCAAAACAGCACTGATTGTTATGGATGCCGAAAGTGCAGACTTTTTCTTTATCCTAAAACTGAACGCCCTGCAGAACAAGGTTTGCCTGGTGTCGGTTCCGTCTTCTTTTTTTCTGTCTCAGGTCGGCCGCACCATGGGCGAAAGCATGGACTACGCAGGGATAATGCAATGTGTTCAGGATATATCCCGTCAGTTTGATATATCAGTGGACTATCATCTGATGTGCGACAAAACTGCCCTTGATAAAATTATTTCTTCCTTTTCAGGACTGCACACAGAAAATCTTGCCGGCATACCACAGTCGGTCAGCAGATATCTGCTTAAAAGCAGCGAATATATCGACACTACCACCCTCGTAAACGCAGTTGATATGTCAGCCTCTGTGCTGGACAACCCTGTTGGCATAGAATTTTTAAACCTTGCCGGGCTGGCTCTTATAGAGAATAATATGCAGAACATCCACGATTATGCTCTCAGCGATATAAAAAATGCCTCATCCCGCCTTACCACCAACATAAGCACACAGGATACAGACCGCCTGCGTAGAATAGTAAATTTTCTGCTGCAGAGCAAAGTGCAGTTCGATCGCCTGGTGCTCTGTGACCCCGCCACCGCCCAAAGCGAAATCGACAGGATTTTAAAAGAATAATAAAAAATGGTTCGGGTCCTTTCCGTGATTTAGCGTATAAAAACAAAAAACAGATAACCGAAGTTATCTGTTCCATGGTGTGCTGGAAGGTCCCGCCGTCTGCGGCGGCTTCGCCTTGCATACTACCTGGCCTCGCTTGGTGCACTCGGCTCTTGCGGCTGAAAACAGTGTACCACACTGTTTTCTTTACGCCGCAACCCTCTCGGGTTCGAGTCCCCCGCAATTTAGTCTATAAAAACAAAAAACAGATAACCGCAGTTATCTGTTCTATGGTGCGCTGGAAGGGACTCGAACCCCTGACCCCTTGATTCGTAGTCAAGTACTCTATCCAGCTGAGCTACCAGCGCATATTGCCATATTATATTAACATCGACTTTGGCTTTTGTCAAGCATTTTTTTAAAAATATGCTGTATTTTTATTAAAAATTTTTTGCCGCTTATTGATGTGTTTTCAGCAGATAATATATTGTTTGATAACAACGGCTCTGTCTTATGCCGACAGAGCCGTTATTGCTTGTTTTAAAATTATGTGTGCCATGTGTCAGGGTCTATGGAGTATGGAATGCTTTGAGGATCCGAGCTGACATCAAAGCTGAAATCGGTGAGTCTTTTTGTCAAAGCATATCCCAGATATGATACCGTCGCGTTCCATCTGTCTGTTTTAAGCAATGTTGTTCGGTATGCTGCAATTTCGATGCTTGTACCGGATGCCGTTGACAAGGCATCTGTGGAAAATGTGTAGGCATAATACTCAGTATCACTTACCTTTTCAAGACAGTAGTACAGCCCGTGGGTATTGTTTTGTGGGTCCAGAATGAATTTAAGGTTACCGCCGCTCACCTTCTGGTTGCTGAAAACAACCGGCTGTATTTCAAGATATTTATGAAGTACCACATTGTCTTTTATATTAAGGCCATAGCCTTTGTCGCTTTCATTGAGAATAAGGTCAATAACAGCAAAATGGTTTTCACCAAGTATAACTTCTTCATCATTATTATCACCGCCAGGCAGAATTTCTTCCGGCGGATACTCAAACAGATTTAAAGAAACATTTACAGGATGTTCTTTTGCTTCTATAAAATTGGATGTGTATTTCCAGGTTGCATAGACGCTGCCTGTGGAAAATATCAGCACAAGGCACATTACAACTGACATGTAGCGTCTAATCATCGCGGCCTCCTGTTGATATAATTGTTTTAAGTGCTGCCTTGTCGCTGTCGTCTGCGCTGTCAGCCTCATTTGCATTATCGGCATAATTTTCAAGATAAAACTGCAGACGTTTTTTTCTTGCTTTTGTCAGTTTTTTATCCAGCAAAGGTGCGGCAATCATGGTTATAACAATAAGCAGGGTGCACAGCCAGCCTGCAGGAGACTGCATAAACATAATAAAACTGCCTATATAAGGTGTGCGCTGTCCACGGTATATGCCCTGCATCTGCTCGTAAAGGACAGGGTATTTATCGCCAACATCAATGGCGTCACCCTGAGTATAGAAATAACGGCATCCCGGGTGAAACTCATTTGATTCTTCAATCTCCACAATGCGGTGCATAATGGATGTGCCTTCGTGCTGGTAAACCACAATGTCATAAAGCTCAATGCTTCTTTCGTCAGGCAGTTTTTCTATCCGCACAAGGTCAAACATCTGTATCTGGTCATCAAGCTGGTTGGTAAACAGATAGGCGTTTTTGTGATTTTTTGTCTCCATGGAATTGCTGCGCACAACATGAAAGCTTGGCAGAGCATCGCAAAAGTCAAAACTGTCGCAGCGTATAGCAACAGAAAATAAAAACATTGCCACAAAAAGCAGACAGATTATGCCTGAAAAAGCGTAATCAGCAAATTTTAAATATTTTTTTAATTTTTTGTTTTTTTGTTCCTTTCTGTGCTCTTTAAGTATGTTTTCGTCTTCAAGCCCGGCGTTAATCAATCTTAGAGACAGGCGGGCGATGATGGTGACGCACACTACCGAAAGAGCGGTAAGCATAATAAATACAATAAGGCACAGAATAAAAACATACAATTCGTAACCTGTCATTTTGGAAAGTTTGCTCCCTTAATGTATTTTATTGGTTGTAGTGGTTATAAAACAGCAAGGAACGGTTGTCCGCTCCTTGCAAAAGTTGTATAGGCTGGTGTTTAGTTTGTAACAGTGCCGTCTGTAACACGTGCAACGATATTGCCGTTAAGGGCTTCACGGAAAGCATCGTGTTCTGTTTTGATGTCAAGAACAAATGTCTGGCTGAGTGAAATCTGATCTTTCAGGGCAGTTTCATCCAAGGTGTATGTAAATGAACCGTCTTGTTGTGGTGTCCATGTAAAAATATTGTCAAGCTCGCCATTACCACCGTTTACAAAGGTGAAGATATCTGTTGGTGTGCCATCTGCACTGTAGTTGCCATCAGCATCCATTTTGTACTGCATAAGTGTTGTTGTTCCAAAGTAAAGTTCTGACTCAACAGCATCGTTTTTTATCGCCTGCGGTGCATTGTCGGCAGGGATAAATGTAACTTTAAGGAATATAGCTTCGCTGTTGTTGCTGCTGAAAACCAGTTCTGCCTCGTGGTCTTCGTTTGCCTGGTCAATTGTCAAAACAAGGTTGCTTTCAACCTTGTATGTGCCGTTTGCACCTGTAAGTTCGGCATCAGTAATTGTTACTTTTGCTTCTGCATATGCATCTGCAATGTCGTTTGTGCCTGCGTATGTCCATGCTGCGTATACTCCGCCGATGGTAACACAAAGCATCAGGGCAACAAGAATACTTAATCTTTTCATATTTATATCCTCCATTTTTGCTAAATTGTATTCTTTATAAAGTAAAAATATAAAAAGGACACAATATAATTGTATACCTACAGCCAAACAAAGTCAATACGCTCAAAGAGCACATAATTCCTTAAGGTATAAATCTGTAAATACTAACAAATAATAACATCAGTATTTAATTCAAAATAAAAGGAGACCTGATATGAGAGCCACAGGAGTTGTAAGACGAATAGATGATCTTGGCAGAATTGTTATCCCCAAGGAAATCCGCCGCACAATGCGTATGCGGGAGGGTGATCCGCTTGAGATATTCACAGGGCCCAACGGCGAGATTATCTTTAAAAAGTATTCCATTATGGCAGAACTGTCCGAGTTCAGCCAGAGTTATGCCGACAGCCTTTACAAAGTAAGCGGTATGCAGTGTGTGATTTTTGACAGCGACAAGGTTATAGCCTGCACGGGCAGCGCAAAAAAAGACGCCATCGGTATGCCCGCCGCAAGAGAAATAGAGGATATACTCAGCCAGCGTACCAGCTATTTCCGCCAGTATCAGAGCGAAAAACCCATCTCGCCCTACCCTCACAGTGACGGTTGTATCATCGGGGCAGCACCTATAATTGCATCTGGTGACGGAGTGGGTGTAGTTGCACTGATTGGCGGTGAAAACGATGTGCTTACTGACGGACAGAAAAAACTGCTTGTACTGACCAGCACACTGCTGGCAAACCATCTGGAGATATAGGTGAAGTATGAAAACCAACAAAAAACAGTATGACAAAATGGTTAAAAACTCTTCCCCCAATTCCCGTGTTGTACGCAACTGTGTCTGGGCGTTTTTAGTGGGAGGAGTTATATGCTTTACAGGCGAAGTGCTGATGAATGCATACACAAAGATGTATTTCACCGTTGGTGATGCACGGCTTCTCACCAGCATAACGCTTGTGGCACTTTCCGCCCTGCTCACCGCTGTGGGCTGGTACGGCCGTCTTGCCAAGCGGGCAGGGGCAGGTACGCTTGTGCCAATAACGGGCTTTGCCAATGCGGTGGTCAGCCCCGCAATAGAATTCAAAAGCGAGGGACTGATAACAGGTGTTGCCTGCAAAATGTTCATCATCGCAGGACCTGTCATCGTATACGGCACCCTTGCCAGCGTGATGTACGGCATTATCCTGTTTGTGAAAGGCAGGTTCGGACTTTAATGTATATTAAGTACAAACGCCCTGTGGCAATAACCGCATGGGCATCAGTGGTAGGCAAAAAGGAAAGTCACGGCCTGCTGACAGGAAAATTTGACGAGGAGTGCAGCGATGACTACTTTGGCAGAGAAACCTGGGAAAAGGCAGAGACAGAGCTGCAGACCAGATGTATTGATCATCTGCTGCATAAAAAGGGCATATCCAAAAATGATGTTGAGATAATCTTCGGCGGGGATTTGTGCAACCAGATAACCTCCACTGCCTATACAATGCGGCATTTCGGCACACCTTTTATGGGACTGTACAACGCCTGCAGCACCATGGCAGAAAGTATGATAGCTGCTGCCTGTATGGTAGACGGCGGGTATGCATCCAATGCAGTTGCCCTTGCCAGCAGTCATTTCTGCACGGCAGAGCGGCAGTTCCGCACACCGCTGGACTACGGCGGCAAACGCACACCCACAGCACAGTGGACGGTGACGGGCTGCGGCAGTGTTATAGTGGAACGGTTTGGCAAACACGCCTTTATCAACGCCGCACAGGTGGGACGGGTTGTGGACCTTGGTGTAAAGGATGCCAACAATATGGGAGCCGCCATGGCACCCGCCGCTGCTGAAACACTGAAAAAATTTTTATATTCCAGCGGCACCGACTGCAGCGACTACGACGCAATATACACAGGCGACCTTGGCCGTGTGGGAAGCGAATTGTTCTTTCAGCTTTTGCAGAACGAAAAGATAAATATAGAAAACCACACCGACTGCGGCTGTATGATATTCAGCCCCGGGCAAAATGTGCAGAGCGGTGCATCGGGCTGCGGCTGCGGTGCCAGCGTGCTGGCAGCACATATTCTTCCAAAGTTCGAAAGCGGTGAATACAAAAATATACTTTTTATCGCAACCGGGGCACTGATGAGCCCTACAACCAGTATGCAGGGCGAAAGTATACCCTGTATCGCACATCTGGTGAATATTAAAAGCAAGGAGGAGGCACACAAAAAATGAACTATCTTTGGGCATTTTTAGTTGGCGGTGCTATATGTGTGGTGGGGCAGCTGCTGATTGACCTGACAAAGCTTACCCCCGCCAGAATACTTGTGATATTTGTGGTAAGCGGGGTGGTGCTGTCCGCCCTCGGAATCTGGGAACCTCTTGTGGATTTTGCAGGGGCAGGGGCCACAGTACCTATTCTCGGCTTCGGGCACACGCTGGCACAGGGTGTGGAAAAAGCGGTGGCACAGCACGGATTCACAGGCATATTTACGGGCGGGCTTTCCGCCTGCAGCTGCGGTGTAAGTGCCAGTCTGATTTTCGGATTTATCGCCGCCGTTGTCACCAAAAGCAAAAGCCAGTCGTAGACTCATAGGAGGCTTAGCCCCTTTCATACAACAAAAAAGGCATCGGTATACTCAATATACCAATGCCTTTTAAATTTACATATATTACAGCAGATTGATGCCGTGTTCTTTGCAATAGTCAATTTCGCTCTGTGGCCAAACAGAAGACTGCACCTCGCCGATGTGTGCCTTCTGGAGAAGGAACATACACAGACGGCTCTGGCCGATACCGCCGCCGATTGTCAGAGGAAGTGTGCCGTTGATGATGTTTTTGTGGAAGTCGAACTTGAGACGGTCGATTGCATTTGCTTCTTCCAGCTGTTTCATCATACTTGTTTCGTCAACACGGATACCCATGGAAGAAAGTTCAAGGCCGATATCGAGAAGCGGATAGTAAACAAGGATATCGCCGTTGAGCTGCCAGTCGTCATAGTCCGGTGCACGGCCGTCGTGCTTTTTGCCGCTTTCAAGTCTGCAGCCGATTTTCATAATAAACACCGCACCGCATTCTCTTGCGATTGCCTTTTCACGCTGTTTTGCTGTGTAGTCCGGCCAGCGGTCCTCCAGCTCCTGTGTTGTAACAAAGCTGATTTCGTCAGGGAGAATATCTGTAAGCTGAGGATATCTTCTCTGCACTGCCTTGCTTGTCATCTTGATTGCTCCGTAGATATCACGCACAACCTGTTTTAAGTATTCTTCTGTGCGGTCCTCACGGGTGATAACCTTTTCCCAGTCCCACTGGTCAACATAGAGGGAGTGGATAGCATCGCAGTCTTCATCACGGCGGATAGCGTTCATATCTGTGTAGATACCCTTGTGCACACCGATGCCGTATTCATGGAGAGCATAGCGTTTCCACTTTGCAAGGGAGTGAACAATTTCCATAACTTCCCCTGTTTCCAGCACGTCGAATGTAACAGGGCGTTCAAAGCCATTGAGGTTGTCGTTGAGACCGCTGTTTACATTTACAAACATAGGTGCGGAAGCACGGTTCAGGTCCAGTGCATCGCAGAGTTCTGTTTCGAATTTATGTCTTAAAAACTGAATTGCAGCCTGAGTTTCCTGTATAGAGAGTTTAGACTGATATTTTTCCATAGTTATCCTGCTTTCAAAATAGAATTATTATAAGTAAAGTATATTTTAAATATATTACACCCTCGGTACAAAATGTCAAGGAATAAAAGGTTTTATCTGCATTTTTCGTGATTATTTATTATATCTGTCGCTGTTGCGGTACACTCTTTGTCCTTTTGCCCTGAGCTGTTTGCGGCGTTTTCTGTTTCTGCGGCGGTTTTCGATTATCACCAGCTGACGCAGTGCAATAAACACACACCAGATAACCAGCCCCCACAGCAGAATATTGAAGATGGTGAGTCCCACACGTTTTATCACGTTCAGCTGCTTTGAGCGGTCGGCCTTAATCTTGTCGGAGTTTACAATAACCGATATATCCTGCTGGCCGCATCTGTATCTTCCGCCGTCTTTGGAATAATAGGCTTCCACCGTAAGTGTTGCAAGGGTTTTGTCTTCATTGAGGGTGCCGTAGCCGAACTCGAAATCCAGGTCCTCTGCACTCTGGTCCTTTGGCAGAACAACCAGAAAGTTTTCCACCATAAAGTTTTCCTGTCCCACCTGAGCAGTGGATGCATCCCGGAAGGTCAGCTGGGTTGGAATATCATCCAGCATATCATCCTTTGTCACCGATACTGTGGTATAGCTGTCAAAGCAGTAGTCCAGCAAAGCAAGGGTATCGTCGTACTTTTCACCCTGTTTTTCCGAGTACATAACCACAGCTATAAGTGTAATGCCCTCCCGCTCCACTGCTGTAACAAGGGTGTGGCGGGCTTCCTCGGTCCAGCCTGTCTTGCTCATTATAAGCCCGTCGCAGTATTCGTAGCCGTTGATAAAATAGTTGGCATTCCAGAACTGCCGCATCTCGTCACGCTGGTTTGTAGGCGGCATATCGTAGCGGTTGGCGGAAAAATATTTTGCAAAATTTTCATTTTCCAGTGCTGCTTTTGCTATAAGTGCCATATCATAGGCTGTGGTGTAGTGACTGTCCTCAGGCAGACCGTGCGGGTTGGTGAAGTTTGTGTTCACTGCACCGATTTTTCTTGCCTTTTCGGTCATCAGCTTTCCGAAGTCCTCATTTGTTCCGCTGATATGTTCTGCGATAACATTTGCCGCGTCGTTGGCAGATTCTATGCCAAGGGCGTACAGTGCCTGCTCCACAGTTATCTGCTCCTTTTCAAAAAGAGCAATATGACTGGTGTTGAAAGGCAGAGAATACACTGCATTGTGGCTGGTGGTCATAACCTCGCCGGTATCACAGTGTTCAAGAGCCAGCATGGCTGTCATAAGCTTTGTTATGCTGGCAGGGTGCATCTGACGGTTCATATTTTTATCGTAGAGAACAGTGCCTGTGTCCGCCTCGATAACCACCGCTGTCTGGCTTGTTATATATGGAGAAGCCGCCGCCTGCACCTTTATATCGGGGATAAAAAATGCAGAAGCAGCCACAAGTATACTTAATAAAACCGCTGTTTTTTTCATCAAAAATCCTTTGTGGTGAAAATTAAATCCGCTGTAAATACAACAGCTTATAGAATTTATATTTTACCACAAAATCCGACATAATAAAAGATTATATTTACCGTTTGGAAAAATTTCACAGACAAAAATACTGCTTTGGACTTTAAATATCCAAAGCAGTGTCCTGTAAATTAAAAGCTGTTACATATTTTTTGTATCCAGTGCCCTGATTGCATTGAGGATTGCGATAACCGCAACGCCCACATCGGCAAAAACCGCACTCCACATTGATGCGTGGCCCAAAGCCACCAGAAGCAGTACAAACAGCTTTACCCCAATGGCAAAAACTATGTTCTGTTTCACGATACACAGTGTCTTTTTGGAGATGTTAACCGCTGTGGCAATTTTGCCTATCTCGTCGTTCATGATAACCACGTCTGCCGCTTCGATTGCCGCATCGCTGCCAAGAGCCCCCATGGCAATGCCTACATCTGCCCTTGCCAGCACAGGTGCGTCATTTATGCCGTCGCCCACATAGCAGACCTTGCTGTTTTTGCCCTTTGCGTCAAGGATTTTTTCCAGCTGCTGCACCTTTTCGTGAGGCAGAAGGTCACAGATAACCATATCCACTCCGACTTCGGCACCGATTTTTTCGCCTGTTGCCTGCACATCACCTGTCAGCATAACGGTATGTTTTACGCCCATTGATTTCAGCTTTTTAACCGCTGCCGCACTGTCTTTTTTAAGGGTATCTGCAATAATCATATTGCCAAGATATTCGCCGTCCTGTGCTATATGTACCACAGTTCCGTGTGTACTGTTCATCGGCACCAACACACCATTCTGCTCCATCAGCTTTGTGCTGCCCACAAGCACTGTTCTGCCGTCAATTTTACACTGCACGCCAAAACCTGCCTGTTCCTTTATATCGCTTACACGGGAGGTATCCGCACCTTTTGTATATTCTTTTATGCACTGTGCAACAGGGTGGCTGGAAGCTGTCTCCGCAAGGGCAGCAAGGGTGCAGATGCTTTCATCGCCGTTTGTCTCAACAACTTTGAATTTTCCCTCGGTCAGTGTGCCTGTCTTGTCAAACACCACCGTGTCCACCTTACCCAGCACCTCAAGCCAGTTGCTGCCCTTTATCAGCACGCCCTGACGGGAGGCACCGCCAAGCCCGCCAAAGAAGGACAGCGGCACACTGATTACCAGTGCACATGGACAGCTTACCACAAGGAAGCTGAGGGCACGGTAAATCCATACACTCCAGTCTCCTGTTATAAGTGACGGAACAACCGCCAGTGCCAGTGCAACACCGCATACAGCAGGTGTGTACCAGCGGGCAAAGCGGGTTATAAATTTTTCCGATTTGCTTTTTTTGTTGCTTGCATTTTCCACAAGGTCAAGGATGCGGTTAACTGTGGATTCGCCGTATTCCTTTGTAACACGGGCTCTGATAACCCCGTTTATATTGATGCAGCCGCTTAAAATTTCGCTGCCTGTTTCCACATCCCGAGGCACACTTTCCCCTGTCAGTGCAGAGGTGTCAAGACTGCTTTCGCCATTTATAATCACTCCGTCCAGCGGAACACGTTCCCCCGGATTTATAACGATTATATCACCGATTTTTACATCGTACGGATCGGTTTTCTTTATTTCGCCGTCTTTTTCCACATTGGCAAAGTCAGGGCGGATATCCATAAGGTCGGATATGGATTTGCGGCTTTTGTTAACCGCATAGCTCTGGAACAGCTCCCCCACCTGAAAGAACAGCATAACCGCCGCACCTTCGGGATATTCACCGATGCAGAAAGCCCCGATGGTGGCAACGGTCATAAGAAACTGCTCGTCAAAAATCTGGCCGTATCTTATATTCTGCACCGCGTTAAGCAGCACATCTCCCCCCGCCATAAGAAATGCGGCAAAGAAAAGCCCGAAACGGACATATTCTCCCCCATTCACAACACTGCCCAGCACAAACAGCACTGCCGCAGCAAGAATTTTGCACAAATCCCTTTTGTTCTGTTTTGTCATATATTTCTCCCTAAAAGTGCACGGCGTTTCCCGCCGTGCACCTGTACCTTTTTTACAGAATTATGCCCTTGTCATAACCACTTCACGGCTTACCTTTGCTATAGCCGCCATAATCTTTTCTTCGGTTGCTTCAACAGCCTTTTCGTCCATATCAACAATCAGCTTTGCTGTCATAAAGTTGAGGGTTACCTCCTCCACTGTGTCGATTTTTTCGATGAGTCTTTCCATTCTTGCGGCACAGTTTGCACAGCACAGACCTGTGAGACGGTATGTTTTTGTCATAGCTTTTTTCCTCTTTTATGTATAGTATTTATATTTTCTCTTTTGATACTTTATGCGGATAAAAGGCTCTTTGTCCGCAATGCAAGCCAAACAGTTGAGCACTCATTCAACCGTTCTAAATATATTATAGTTGAACAACCGTTCAACTGTCAATAGCCGATGGCAATTTCGCCGTAGAAAAATCAAAAATCTTTTTGTGCATTATATAAAACAAAATACCCCGACGGGCATCAGGGTATCTGTACCAATCATTATTATCAGTCTGTATGCCTGTGCTGTATATGCGTCATGGCAAGGCTCAGCACCGCCTGCACATGGTCATCATCAATGGAATAAAACACATTTTTGCCGTCACGCCGGCTTTTTACAATTCCGCTGGCTTTAAGACCGCTGAGCTGATGGCTGATTGCAGATTTTGTCATCCCAAGGGCAGAGGCAATATCCTGCACACACACCTCACCCCGGGACATAAGATACATCATCTTTATCCTTGTGGGGTCTCCCATCATTTTAAAAAAAGCACTGAGAGCATCAATCCGACTGTCTGCAGGCATATTTTCCATGGCTTTTACCACAGTGCTGTGATGCTTTTCGCAGCAGGAGCAGCTTTTGTTGTTTTTCATATAAAAAATCCTTTCGGAAATATATTCAGTCTTTATATTTTATCACTATTTTATATTTTTCGCAACAAAAGCAAAAACGCTCTTTGCACAAGAGCGTTTTTGCAGGGAAAGTATATTTTATTAAGAGGAGAGAAAAATTGTTATGTTTTTAATTCTTACTTTGTTATTGTGATTATATCTTAACATCTATTTGTGTAATGGTTGTTAAACAGTTATTAAGAAATTTAAAACGATTATCCCAATCTGTTAACAAATCATTAAAAAATTAACAACTAATCATTTCAAACAAAAAACCCCCTGATTTCAGGGTGTTCCGCTTTACCTTTCACATTATGGCAGTACCGCAAACAATTACTGCATTTTTCCCTTTTTAAACTCTGTAAGAGGGATTGTCTCGCCGTCCTCGTATTTGATGTCGGTGTTTTCAAGCTGGCGGCGGAAGCTTTTGCGGAAATCTGCCAGATATTCCTGACGCAGCTTCTGCTGTTCTGCCTTTTCAGCTTCTGTAAGGCCTTCTTCCCTGGATTTTTTTGCAAGGAAGTTTATTCTCTCAATTCTTTTATCCACAAAAATTCTCCTTTTTGTCACAAATTGGTATTTTAATATTTTATACAGAAATATATGCGGTTTTACCCTGGCAAAACCGTCAATAATATATACAGAAACATCTGTCAGCCGTATTCTAACATATACCGCACAAAAAAGCAAAATTTTCACATTTTTGCTATTGCTTTATTTCCATTTCAGGTATATTATAATTATAACCTTATAATATAGTTTTAAAAACTATATGCAGAAAGAAGTTTGATTATGTCCCAGAAACCAATAAAAAGATACACAGTGGGGGAAGAAGTTTTCAACAGTGTAAGCCACGGTGTAGGTGCTTTGTTTTCGGTTATCGGTGCCAGCGTGCTTGTAACCCTTGCTGCCTGTTTTGGAGATTTAACCTCCGTTTTGTCCTGTGTTGTGTACGGCATATCCATGGTTATCCTCTACACCATGTCCACTTTGTACCATGCCTTTCCCTTTGAAAAGGTGAAAAAGGTTTTCCGTATATTTGACCATACCTCCATCTTTATCCTTATCGCAGGCACATACACACCTTTCTGCCTGCTGGCATTGCGTGGCAATCCAAAGGGTGTGTGGGTGGCTGTTACAGTTTGGGTGTGTGCCCTTGCAGGTATAGTGATGAACGCCGTAAGCCTTGAAAAAACCGAAAAACTTGGTCTTGTGCTTTATGTTATTATGGGCTGGGCAATTATTTTTGCCATAAAAGACATTGTTGCCGCACTCCACGGCCCTGCCTTCTGGCTGCTGCTGGCCGGTGGCCTTGCCTACACAGGAGGCATCGTCTTCTACAAACTCAAATATAAATATATGCACAGTATATGGCATCTGTTTGTATTTACAGGCACCTTGCTGCACTATCTGTGTGTTGCAATCTATGTGCTGCCCATGAGCTACTGATACCCGACAAAACCCTATGGTTTAACCATTTCATTTCTTTTTTTCCTTGGTACCGCCGATATCCTTCGGCGGTATTTTTCTTTGACCCATACATTGACAGTTTTTGGAAAGACCTATAAAATAAACATATATCTTATTGGCACAGAAAGGTAAAACTATGAAAAAATTTATATCCATATTAATGGCAGCTGCACTCTGTCTTTCCCTTGCTGCCTGCGGCGGCGAACCGACAATCGAAAAAACAGCGGCAAGCGACAGCGAAAAACAGGCTGTTATCGATGCATCCAAAAAATTCTTCGAAAGCGAAACCTATACAAACGGTATTGCTCTCTACGAAGAAACCTTCGGAGAAAAACCTGCACTTCCTCAGTTTGTTGCGGCATATACACTTAAATGTGACGATGTTGAAGGATTTGCTGTAGACTATGTACTCTGCAATGTAAAAGCAGGTATTGCATGGACCGCTTCCAACGGCGAAGTTATGAGCAACGATGTTATCCTGTTTATCGTGGACAACAAAACAGGCACAGTTTACGACACTATCAGTTGTGATGCACAGCTGGCAGAATTTGACTTTGTACTGGAAACAGAAGAAGATATTGCTCTCAGCTTCCTTTGCTCCGGTATCCTCCACGAAGGCAGTAGCGATGGCTATTTCTGGGGCGAAACCGAAACAACCACTCGCTTTATAGCCAGCGACCTTAAAGAAATTCAGAAAACTGTAATCGGTTAATCAGATATACAAAAAGTGAGTATCCCACGATACTCACTTTTTTATCTTTCCTTTATCGGTTTTGCAGCAGCTGCATACAGCACCTCAAAAGCTCTCTGCCTATCTTCCCAGCAGTTTTACAACCTTAGGTGCCAGCCAGCCGTAAATAAATCTGTACCAGCCGCTCTGTCTTATCTTTGCATACTCTGCCATTCTGTCGCAGTGTGTTTTGGCAATATAATATCTGCAGCGGCGGTATGCTTTTTCAGTTTCCTGGTCAAAGATATTGAAAAGGAACTCCTTCATACCGTTATACATATCATCAACGTATGTATCACTGATATATTTAGGCTCCATAAGCATAGCGATATATGCTTCGTCGTCATTGTCAATTTCAACAACCTTTTCCACCGCTTTTTCTATGCTCTCGTAGTCGCTTACATTTATAAACGCCTTGCTGTTGAACTCCTCGCATATCTCAGGGTCACCGAAATACAGCGGAACAGTATTTCCCTCAAAAGCATTTACAATTTTTTCGGTGTTAAAGCCCGGAAGGCCTATGCTTTCCCCTGCTATTGTAAATTTACACTGTCTGAGAAATTCTATTTTGCCGTCAAAACGTTTTACTGTTCTGCCGTCTTCCATATTGTTTCTGAAAGAACCGATACATTCCACACGCTTGTAGGCAGACATAACTTCCAGCATCTTCTCCCTTTCACCGTGGGCGGAATGATGGCTGTAGATAAAGTTTGCAAAGTACTTTTTCTCCGCCAGAGCTTTCTCCGCTTCTTCCCTTGTCATTGCCTTAACTGTTTTTGCTCTTTCCAGTTCCAGCAGGGCATAAGGATACCTGTAGTATCTGTCCCCAAAATCAATTTTGTCAAATGCTATGGCGTAGTCAAACACATTGAAGTCGGGAGAAAAAGGTTCCCCTGTATAAAGAATACGCACACAGTCGTACTTCATATACTCAAAAGGTTTGCAGAACAGTGACACAAAGAGAAAATCGGGCCTGTCTGATATTTCCACATCATATCTTTCCTTGAGTATGTTGGTGAAAAAATTGTTCTCTTTGTCCAGATCTTTCCAGAATCCGAGATAATTTATCTTTATCTTTTTCTTTTCCATAACAGTCTCCAAAACTTTATCCGTGATTTAAAAACCAGACTTTTATAATCAGACATGAATTTGCAAATGTATGTATAAACAAACATTCCGTCTGCATTTACATCGGCAATTATATCTTTTATATGTTTATTTTTAACTATAACACATGTATCCATAAAAGTCTACTTTCCGAAGCAGCCTGCTGCATATTGTAGTGTCTGTAAAAACTTGAATAGGACATTTTCAGTATTCGTGCACCCTCACGCAGAGAAATTTCTCCGTTTTCACATCTCTTTTTAATAGCTGAAAATTCTTCCGGCAACGGTTTCTGCCTTGCTCCAAATTTAACGCCCCTTGCTTTGGCCGCCTCTATCCCCTCTCTCTGTCTTTGCCTGATAAATTCTCTTTCTGTCTGTGCCACATAGGACAATATCTGTAACACCATATCTGCAACAAACTTTCCCGTAAGTCCGTTGCTTTTATTCCTTGTATCCAGCAGCGGCATATCCAGCACAACAACATCTGCTTTGATTTCCTTTGTTATTATCCTCCACTGGTCAATAATTTCCTCATAATTTCTCCCCATGCGGTCAATGCTTTTTATAAACAAAACATCATTTTCCTTTAATTTACGCAGAAGTTTCTGATACTGCGGGCGTTTAAAATCCTTGCCGGATTGTTTATCAATATATACATTGTTTTTTTCAATTCCAAGTTCTGCCATGGCATTCAACTGCCTGTCTTCACACTGCTCTCTGGTGCTGACACGAACATAACCGTATTTTTTACCCATTTATATTCTCCTTTTCACAAAAATAAGCTATGTGCAATGCACATAGCTTATTCTATCATCTGAATTATTGCAATTATCCGGTTCAGCTTTGTTATATCCAGCCAAAAAATCTTCTCACACGGTAGTTTACATATGTAAAGCAGTGTTTGAACATTGTCCATTCCGCCCAGAGATAGCTGCCCAGATTTTTCAGTTTAAACGGGTATTTTTCCACCTCTCTGCACATTTTTATCCCTTTGAATGTACCTTTCATAAAAGGCTTGCCAAAACCGCGGGCATAGTACATAGCCACCTTTGGCAGATAGCCGATAAGCTGGAAAGGAAAGTTGAGTATAAGCATAAGCAGCGGCTGATTTTTGTACAGCAGCAGAATGGTATTCTGGCCGCTTTTTTCCGCCTTGAAGTCGTTGTATCTTCCCCCAGTGGTTGCACTGCAGATGTGGTAGCAGACAGCCTTTGGATTGTAGATATTTTTGTACCCCGCATTGTTGCCACGCCAGCCAAGGTCCACGTCTTCGCCGTAGGCAAAAAACGCTTCGTCAAACCAGCCGATTTCGTCCAATATGCTTCTGCGGTAAAGTGCCGCACCGCCGCAGTTGGAGAATACTCGTTCCGTTTTGTTATATCTTTCTTTTCTCAGTCCGTCGCCGCGTTTGCAGGTCCAGCCGAACAGCGGCACATAGTCGCTGGCGTCGTCCGCAAGATGACGGTTAAAATGCTGCACCATCAGCCCGCCCACAGAGAAGATTTTTTCATCGCTGTCGGCAGTGTCCACAAGTGTCTGCAGCCAGTCAGGTTCCGCAAAGGCATCGTTGTTGAACATAACCGCATATTCCGCCTTGGAAGCCTCGATACCCTGGTTTACCGCATGGTCAAAGCCTGTATTGGTATCGTTGCAGATAAGCACAAAATTTTCAAAGTCCTCTGCACATCTCTTTATAATCTCCACGGAATTATCCTTGCTTCCGTTGTCGATAACAATAATTTCGTATTCGCCGTTAAACTGCTGGTTTATACAGCTGCGGATGGAGTCTTCAATCCAGCCTTCTCCGTTGAGGTTCGGGATAATAATACTTGCTTTCATACAATTCTCCTTGCAGGGAATTTTTAATAAAAATACATATCTTTCTATCATAACAGTTTACCATATCCTGTAATTTGTTGCAACTTTTCTGATAAAAACGATGATTTTGCTTTTATATGCGATAATTTTCACCTTTTTGCAAATTGCAAAATATAATTTTGTATGATATGATATATTAGTTATAGTATGTAATAAAGTATCTTATTTTTATTATTGTTATAAGGACAGTTTAAATGAACCGATACAAATTTTTGTTTTCCAATACGGTGCTGTTTTTTATAAGCAGTTTCAGCAGCAAGTTTCTGGTGTTCCTGCTTATGCCAATCTACACCGCAGTGCTCTCTCCTGCCGAAAACAGCGACGTGAGCCTGATGATGCAGACCGCCAACCTGCTTATCCCTCTGGTAAGCCTTGGCATCTCCAACAGTATCATCCGTTTTGGTCTTGATGACAAATATTCCAAGCGTACAGTGTTCACCACAGGGGTGTTCACATTGGGTGCAGGCTATCTTATCCTTATCGCCCTGTTCCCACTTTTAAACCGTGTGGAATTTATACACAAATACATCTGGATGCTGTATCTCTATCTGCTGATGAGCTGCAGCCGCACCCTTGTACAGCAGTTTGTCCGTGCAAAGACCTACACAAAGCTTTACGCCTTTGACGGCATCCTTGCCACAGTAAACACCCTTGTTCTTGTGTGCGTATTTCTGCTAAAGTTCCGCTGGGGTGCCATGGGCTATATTGCCGCCATCATCGGTGCAGACTTTTTAAGCGTTGTTTTCCTCAGTGTTATTTCCTCCGCATGGAGATACTTTGACATCTCCAAACTGGACAAAGAAATCGCCAAGGAGATGCTGCGTTACTGCCTGCCGTTAATCCCTGCCAGCATTGCATGGTGGATAACCAACGTAAGTGACCGCTATCTTGTTGCATATTTCTGCGGCGACACTGTAAACGGCATCTACGATATCAGCTACAAGCTGCCAAGTATCATCAATGTGTTTGCCACAATCTTCCTGGAAGCATGGCAGATTTCCGCAGTAAAGGAAAGCGGCGAAAAACACACCAGCCGTTTCTTCACCAACGTTTTCAAGGCATACCAGAGCATTGTATTTATCGGCGGTGCAGGCATTATCCTGCTGTGCAAACCCCTTATCTCCCTCCTTGCAGACGAAGCCTACTTTGAAGCCTGGACCTTTGTGCCTGTGCTGATTATGGCAACCATCTTCGCCTGCTTCTCCACCTTTATGACCAGCATCTATATGGTGGAAAAACGCGGCGGCCTTAACCTTGCCACAATGATGGCGGGTGCCGTTACAAACATTGCACTGAACCTTATTCTTATCCCGAAACTTGGTGCACAGGGTGCAGCCCTTGCAACCCTTGCCAGCTATGTTGTGGTGTTCGGTCTCAGGGCAGTCAACACAAGAAAATTCATCAACATCAACATCTCCCCTGTCCACATGCTGCTCAACACAGCACTTATGGGGGCTATGACAGTCATTATGCTGAAAAACATTCAGCACTGGGCTGTATACTGTGTAGTTATAACAGTTGTAATCATCATTCTCAGCGTAAAGCCGCTGCTGGTATTTGCAAAGCAGCTGCTGAAAGGGCTGATGAAAAGAAAGAGAGGCAAAGCTTAATCTATGAGAATACGTCACAAACCATGGGCACAGCCGGAGCTGGACGCCAGCAGCATATATATCCGCAATCCTCACGAATGCTACGGAAAATGGAAGGACGCCTTTGCAAATCCACAGCAGGAGATGCATCTTGAACTGGGCTGCGGACGCGGCACATTCATTGCAAAAAAAGCGGTTAAAAATCCTGACATCAACTATCTTGCAATCGACATCAAAAGCGATATGCTGGGCTATGCCAACCGCAATGTACAGCACGAATATATGATGGCAAACCGCACAACAACCAACATCCTTATGTGCACCTTTGATATCGAGCGTATCGCCCTTATCATCAGCGAGGAAGATATCTTCAGCCGCATATACATCAACTTCTGCAATCCGTGGCCAAAGGACCGGCACAAAAAACGCCGTCTCACCCACACAAAGCAGCTGACAAACTATAAGAAGTTCCTTAAAAAAGGCGGCCAGATTTTCTTTAAGACAGACGATGACGAGCTTTTCACCGAAAGCCTGGACTATTTTAAGGAATGCGGTTTCCGTCTTGACTTCATAACATACGATATGACAGAAAACAGCCTGCCTGACAATATTATCACTGAACACGAAAAGATGTTTATGGACGAGGGCATAAAAATAAAAGGGCTTATCGCCACTTACACGGAGGAATAAAATGAAACATAACACAAAACGCATACTCACCCTTGCGCTGGCTGTTGTGCTTACATTATCACTTTTTTCAGGATGCAGTTCCAAACCTAAATATCAGAAATATAACGGCACAATCTGGGACAGCTTTGACACAATAATCTCCATCGTTTCCTACCACGAAAACGATGCACAGTACGATGCTTTTATGAAAACCGCCCAGGACAGATACAGCTATTACCACAAGCTGTTCGACATATACAACAGCTACCCTGATATGGTAAATGCCAAAACCATCAACGACAATGCGGGCATCGCACCTGTACTGGTGGAAAAGGAGCTGTTTGACCTTGTGAAGTTCAGTATCGACTGGCACAAAAAGACAGACGGAAAGGTAAATGTCGCCATGGGCAGCGTGCTTAAAATCTGGCACGATGTACGCAGCTACGCCGAGTTCAATGAACCTTACCTGCCTGATATGGCACAGCTGGAAGCAGCAAACGCACATACCTCCATCGACAATATCGTTCTGGACGAAGCAAACATGACAGTATACATCACAGACCCTGAATGTTCCCTGGACCTTGGTGCTGTGGCAAAAGGCTATGCAACCGAGCTTATCTGCGACGAACTGAGCGAAACATATCAGAACTTTGCCATCTCCGCAGGGGGCAACGTAAAGGTGAACGGCAGTCCGCAGGACGGCAGAACCCGCTGGGGCATCGGCATACAGAATCCTGTTGTGGACGACAACTATCAGATGGTGGGCGGCAACCTTGACCTTGCGTTCCTTTACGGCAACCAGAGTCTGGTTTGCAGCGGCGGATATCAGCGTTTCTTTGTTTACAAGGAAAACAGATATCACCATCTTATCGACCCTGTAACCCTTTTTCCAAAGAACACCTACGACGGTGTAACTGTTCTGTGTGAGGATTCCGGTGTTGCAGACGCACTTTCCACTGCAATATTTATGCTGGAACCACAGGAAGCAATCGACTTTATGAACAAAATCCCCGACGCTGAATGTATCCTTGTCACAGAGGACGGCACCGTAAGCATGACAGAGGGCTTCAAAGCTTATCTTGAAAGCTGCGGTATAACCAGCAGCACACCTATCGAATAATTAATTTAAGGAGATATATATTATGGGAAACAATGCAGCAATGGACGCAGGACTTGGATTTTACATCTTCTTCTTTGCACTGACAATTATAATCGCAACAGTGGTTTACGCACTTATGACAGGCACCATCAAGCCAAAGAAAAAAGACGAAAGCGAAAGTTCCATGAACTCTGCCCTTATGCGTACAGTTAAAAAGTTTGCAGGCCTCAAAGGTTTTGAAGTTCTTGGCAAGACAACACTTTCCTTCGGCGGTGAAGAATTTACATTCGATGCTATTCTCCTGGGCTTCTTCGGCACAATCGCCATCAAAGCAAACTATGCAGGCGGCGAAGTTTACGGCAGCTACAAGGATGAAAACTGGTGCACAGTGGATGCAAGCGGCAAGAAAACATACTTTAAAAGCCCTGTAACAGAGCTTAACGGCAGTATGCGTTTCTTCAAGGACCTTTACGCAGCAGAAAAGGCAAAATGCGGTATGGCAGACAGCTTTATCGTTTTTGCAGGCAAAAAGACAAAGGTTTTCGCAGACAAACGCTGCGAGGTTTACACAATGGATAACCTCTACGAAAAGCTGACAGGCGAAAAATACGCAAAGGACAATGGTGCAGATATCAACGCTATGAAAGCTGCACTTGCAAAATATACTGTTAAATAATCAGCTTACAGTTATCATTAAATGACAAAAACTCACGGAATATGAGAATTTCCGTGAGTTTTTTATTTCGTAATTTATATTTCTGTTTTCTTTTCACTGCAGTGTATCAGTACATTCAGTGCCATAACCAAATGCGGGCAGGCAGGTATAAACATAAATGCCGTTGTTATGCTTGTTGTGACAAACTGTGCGTAATAGCTTCCCTCGCCGCTGTAGCCCGTGTCGATAAATCCAAAGGCAGATACGCCAAGATAAGCCGCCAAAGCCAGCACAGCAATCAGCTGAACCTTTCTTTGTTTTTTGTCCTTTACAATTATAATGGTAAAAACCAATGCAACTGCTGCAATTACAACCGTATACACAATATTTGCAGTCTTTACAGTGTGCAGCATCTCTTGGACGGGGCTGGTTTTAAGCCATACAGTGTAGATAAACTCTTTTTTATAGTATATATACACCTGCTGTGCCACAGCATATATATAATGAACCACCGCCATAACTGTACACAGAGCAGTGGCTGTAACCATGTTTTTACCTGCAGCGTTATCCCTTTTTGCCAAAGCCGTTGCCAAAGCAACCGCCGCAAAGTATACCACAGCCGATACAGCAACTTTGTATCCTCCTCTGTAAAGGATTGAATACCTGTCGCTTACAGGGAAATTCACCCTGCTGAGAACCAGCCGTATTATACCGTCATCGTTTCTCATAGCCGGGGATGAATAGGTGTATATCATCAGCACAATTATCCCTGCAGTCACAACCGCCATAACCACATTGAGGCCGCCCTTTACATCATATCCGTATGTAGCTTTAAATGCTGTGCGTCTTGTACGCACAGCTGCGGCAAATATTGTATACATGGCAAAAACAATAAATACATACACCACCGGTACATATATAAATCTGGTCAGCTGTATAAAACCTCCGAATAAACTGTCCACAAACCAGAAGCACACCAGTGCTGCCAGCAGCACAAAAACAAATATGGTATACATAACGTTTATTTTGCTCTGTGCTGTCTCCGCCGCAATTTTCACCGCCGCTTCCCTCGCCTGTTTTTCCTGCCAGGAAATTCCGCTTTTATCTGCACTGTCCCCTGCGGTTTTCCCCGTCATGAGATAATCTATGCTCACCCCAAGGGCTGCTGCAATCAGCGGTATCAGCGTTACATCGGGCAGACTTTCGCTGCGTTCCCATTTTGACACCGCCTTGTCCGACACATTCAGCTTTTCTGCCAGCTCTTTCTGTGTCAGATCAAGCTCCCTGCGTTTTTCCTTTATTACAAGCCCCATTATCTGCATATTTTCCATAGGAGCCTCCTTTTTGCGTTAAAAATGCCGTTGGTTTACAGTTTCAATTTAACATATCATATTCTAAAAGCACACCCACAGGCTGTTTCATCACTCTACCTGCAGTAGAATTTTTAAATTTTTATAAAAAATACTGCAGAAACAGCATCTTACAACAGTCTCTGCAGCAATATTTTATCATATATTAAAGTATAATCAAATCCTTGGCAGTACGGGTTAAATTCTCTGTACCATTTTCGCCGATATGGTATAAATCGCCGATGCGGATGCCGTACTCGCCTTTCATATAAACACCCGGTTCCACAACCATAAGGTTGCCCACATTGAGAATTTCATTTGATTTGTGGCCAAGAATAGGCAGCTCTATATAATCAAGACCTATGCCATGGCCTGCTGCGTGGCGGAAGTTGCCGCCGTAACCCATATCCTCCAGCACACCGCGGATTTCCTCGTCAACAGACTGTGCTGATGCACCCGCTTTTACATATTTTGCACCCAGAACAGATGCGGTTTTTACAGCGTTGTATGCTCTTTCAAAATCCTCGCTTGGTTTACCCACGCAGACTGTACGGGACATACAGCTGCGGTAACCCTTGTAGATAGCACCAAAATCCAGCAGCAGCGGGTCGCCTTTTCCGATTATTCGGTCGGTTGCCGCACCATGAATAAGGCTGGAGTTCGGCCCCGATACACAGCACATATGAAATTTTGCAAGATCAGACCCGTTTTCCAGCAGACTATGCACAATCTTTGCCTCCACCTGTTTTTCACTCATGCCCGGTTTGATGTATTCCAGTATTTCGTCAAAAACCTTTTCGCTGATACGCTGTGCGGTTTTTATGTTCTCCACTTCCTCAAGGTCCTTTATTGCCCTGATCTTGTTAAGCTGTGCTTTGAGCGGCATAACCTTGGAGTACATGCTGTTTTCAAACTTTACATATTCCTCATGGCTTATACCGTCGCTTTCCAGCAGCATAACGGAAACGTGGTCTCTCTGTACGATATCGTACATAATTTCGGCATAGTTGTCGTAGTTGAGCAGCCCGCGGACAATAAAGCCCTGTGGCACCAGCTGTTTTGTGGCAATCTCTTCGTATCTGTCATCCACAACAAAATATCTGTTGCCCTTTTTTGTGATAACTACCATGCCTGCACTTGTGGCAAGGCCTGTAAGATATCGGCGGTTTTCAAAGCTTTTAACCACACAGGCATCTGTTTTTGTAAGTTCCAGTAATTTTATGATTCTATCGGCTCGTGCTTTAAGCGCAAACATCGGTACAATCCCCCATAACTGATTTTTTGAAATATGGCCGTTAAATCAAGCATTTTTCACTTGAAATAAACACCCTGCCATTATATCATAGTTATATATAATATTAATATGAAACCCGTATTTTTGCAAGAAAAAATTCACAAGGAGACACCGCTTTGTACCGCTTGTTCACCCCACGTCTTGTACTCACATTAAGCCATCCCCGCCTTGCCGAAAAGGTGGCACAGTTCAACACAGAAAACCGTACCGCTCTTGCCGATACCGAGCCAAGAAGGCCAAAGGAATACTACACCGCCTATGGTATGCGGCAGATTTTAAAGGAAGAGGACAAAGCCAGCCAGAAATGCCAGGAGTTCCGTTTCTGGCTAAGCGAAAAGGGCGATGACCGCATCATCGGCACGGTATGCATCTCCAACATTCTTTTCGGCAGTGTAAAAAGCTGTTATCTCTCCTATAAAATCTCTGCTGACTGTCAGGGCAAAGGCTATGCCACCGAGGCTGTAGCAGAGGTTATCGGTTTCGCCTGGAATATTCTGCAGCTTCACCGCATAGAAAGCTATGTTATGCCCCGCAATAAAAAGAGCATCCGCGTTATGGAAAAGCTGAACTTTATGCCTGAGGGGTTGTCCAGACGCTGTCTCGAGGTTAACGGCGTGTGGGAGGACCATATAAGATTTTCCCTGCTGAACGAATAAAATCTATGTTTCGAAACATTGTCACAGCTTCTCAATGTATTTCCTGTATCTGCTTTTATCTTTCCGTACACTTCTTGTCTGCGATATTTTGGGGCAAAAGCTATGTGGTACCGGCATCTCAATTTTGAATGTGATAAACTATTTATGTCTTTCATTTGTAAATCTCCTTTTGGCTGTATGCGGTTGGCAAACCTACATACATCCTACCAAAAGGAGGTTTCTTTTATCTGAAGATTTTTATTCCCCCAGTATAACCCGGGATTTATTTTTCGTTAAAGCAACAGAAATTTACCCACCGCAACACAGGAAAGTGTTGCGGTGGGTATTTGTGCTTTTTATCGGGATAATGCTCTGGCAGATTGCCTTTTCCTTACAGTCTATTCAAGGCCGAGAAATTTCGCATCTGCAAGTGTGATAAGGCCTTTTTCGGCAACTCCGAGCACTGCACTTTCGTCAGAAACCTTGATAACCATATATGCCATACCCTCGCGGTGTGTGAAAAGGGAGTACATATATTCAATGTTTATATTGTATTCTTCAAACACTTTGAGCAGCTCTGCCAGCCCTGCAGGGCGGTCAGGTACCTCCACAGCCAGTACAGGTGTCATGGAAAGTACATTTCCGTGAGAAAGCAAAGTGTCGCTTGCCTTTTTGCTGTTGTCCACAATCATACGCACAAGGCCGTAGTCGGTTGTCTCGGCAATAGAGATGGCACGGATATCAATATTGGCATCTGCCAGCAGATTTGTCAGTTCAGACAGCTGACCTGCACGGTTTTCCAGAAAAACAGAAATCTGATGTATATTCATAGTCTTTCTCCTTTGTGTCGTTATATTTTGCGTTTGTCCACTACACGCACAGCCTTGCCTTCGCTGCGGGCGATGGATTTTGGTGCAACAAGCTTAACCTTTGGCGAGATGCCCAGCATGGAACGCATTGCTTCCACAACTTTCTTTTCTCTTTCGTGGATTTTTGCAAGGGAGTCGCTGAACATATCAGGGTTCATCTCTACCAGCACTTCAAATGTGTCGGTGTTGTTTACACGGTCAACCACAATCTGGTAGTTTGCACTGTAGCCCTGCTGCATAAGCACAGTTTCTATCTGTGACGGGAACACGTTTACACCGCGGATGATAAGCATATCGTCGCTGCGGCCCATAGGTTTGCTCATACGCACATGGGTTCTGCCGCAGGAGCATTTTTCACGGCTGAGCACACAGATGTCACGTGTGCGGTAACGCATAAGAGGGAAAGCCTCTTTTGTAATGGCTGTGAACACCAGTTCGCCCTTGCTGCCCTCAGGCAGTACCTCACCAGTGTCAGGGTCGATAATTTCGGCGATAAAGTGGTCCTCGTTGATGTGCATGCCGCGCTGCTCTTCACATTCAAAAGCTACACCGGGACCGCTGGTTTCGGTAAGGCCGTAGATATCATAAGCCTTGATACCCAGTTTGTTTTCGATATCATGACGCATATCTTCGCTCCATGCCTCTGCACCGAAGATGCCTGCCTTGAGCTTAATCTGGTCACGCATACCTTTTTCCTGAATGGATTCTGCAAGATATGCCGCATAGGAAGGTGTGCAGCAGAGAATTGTTGCACCAAGGTCGGTCATAAACTGAATCTGTCTGTCTGTGTTGCCCGAAGACATCGGCAGTGTGAGACAGCCTACCCTGTGGCTGCCGCCGTTGAGGCCCGGGCCGCCTGTGAACAGGCCGTAGCCGTATGCCACCTGACACACATCCTCATTTGTGCCGCCTGCCGCCATAATTGCACGGGCACAGCAGTCTTCCCACAAATCAACGTCGTGCTGGGTGTAGAAAGCCACCACACGTTTGCCTGTTGTGCCGGATGTGGACTGAATGCGCACACATTCGCTGAGAGGCTTGCCCTTTAAGCCGTAAGGATATGCTTCTCTCAGGTCTGCTTTTGTCAAAAAAGGCAGTTTGTGCAGGTCATCGATGCTTTTGATGTCATCGAGTGTTACACCGTGGTCAATCATCTTCTGACGGTAGTAAGGTACATCCTCCCACACGTGTCTGATTTGTTTCATGAAGCGGTCATTCTGCAGCTCTCTCAGCTGCGGATATGGCATCGTTTCGATTTCTTGCTGATAATACTTTGCCATAACATTTTTCTCCTTTTACAAATTTTCTGCAAATTTTTTATATTTCAAAACTACTGATTTCTGCCCAGAGAAAACGCAGTTTTATTAAGCTGCTGGAATTTTGGCGGCACGCTTTCTTCGATAGCTGCCAGCCATTCTTCTTCGGTAAAGTCAAAATACTTTGACATACGGCCCATAAGTACAAGGTTTACCGCCTTTGTGCTGCCTGCCTGCATTGCAAGTGACAAAGCATCAAAAGCATCGGTGTCTGCACCTGCCTGCTGCATTTTCTCTGCAAGCTGCTGCGGATACTCTGCCCTGCCGGAAATTACAGGCATCGGGTTTATCTGCTGTGTGTTTACAATAATTTTTCCGTTTGGTTTGAGATATTCTGTCCAGCGTGCAGCCTCCAGAAGTTCAAAAGCCACGATAAAATCCGCCTCACCTTTGTCGATAACAGGGGAGTATACCCTGTCGCCGAAACGCACATAGGTTACAACGCTGCCGCCACGCTGGCTCATGCCGTGTACCTCCGACACCTTTACATCATAGCCCCGTGTCAGCAACAGTCTGCCAAGCAGTTTGGAAGCCAGCAGGCTGCCCTGGCCGCCTACGCCAACAATCATTATATTTTTAGTTTCCATGGCTAAACCTCCTTGAATGCGTCAAATCTGCAAAGCTGTTTACATACGCTGCAGCCTGTGCACTGGGTTGCGTCAATCTTTGCAACACCATTTTCCATGCTGATGGCAGGACAGCCAATCTGCATACATGCCTTGCAGCCTTTGCATTTTCCGCTGTCAACGGAAATAGGACCTGCGTGCTTTACGGTTTTAAGCAGTGCACATGGACGGCGGGAGATGATAACCGATGGCTCTGCCGCTTTGAGCTCTTCCTTTATAACCCTGTCGCATTCTGCCAGATTGTATGGGTCAACCACTGTTACACGGTTTATGCCAACCGCTCTGCAAAGTGCCTCAAGGTCAACCTTTGCGGCAGCTTCGCCCTTGAGGTTAAAGCCTGTTGTAGGGTTGTGCTGGTGGCCTGTCATACCTGTGATGGAGTTGTCCACTATAATAACTGTGCTATTGGACTGGTTGTAGGCGATGTTCACAAGACCTGTTATACCCGAGTGCATAAAGGTGGAGTCGCCAATAACTGCAACTGTGTTGCCGTCCATGGCTCCGTTACTGCTTTTGCAGAAGCCGTGAATACCGGAAACGGATGCACCCATACATATTGTGCTGTCAAGGGCGGAAAGCGGTGCAACTGCACCAAGGGTGTAGCAGCCGATATCGCCAAGTACATTCAGCTTGTTCTTTTTTAGTGTATAGAACAAGCCTCTGTGGGGGCAGCCTGCACACATAACAGGCGGTCTTGGCGGGATTGTTTCGCCAAGTTCGATACCTTTTTCTGTGCTTATGCCCATTGCAGCGGCAACCCTGCCCTGACTGAGTTCGTCAATAAGGGAGAATCTTTCCTTGCCGATGCAGTCCACACCGATATTTCTGCAGTGTGTTTCGATAAAGCTGTCCAGCTCTTCCACTATTATAAGCTTATCTACAGAAGCCGCAAAGCTTTTTATGCTTTCGGTTGGCAGCGGCCATATCATACCCAGCTTCATAACAGGGTATCTGTCACCGAACACCTCTTTTATGTACTGATAGCTTGTGGAGGAGGTGATAAAGCCCATTTCATTGCTTTCGCCTGCTTCCACACGGTTGATTGATGCTGTTTCGGCATATTCAGTCAGCTTTGCTGTTCTCTCTTCCACAACAGGGTGACGTTTTTTTGCATTTGCAGGCATCATTACATATTTTGCAATGTCCTTTGCGTATTCCTTTGTACATTCAACACGTTCTGCTGTTTCCACAATACTCTGGGAATGGGCAACGCGTGTGCACATCTTTACAATAACAGGTGTATCATATTTTTCGGAAAGTTCGTATGCAAGCTTTGTGAACTCCAGTGCTTCGGCAGAATCTGCAGGCTCCAGCATAGGTACCTTTGCCGCAAGGGCGTAATGGCGGCTGTCCTGTTCGTTCTGGGAGGAGTGCATGCCAGGGTCATCCGCAACGCAGATAACCATGCCTGCATTTACACCTGTATAGGACAGTGTAAACAGTGGGTCTGCCGCCACGTTGAGGCCAACGTGTTTCATGCCGCAGAAGCTGCGGTGGCCTGCAAGGGATGCACCAAAGGCAGCTTCCATGGAAACCTTTTCGTTTGGTGCCCATTCGGCGTATATTTCATTGTATTTTGCGGCGGCCTCGGTAACCTCCGTGCTTGGAGTGCCCGGATAGCTGGATACAAATTCGCATCCTGCTTCGTACAGGCCGCGGGCAACAGCCTCGTTGCCAAGCATTAATTGTTTCATCAGATTTCCTCCTTGCACCAACGGGTGCGGATATATATGTATATAAAACAGTAATTTATCGGTTTTATCAGCCCTGTATCTGTGCCTCAACCAGCCTGTCAGAGCAGTAACGCTGACGCAGAACAGGTTTTTCTATCTTTCCTGTAGGATTGCGTGGCACCTTGTCAAAGATAACCTTTCTAGGGCGTTTGTATCTCGGCAACGCCATGCAGAAATCGTCTATCTCCTGCTGGGTGCAGCTTTCGTTTTCCTTTATCTCGATAACTGCCGCTGCAATTTCGCCAAGGCGGCTGTCGGGAAGGCCTATAACCGCAACGTCCTTGATTTTGTCAAAGCTGCGTAAAAAGTCTTCAATCTGAACAGGGTAAATATTTTCACCGCCCGAGATAACAACGTCTTTTTTGCGGTCTACAAGGTAGATAAAGTCATCTTCGTCTTCCCTTGCCATATCACCTGTGAAAAGCCAGCCGTCACGGATAACTTCTTCGGTGGCCCCGGGGTTTTTGTAATAGCAGGTCATTATGCCGTTGCCCTTTACAATCAGCTCGCCAACCTCGCCTTTTGCCACATCAACGCCGTGTTCGTCAACAATGCGTGTCTGCCAGCCGTAACCCGCCTTGCCGATGGCACCAACCTTGTCTATGTTTTCCATGCCAAGATGTACACATCCTGGGCCGATGGATTCGGACAGGCCATAGTTTGTATCGTAATGATGGTTTGGAAAAACGCTCATCCATCGGCGGATAAGGCTTGGCGGTACAGGCTGTGCACCTATGTGCATAAGTCTCCACTGGTCAAGGCGATAGTGGGAAAGGTCTATTCTGCCGTCGTCTATTGCATCCAGTACATCCTGTGCCCAGGGCACCAGCAGCCATACAATGCTGCAGCGTTCTTCCGTCACCGCACGCAGTATCCATTCGGGCTTTACACCGCGGAGCAGCACAGCCTTGGAGCCGGATACAAGCGAGCCGAACCAGTGCATCTTTGCACCTGTGTGGTAGAGTGGCGGTATGCAGAGGAATACGTCATCTCTCTGCTGTTTGTGGTGTTTCTGTTCTGTCAGACAGGCTTGCACAAGTGACTGATGGTTGTGGAGAATTGCCTTTGGAAAACCTGTTGTCCCCGATGAAAAGTATATTGCGGCATCGTCTCCCTCATCCAGTGCTACAGGTGGTGCAGAGGATGAGCAATAGCCTGCCAGTTCAAGACAGTTCTGTGCATAGGAGGGAACATCCCTGCCTACAAAGAACAGTGTTTTTACTGTTGGAATATCGTTTACGATTGCATCTATACGGCTTATAAATTCAGGTCCGAACACCAGCATCTCAACATCGGCAAGGTCCAGACAGTATTTTATTTCGTCAGATGAATAGCGGTAGTTCATCGGCACTGCAATACAGCCCGCTTTGAGAATGCCAAAGTATACAGGCAGCCATTCAAGGCAGTTCATCACCAGAATTGCCACCTTTGTGCCTTTTTTTACACATCGGCTCAAAAGCAGGTTGGCAAAACGGTTGGCACTGCGGTCAAAATCCTTCCAGCTCATTTCACGTCGGTAAGGAGCATCAGGGTCAGCACTTTCTATAAGGTTAAAATCCCACCATGTAACGGCCTTGTCCCTTTCTTCTGAGGGGTTAATCTCTACCAGTGCAGTTTCGTGACCGTAGAGTCTTGAATTTTTTTCAAGAAAATCTGTGATAATCATAAAATCACCTCTGTGTATAAAATAAAAAGTCCCCTGCTTAAAAAGCAGAGGACAAGAAAAATTCCTGTGGTACCACCTCAATTTATCTTCATACGAAGACCTCACGGAATCCTAACAGATTCTCCTGCTGTAACGGGCAGACCCGTTCCGGCCTACAATAAAAACTTCAGCCGGACCACTCCGAAAGGAATTCCACACCCTGACACCCGCTGTCTTGCACCAACCGGCAGCTCTCTGGGAGTATACTGTGAATGTGTACTGGTTTTCATCACTGTGTTATTTGGTGTTTTTATCAGTTTAGCACCAAAAATCTTTCAAGTCAATAAAAAAAAGCAATTTTTTATAACGGTCGCACAAGCTGTGCTGGAGGTGCAGGATTTACAGAGAAAAGGGGGTACAGCACAGGACAAATCGGATTTTTTGCCGGATAATGTATTGTATATACCGCATCAGTGTGTTATTATATATTTTATTGTTCAGACATTAATTGACAAAATTTGACATATACGGAGATTATTATGGGAGTTATCGGAACATTGATCTTGACCACAGCCATTGCGGGTGTTGTGGGTACAGGTATAGGCGGACTTATCGGTGCCATGCTGCAGAAGGATTCCAACCGCATTGCAAGCCTTCTGCTCAGCTTTGCAGCAGGGGTTATGCTCAGCGTTGTGTGCTTTGACCTTGTTACAGAGGCGATTGAAACACAGGTTGGTGTTTTTGTTGTAATACTTGCAGTTGCCATCGGTGTTGCGGTTATCTATCTGCTTAACTATATTATCGACCAGAGAACCAACCCTGAGGTTGCTCATATCGACACAAACCATCCAAAAACAGCTGACGACCTGGACGAACTTATCCACAGTGACCACTACAACTATCATCAGTCACACAAGGACAACAAGGTTGCCCTTTTTGTTGCAGGTGTGGTAATGGCAAGTGCCATCGCCCTGCACAATGTTCCGGAGGGAATGACAATCGGTGCGGCTTATGCCAGTGACGGCGGTGTGCTTGGCGGTGCGGCAATCGTGCTGGCTGTACTTATCGGTATGCACAACATTCCGGAGGGTATGGCAGTTTCTGTTCCTCTGGTAGCAGGCGGCATGGAAAAATGGAAGGCTGTGCTTATAACTGCAAGCTCTGGTGTGCCGACAATAATCGGTGCCTTGCTGGGCTATCTCCTTGGCGAACTTGGTCCTCTGGGGCTTGCCTTGTCCCTGGGTTTTGCCAGCGGTGCCATGCTCTATGTGGTGTTCGGCGAAATCATGCCGCAGGCCATCCTTATGTACCGCAGCAAGCTGCCTGCATTTTCTGCAATCGGTGGCATTCTTGTAGGTGTGCTTATAATATTTGCGTAAAAATAAAATCCCTGTCTTCAGGCTGAAAACCTAAGGACGGGGATTTTTGTTTGTAGTTGTTGTGTATATGGATTTTACCAGTCAACCTTTGTGCCGATGTTTTTCTCCATGGCTTTGCGGTATATAAGTGCTGCGGTGCAGACATCGTATATGCCCATCCCCACAGATTTGAAACAGCGTGTTTCGTTGTGGATGTGAGGTTTTCCGTTTTTTGTGTCGGCAATCAGGTCTTCCATATACAGCACACGGTCACTGGTGAGCAGGCCTTTTTCCAGCGGGATACGCAGGTCGCCGCTTTCTTCACAGGCGTAAGGCAGTTCAGTGTATACATTTTTCACCAGCCTGTGCACAGCATCGGGCAGTTCACGCCGTTCCGGTCTCCAGGAGCCGAAAGCAAGTATGCATTTACCCCGCAGCAGCTCTGTATCGTCGGGATAAAGAGGGTCAACTGTCTGTGTGGCGGATATGAGAATTTCGCTGCTTTCTGCCAGCTGACGTGTATCAGAACAGATGTGGAATTTTACATCATTTCTGCCGGATTTTTTATAAAAGTCTTCGATAAATATATTTATATCCTTTCTGAAGGTGTCAAAAAGGTAAATATCCTTTATAGGACGCACGGCACAGGCAAACAGAAGCTGGTGCAACCCCTGCACACCGCAGCCCACAAGCCCTGCAGTGCTGCAGTTTTCCTCTGAAAGATATCTCAGGGCAACACCGCCTGCGGCACCTGTACGCATTGCAGTGATTGCACTGCCGTTCATAACTGCTTTGGGCAGACCTGTTTCGGCATCATTGAGCAGCATCAGCCCGTTCAGATAAGGAATACCCTTTAACGGATTGTCAGGAAATTCTGCCAGCATCTTGGTGCCTATCATGCTGTCGGTAAAACAGGGCATATACATCATCAGATCCTTGTTTCTTGCGGCAATAAAGCGGTCGGGCATATAATATGCACCGGATTTGTGCACCTCGTATGCGGTTTCCACTGCGGACATGGCATCCTCCAGTGTAACGGCATCCCACATCTGCTGTTGGTTGAGTATTAACATAGTCTGCCTCCTTTTAAATGATTGTTTCGGAGATTTGCTGTGCAAAAGAACTTTATATTTATGTATTACTATATTTAAAACACAAAAGTCAAGATGCAGTTGCAATTTAACCGAAATATCAGTGTGACATGGTTACGGAAAAACAGCAGTGTATAGTGTATAGTGAAATAAATTGATAACAGTATGGATTTGATGTATACTGATTTATTATAAAAAGGCGGTGAATATATGGAATATATAATCTCTTTTCTCGAGGGGATAATCACCTTTATCTCTCCCTGTCTTCTGCCGATGATACCTGTCTATCTTACCTATTTTGCCGGCGGCGGCGAGAGAAATACAGCAAAAACAATTAAAGGTGCTGCAGGCTTTGTGACAGGTTTTACCATTGTGTTTGTGGCACTGGGGGCTCTGGCGGGCACTCTGGGCAGCTTTCTGGTAAAACATCAGACAGCGGTTAATATTGTATCAGGGCTTGTTGTAGTATTCTTCGGTCTCAGCTTTATGGGACTGTTCAGAATCAATATATTCGGCGGCTCAAAGGGCTTTAAAGCTGCAGGCGGCGGTTTTCTGCAGTCTGCTTTGTTCGGAATGGTCTTTTCAGTAGGCTGGACACCTTGTGTCGGGGCATTTCTCGGTTCGGCACTGGTTATGGCATCCCAGCAGGGGCAGGCAGTAAAAGGTATGCTTATGCTGCTGTGCTACTCGCTTGGTCTTGGCATACCATTCATCTTCAGTGCGGTGCTTATAGACCAGCTTAAAGGAGCTTTTGACTTTATAAAACGAAACTACAGTGTTATTAATAAAATATGCGGTGCACTGCTTGTGGCGGTGGGTGTAATGATGATGACAGGCACAATGGGCAGACTGCTGGGTGCACTGGGATAGGAGTAAGGTATGAAAAGTAAAAAAGGTATTGTTATTGCGGTGGTACTTTTTGCAGCATTTATGTTTGGTGCTTTTTTCCTTTACAGCAGGCTGGCTGACGGATATGACCCGAACAATATGGTGGAAACAGAGTCGGGAGAGCTGAAGGGTGAAGAGGCCGGCAACGAAGCAGCACAGGAGTATCAGCCGGTTATTGCACCGGACTTTACAGTGTATGATATCGACGGCAACGCAGTTAATCTCAGCGATTTTTACGGCAAGCCGCTTATCATCAACTTCTGGGCAAGCTGGTGCGGCCCGTGTCAGATGGAGATGCCTGAATTCCAGTCCGCTTACGAAGAATATGGCGATGAAATCAACTTTGTGATTGTGGACATGACCGACGGACAGAGAGAAACAGTGGAAAAGGCAAGCAGCTTTATCGCTGAAAACGGATATACCTTCCCGGTTTATTACGACACAGATATGGATGCGGCGGCAAAATACGCTGTTTACACTTTGCCGGCAACATACTTTGCCGACAGCGAGGGCTACCTTGTTGCCCACGCAAAAAGTGCTCTGACAGCAGAGATGATGGCACAGGGCATCGGTATGATTTACAGCGAATAAAGTTGTGTATATTTTAAATTGTATAGTTAAACACAAATAATTAAATTAAGTAATAAAAGTTCAGGCAGCAATATGCAGAAAAGAACAAAAACGGCTTTCAGACTGAAAGCCGTTTTTTGATTATCCAACAACAATATTCACTTTGCTGCCACCGGATTTTTCTTTTGTTACGATAATCTGGTTATCTATTTTTTCTTTGAGTTCTGCCACATGGGAGATAATGCCTACAAGACGGTTGCCGTCTGCAAGGGATGTAAGTGCTGCTATTGCCTGCTGAAGACTTTCTCCGTCAAGAGAACCAAAGCCTTCGTCAACAAACATTGTATCAAGCCTGATACCGCCTGCAGATGCCTGAATTTCGTCCGACAGGCCAAGAGCAAGTGACAACGACGCCTTAAAGGATTCGCCGCCCGACAAAGTTTTTACACTACGCACTGTACCATTGTAATGGTCAACTACATCAAGTTCCAGACCGCTTCGGGCATTACCGCCTGCCGAACCCTCGTGGCGTTTAAGTTCGTACTGACCATTTGTCATAATCATAAGCCTGCTGTTTGCACGGTTAATGATACGATCAAAATATGTTGTCTGGATATAGGTTTCCAGCATGATTTTTTCCTTGCCGCCTGTCAGTTTGCCGTTTGCAGTTCTGGACAAGGCATCAATCCACTTAAATTTCTCCTCTATAGCAGAAACTTCTTCCGATTTTTCTTCTATGTTTTTCTTTGTGATACTATTCTGTGTAATTCTTGTCACAACAGACTGCAGCTGCTTTGCCGCTGTGTTTTTCTTAAATGTAAATTCCTGAATCTGTGCATTTATTGTTTCGGCATTACCTGCAGGCTTGTTTTTCAAAGAATCTTCAAGCTGTTCCGCAGTCCCTTTCAGCATACTTATTTCTTTATCACATTCATTTACATCGTTCTGTGCAGCATCGATAGCTTTGTTGCCTGCCAAAATTTCTGCATTGATTATTTTAACAGCAGTTTCCGCCGCCGCTTTGCTGTCGAATTTAAGCTTTCTCCTCAATTCTTCGGTCTGCACTGCAAGCTGTCCTATATTTGCAGTTTCTGCCGCAATTATATTGCTGAATTCACCCATCCGAGACTGTGTTTCTTCCAGTTTCTTTTTCATTACCGGAATTATTTTTTCCAGTTCTGCTTTGCGGTTTATATCCGCCGTCTTTGCTTCTATTTCATTACCCAGCACAGATATTTTTTCTGCAAGAACAACCTTTTCTGCCCCGATATTTCTGCAGATATCATCATAATCCCTGCCAATATATTCTTCAGGCAGTTTTGCTTCAAGGGTTTCTTTCCCGGCTTCCACATTGCCCTTATATTTATTGGCAACACCGCTTTTTTCTGTTGCATTTTTCTGTGCCAAATCAGCATTATCCTTTGCCTTGTTTACCTGTTCTTCTGTAGGTGCAAAGAGAGATTTTTGTGCTTTGGAAGGATGTGACAGAGAACCGCATACAGGGCAAGGGGATCCATCGGTAAGTGTTGAGGCAATAATACCTGCCTGTTCGTCAAGGAATGCTTTGTTTAAGTGGATATATTCCTCCTGTTTTGACTGTGCTGTCTGCGAAGCCTGCAGATAATCCTTCTGTGCTGCGGCATACTGTTTTTCAAGTTTCTGCAGTACAGCAATGTCCTTTTCGATTTCTTTAATTTTAGAAACCAGATCGTCAAGTGTTTTCTTTTCCGCAAGCAGTTTTCCCCGTTCTTCCCCTGCGTTTTGTACTGTTTTAAGTTCTTTATCGAGCTCTTCAAGCAAGTTTTTATTTTCAGTTACAGATTTTTCACTGTCTTCATGCAATTTCACTGCATTTTTCAGTTTACCTTCTGCTTCAGACAGCTTGTTTGTAACTGCATCGTATCTTTCGTAATCGGCAAGCTGTGCTTCAATTTCGGCAACTTCCCTTGTTTTTGCTTCCAGCTGAGGCTTTTTAGCCTGTTCAGCTGCATGTTTTTCTTTCAGCTCGGCAAGCATCTGCTCTTTTTTCGCAATAATGTCAAAAATTTCGTCGTATTTCTTCTCCAATGACAGATATTCATCAATTTTTGATTTTTCGGTACTGAGCACCTTCAGCTTTTCTTCTGTTGTTGCAATTTCCTCTGAAAAAACCGCCTTTGACTCTTCATCTTTCAGAATTATTTTTTCAAGCAGTTCAATGGCTGCTTCGATTGTCATGCCGTTGCGGCTGCCTTCAGCCAATGTATCATAAAATTCGCTTTCTTCATCACATACTATGCCGCTGATATACTGATTGACACCTTGACTTGCCGCTTTGAAATTGTCATTTAAAGTGCTGCTTTCTTTTGAAAGCCTTTCCTGTAAAATCTTATAATATCCTGTCTTAAATATTTCACGGAATGTTTCCTGTCTGACTTCTGTTTTTGCAAGGATAAGTTTCAGAAAATCCCCCTGTGCAATCATTGCTATCTGTGCAAACTGATTTCTGTCCACACCGATAATATTTCTGACTGTTTCGGTTACATATTTATCCTTTGTGATAATTTCTCCGTCAGGCATTGTCAGCTCAGCATTTGCAGTCTGCTTTGTTTCACCGTCACCACGCTTTGACGGTCGCATATATTCCGGATTACGTTTTACTGTATATACCTGCCCTTTGTTTTCAAAAACCATCTCTACTTCTGTAGGTGTGTCGGCGTCAGCATATTTTGAACGCAGCATAGAATTATCACGCACCGCACCGCTGGCCGAACCGTAAAGTGCAAAGCATATAGCATCAAAAATTGTGGTTTTGCCCGCACCTGTATCACCTGTTATCAGATAAAGTCCGCTTGTGCCAAGCTTTGTCATATCTATTTCTGTTATGCCTGCATATGGGCCGAATGCAGATATTTTAATTTTCAAAGGTCTCATCTGTTATCCTCCCATATTTTACCGATAAGTTCATTAATAAAAGCGGCCTGTTTTTCGCTCATAGGCTGGTTGTTCTGCATTGTATAAAACTCACTGAACAGTTCAAGCGGACTTTTATTTTCCACATCTTCTGCACTTCCCACCGTGACATTCTGCTGTGTACGCTTATTATCATACTTAAGATGCATAATGTTTGGATAAATCACACGCAGACGACCTATAGCATCGGGCACATCTTCTTCATCAGTAAGGATAATCTGAATATAGTCATCTCTATTTGTATTTTCATAATTTGCTTTGTGAGCAATATCGTTGTAACTGCCTCTGACAACTCTCATGTCTCGCAGCGGAGCCAGCGGTTCTGTTGTGATTGTAACGTTGCCTTTTTCCAGCATCTCCACTATGGTTACTGATTTTTTATGGTTTGCTTCGGAAAAGGAATATTTAAGTGGTGTACCGCAGTATCTTACTGTTTCTCTCGTCATCTTCTGCGGGCCGTGAATATGACCAAGTGCAACATAGTCAAAACAGTCGAACACCGACACATCAACATTGTCACTGCCACCAACCGATAACTCTTCCGAGTCGCTTCTGTCTGCACCTGTTACAAACTGGTGTGTGATTATGACATTGCGTTTTGATGTATCGACATTCATATTTTTTACCGCTACTTCAACTGCATCTGTATAGTTTGCAATTTCTGCATCGGGATAGTATCTGCGTACATGGGCAGGTTTTATAAACGGCAGCATATAGATATCAACATCACCAAAACTGTCGGTCAAAGTATATTTTACCGTTTCACCATTGTAAACAGGGCTGATGTATATACCTGATTCGCCTATAAGCTGTGCACCGAACGCCAGGCGTTCTGCCGAATCGTGATTGCCGCTTATGATATATGTTTTTACTTCTTTTTCTGCAAGTGTACAGATGAATTCATTCAGTAAACGTACAGCTTCTTCTGAAGGTGTAGTTTTGTCATAAACATCCCCGGCGATAATAATGCCGTCCGGCTGTACTCTGTCTATAATCTCATAAATCTGATTAAAGATATATTTCTGATCCTCAATCATCGAAAATTCATTTACTCTTTTACCGATATGTAAATCGGACAGATGTATAAATTTCATATATACCTCCGTTACTGTGATTATTATTTTAATTGTAGCACAGCTTTAAAACCACTGCAATCGATATCATTTTTGCTGACAAAATAAACATTTTCAACACATCCATACATAATGATTTGTAAAGCGAGTAACGTATGTCTCCATATACCACCCAAAAAGGCAACTATTCAGAAAATCCGAATAGTTGCCAAATCAGTTATAATAATCTATTTAATTTTGCATTGTCAAAAACACCGTACAGATATATCTGTTACATCACTACTTTCACAGATACACCCTTGTTTCATATGGTTTTAGTGTCATTGTGTCGGTGTTTTCGTAGTTAGCCTGAATCAGTTCGGATGATTTACTCCCATAGATAATCAGCCTGTCATTTATATAATTCCATAATCCTTTGCACATCTTGCAAGGCCATCTTCCACCGTGCTGAATTCAACACCGTATTTTCTTGCCTTTTCGCAGTTCATCCACAAATTATGCCGTGGCGGAGCATCGCACAGTGTTATGTTTTTTCCTGTCAATGCCAGAAAATCCTTTGTTATGTCATACATAGATTTACTGGTTTCGCTGCCAAAATTATAGGCACCGCCAGGCAGTGCAATAACCTTTTCCATATTTTCAGCAACTTCCTTTACATAGGTAAGTCCGCGAAACTGCTGCGAGCTGAAAGCCAGTGTACCTGCTGCGTTTAATATGTTCATAAAATAGTTGGACTTTTTAAGATAGTAGTCATACATCCATTCTGCACGCAGCATAACAGCACTTGGGTCAATGTCCAGCACACGCTGTTCCATCTCCAGCTTATGCTGTGCATATATATTGCCCGGATTTACCATATCTTCTGTGTAAGGGCCTTCTTCTTTAGCAGCACTGTAAACCTGGTCAGAACTGAAACAGATAAGTTTTCTGCCTGTTGCAGCCTTTGCCAGATATAAAGGCAGCTTAACATTGGCAATGTACGAAGCTTCAGGGTTGTTCTGGCAGGTGCCAATATCCGAAATAGCCGCTGTGTGAATAATCGTATTAATATCATTCTCCTCTATAATGCGGTGCACCTCATCCTCTGTTGCATTTCTGAGGGAAGGACAGGCAATGGTATCTTTACACATCTCCATAAGTTTCTGACCAACAAACCCCGTTGCCCCTGTAACAAGTATCATTCAGCTCATCTCCTTTGGTATATATTATAATCAATATAGCATAAAAGCAGAGGCGTTTCCACCCCTGCAGTTTCATCTGAAGAACAGCTTTTTATACGCTTAAAACAATTCTTTCTTTACATCCTTTCTCCGCTATATTATCATTTACTTAACAGAATACAATCAAAATACACAGCAATATATGCGGAAAAGAGGTTAAGTATGAAATTCAGAATGGTTCACGAAAACTACAATGTTGCAAATCTGGAAAAATCCATGGCTTTTTATGAAAAGGCATTGGGTCTCAGCGAAGTAAGACGTAAAAACGGTGATGGCTTTACCATCGTTTTTATGGCTAACGAAGAAAGCTCTTTCGAACTGGAGCTGACACAGCTGGATGAACACCCACAGGCTTATGACCTTGGTGAATGCGAATTCCACCTTGCTTTTAAGGTGGATGACTTTGAAGCAGCACACAGACTCCACGAAGAAATGGGCTGTATCTGCTTCGAAAACACTTCTATGGGCATTTACTTTATCGAAGATCCTGACGGATACTGGCTGGAAATTATCCCTGAAAAGAGATAACAAAACTAAATTTTTACAAGGTGTACTATGGAAAAATATATGTTCAGATTTGCACAGGAAGAGGATACCGCACTGATACTGCAGTTTATCAGAGAACTGTCAGAATACGAAAAGATGCTGGATGAAGTGGTTGCAACGGAAGAGCTTTTAAAGGAATGGATATTCAACCAAAAGAAAGCCGAAGTTATCTTTGCCCTCCGAGATGGAATTGAAATAGGCTTTGCTTTGTTTTTCCATAATTTCTCAACCTTCCTTGGCCGTTCGGGTATCTATCTGGAAGATTTATATGTAAAGCCCCAATACTGCGGCAAAGGATACGGCAAGGCGTTGCTGAAAAAGCTGGCACAGACAGCTGTGGAACGCGGCTGCGGCAGACTGGAATGGTGGTGCCTTGACTGGAACAAGCCGAGCATAGATTTCTATTTATCGCTGGGGGCACAACCAATGGAGGACTGGACCGTGTACCGCATAACAGGAGACACTCTTACAGAGCTTGCAAAATAACAAACAAAAACGGAGTACTCAGTTTTCACTTCTGAGTACTCCGTATTTTTTATTATAAATCTCCAGCTTAAAGGATTGTTGTTATCCGAAACTTTTTACGCTATTTGTCAAATTCCGCAACCAGACCGTCGCTTACGATAGCGTAGATATTGGCTGCAACAATTTCTGCATCTTCAATTTCCACAGGCTCTTCGCTGCCATCCTGGAAAAAGTTATAGCCAACACCGCCTTCATCGTCGATATCAAGGAAAGCAAGATAATTCTTCTTGCCATCGTTATAACCGCAGATGATAAATTTAAGACATCCAAGCACCTGATTGATTGTCAGATCACTTGCCTTTAATTCCTCACAGGAATACTCCGCATTGCCTTCACCAAAGTCAAACTGAAGAACAAAGTTAAACAATTTAAGTTCTTCTTCCTCAAGATTCATATGTTTATCCCAGAAATTAAATTCATCGCTCATAGTCAATCTCCATTTATCTTGTTTTTATCATACTAACATAAAGAATGTTAGTTTGCACTATTTATGTTAGTATTTAGAATCCAATATCATTTCCTTTTCCTTATATACGCCAAAGTCTGTTTCAGTGCATCTTCCTTTTCCATTCCTGCAAGGCGCAGTTTGTGTGCATATTCAAGGTGTTCACCAAACTTTTCACTAGGCTCAATGCCCACCTCAATCAAATCTCGGCCCTGAACATATGGTTTCGCCATAATGGTGTTAAATATTTCAAGCCTTTCAAAAAGAAAATCTTCGTGTGGTATTGTGCCGTTTGCCATAATTCTGCCGTAGTTGTCCGCCATTGCCATATACACAAGTGCGGTTGGGTCCTGTGCCTGGTCAAACATTTTGTTGGTGGATTTCACACCTGCATTCATACCCGCCAGTGCATTGGGCTTCATATGCAGGGCGCACAGATTGAGCACATAGTTTATCAGCTTTGTTTCGGTGGTGATTCTGTTCAGAAATGCTTCCACCAATGGCAGACCTTTTGTTTCGTGTCCGATAGAACGGATTCTGCCATCCACAATTTCGGTACAGATTGTCTTTCCATAGTCGTGACACAGTGCAATAAGCATAAATCCCTTTGGATTTTCCGCCTTGTCGCGATACTTTGCTGCCTCATCCAGCACCATTATAGTGTGTGTCCACACATCGCCCTCGGCGTGGAACTGTGGGTTTTGCTGAACACCAATTATATCTTTCAACTCTTTGAACCAGTAATCAAGCTGGTTCATTTTTCTTAAATTTTCAAAAAACACCGATGGCTTATCCGCTTTCAGCAGCGCCTTTTCAAGTTCGGTTTCTATGCGCTCTTTGGAAAGTGCGGTCAAATCCATTTTGGAGCAAAGGGCAACAGTTTCTTCGGCAATAACAAAATCAAACCTTGCGGCAAACTGTGCTGCACGGAGAACACGCAATGGATCTTCGGCAAAGGATACATCATTAACATGGCGGATAATACCATTTTCAAGGTCAGCCTTTCCAGCAAAGTGGTCTATAATTTCGCCCGTCAGCACATTCTGCATCAGAGCATTGATTGTGAAATCACGGCGTTCAGCCGCCTTTTCGGTGCCGATAAACGGGTCAACAAATACATCGAAATCTCGGTGACCCGCACCTCTTGCAGTTTCCTTGCGAGGCATAGCGATATCGAGAGAATAGCCTTTAATATTGTAAATACCAAAACTTGCACCAATGGAAATCACTTCTCCGAAACGTAATAAAATATCGGTCAAAATATTAGGAGACACGCCGTGAACTTCCATATCAATGTCTTTGCTTTCCACACCCATAAGACTGTCACGCACATAGCCGCCAACGTAGTAGCACACACCGCCGTGAATGCTCACAGCTTCTGCTATTGCACGGGCAAGTTCAGTTTCGTTTTTGTACTTGTTCATCGCGTTCTCCTTTCTATGTTTTATTATATATTAACAAAGCAGTATATTTGCGTCAATTATCTTATACCGTAAGGCGACAACTTACCGATATTCCATTTGACTATACACATATATAATCGTATTATTAAATTAAGAACATTTACGGCTGGATGTTTGGCTTTGGGGATAAGATTAAACTTATCGCACCACAGTGGGTGGTGGATAGGTATGTTAATATGCTCAAAAATGAATTATCAAATATATAGTTAAAGCAGGGATGAATTATCCCTGCTTTAAATTTCTTATATTCATACTTGCCAACATTTCCATTGTCCCGTATATATCTTCGGCGGTTATTCCGCCACCTACTCTATTTAAAATATATTTGTTATCTATAAAATCAACAAGCTTTTTCTCAATTTCATATGTATGAGATGTTGGGTACACAAATATCCTTGTTGTATCTAATGCACCAAATGAATCTATTGATAATACTGATGAATCCACTCTACCAAACAAGAGTCTATCAAACGGCTTTTTCCTTGACCAATGATTTTCTATACGATTTTTTATATTTTCTGACTGCCCTATATACATTTGTTTGTATTCATCCAAAACCATAATATATACACCAGCCACAGATTCAACCTCATATAAATCAACAATTTCTTTAATATCTTTATATTTTTTCTGCAATTTATGTAATTGTTTATTAAATTCATCTTGAGACAAGTTGTCCATAAATTTCATATTTAAATCAAAATTTTCAAGACATTGCTCACGGTGTTTTATACACCATTCGTCTTTGTAATACAAACAAGTTTCATCTGTATAAATATTTTTGTAAGCATCATAGAAGAGTTTATAATTTCTCTGTCTCCTTTCAATTTCTTTTTTCTCTCCATGATTTCTATTATCTATTACCGCATAGGTTTCTCTGTTTATTTTTAGAGAGTTGCTTTTTAATTTCCAAATTCCAAAATGTTTTATTTTATTTTCATCCATAGAATTCTTAGTATCTAATTCGGATTTTTTTCGCTGTGCAATTGCTCTGTTCTTTTCTTCTTGTTCTTTTAAATATTTGCTTTGTTTTATTGCACTCTGTATACCTAAATCTCTAAGAATTTTATCCCTAAATTTTTTACGTATATCCTTCTCTCTATCGATTAGCGGTTTCTCTTTATTAATAATTTTTGACACTGTTTTTGGAAACACTATATTACTTTCTTTTACATCCAGTTCGAACTTTTTCCATTTCTTGTTATGCCTTTTATAAAGGTATTCGAGTTCTTTTATTTCTGCAGGTGTGTACATATTAACCTCCATTTACAACAGTATCTTTTATATTCATTATATATTCATATTCACTGTCATTCAATAAATCTTTTATGTTCAATAACATATGTGCCAATTATCAACAGCTTGTTTTTCAAATTTGATAATTAACTATATTTGTATTAATATATAAATTATAGAGTAGGAGGTACCTTTATGCCATTCTTAATTGTGCGAAATGATATAACAAAAATGAGCGTTGATGCCATTGTCAATGCTGCCAACAACAGCCTTCTTGGCGGTGGAGGTGTTGACGGCGCAATTCATCGTGCTGCAGGCCCGCAGTTACTGGAAGAGTGCAGAGCCCTCGGTGGCTGTGCAACGGGTGATGCAAAGATAACCAAAGGTTACAATCTGCCTGCAAAATATGTTATCCACACCGTTGGCCCTATATGGGAAGGCGGCGGTTACAACAAAAAGGAACTGCTGACAAGCTGTTACCGCAAAAGCCTTAGCCTTGCAAAAGAGTATGGCTGTGAAACTGTGGCGTTCCCTCTTATCTCCGCAGGTGCATATGGTTATCCTAAAGACCAGGCACTGCGCGTGGCTATTGATGCCATCACCGGTTTTCTTGCACGCAATGATATGCTGGTTTACATAGTTATCTTTGATAAAGACAGCTTCAGAATCAGCGAAAAGCTTGTGGCTGATATCCGTCAGTACATTGATGACAACTATGTGGATGAACACAGCGACAATGAATACGAACGCCGCCGCAGAGGAGCAAATGCTAAAGAAGGTTTAGTTTACAGGGATATTCCTCTGGGACGCATGGAAGGTGTAAAACGTTTTCAGGAGGATATGGCAAAACAATCCGCTCCACTTGAAACATATGCTTGCGAATCACTTTCGCTTGAAGATGACAAATGTTACCTTGATGATGTTATGCATATATTAAGGAAAAACACTGGCAAGCCATCCATCCCTCTCAACGAATATCTGTTCAAACTTGACGAAAGCTTTTCCGAAATGCTTCTTCGCAAAATCAGCGAAAAGGGTATGAAGGACAGTGAATGCTACAAAAAAGCAAATATCGACCGCAAGCTGTTCAGCAAAATCAAAAACGACAAACTGTACAAGCCAAGCAAACCTACCGCCATTGCTTTTGCAATCGCCTTGGAACTTTCCCTTGCCGAAACCAAAGAAATGCTTGAAAAGGCAGGCTTTGCCCTGTCACATTCAAGCAAGTTTGATATTATCATCGAATATTTTATCCGCAAGGGTAACTACAATATATTTGATATCAACGATGCTCTGTTCGAGTTTGACCAGCCACTGCTGGGCTGCTGAATTGTCGCTTTCCATGCGACCAAATGTAAAACTGAATACTATAAAATAATGACTGTAAGGTAAATACCACACAGTCATTTTTTATTGGGGAGGATTTATATATGAAAAATAATTTGACAGAAATAGTTATGATTCTTGACGCAAGCGGCTCCATGCACGGATTGGAAAAGGACACTATCGGCGGTTTCAACTCTATTATTGAAAGCCAGAAAAAAGAAGATGGAGATGCCTTTGTAACAACCATTATCTTCAACGACAAACACAAAACAGTACATGACCGTGATGATATCAAGAGCATAAAACCATTGACCGAAAATGATTATCAGACAAGCGGCTGTACAGCTTTGCTGGATGCTGTTGGTTATGCTATTGAGCACATCAGCCATATACACAGATACGCCCGCAAAGATGATGTGCCTGCAAAGACAATCTTTACCATCACCACCGATGGTATGGAAAACGCAAGCCGAAAATACAGCTATGCCGATATCAAAAAACTTATCGGAAGCAAAAAAGAAATCGGATGGGATTTTGTCTTCACAGGTGCAAATATAGATGTTGAGCAGGAAGCAGAAAAAATGGGCATCGATGCCTGTTATGCAAAAAGCTATGTGTGCAATGAAAAAGGACTTGCTGATAACGCCTGCTATCTTGATGATGTAGTTAGGATTCTGAGAAGAAATTCAAAAAATTTTTAATCCAATCACTTTATCATACAGAAAACGGGTCGATGACCGACCCGTTTTTCTGTTGTCCTTTATATTGAATATTCCTCTTAAAAAAACCCTGCATTGCTGCAGGGGTCGGCTATTGCTGACAACAGTATGGGTTCTGCTGCCTTCAGGGGAATTTTAATTAACACACTTAAAAATATGGAGGTTTTAAACGAGCTGTCCCCTGTTTAGCTTTTATTATAATACCCGCTATCGGCATTGTAAACATCCTCAGCTTTCGATGAGCCATAAACCGACATCTGATATACGCCTTAAAAGCACATCATATTTCTTATCCTTGTATAATCCTGCCTGCAATCGTATAATTAAATAAAACATATTTTCAGGAGATACTTTTATGGGCAAGGATAAAGGATTTTTTGACAACTTATTTGACTGGAACTCCGACGGCAAACTGGATTTCTGGGAAAGTGCCATTGATACCCATGTTTATCTGCCGGCACATAAACACGGATGGGATAGTGTCCGCACAAATACATATGATGAATATGACGAATTTGATGAACTTGATGAGTTTGATGAGTTTGGTGACTATTACGATGAGTAAAGTAATCGTCAAATAAAAACAGGAAGCAATGAATGTATAAAATAAAAAGGAGTTATCTTACCTTAAACAGTAGGATAATTCCTTTTCATTTATAGGGTTTCAGGTGCTCCTGACAGGCTTTTGCCGTACAACGGCGTTGCTTGCACAGACAACACTGTAAAAAATTAATTCAGATAAAATTGTTTTATATCAAGATTATCTCCCCATATATTTATTTTGCAAGTCAACAGACTCTTTTCTTTTGGTCATTGTCTTATCACTAAACTCATACACCACATAATCGGGACTAATTTTTTCAATTATCCCTTTAATACTTTCATGGGCAAACGGTCTGTGTGCATCAACCTTCATCACATAGTCGTAAGCCTGGGCAAAGCGCTGCCAGAAGTCTTCCTTTATATCCACACCATTTTTGTAGAACTCTTTTGCAAAAACACCTTCAAGTGTGCCGTGGAGATGCACACCCTTTACATAGCAAAGCAGGTCACTGTGTTTATCCAGCATTTTGTGGATATATTCCGCTGCTTCTTCCCAGCTTTGCAAATCTTTATTTGTGTGCATAAGATGGCCGATATCCAGCATTATACCTTTGTTTTGGTATTCTATTTTATCAAGCATATATTTTGTAAGCTGCGGGTCTGTAAAATCAAAGCCCTGCCACCACAGATTTTCAAACAAAAGTGCAAAAGTGTAGTCTTTGTCTTTGAACAGTCTGTTTGCCACATCGCACAAAGCATCAATAACCTCTTTGTGAGAGTATTTAAAGTGCCCTGTAAGTGTCTCGGTTGTGCCGATTTCCACAACATGCATTACCACATACTCGGCACCAAGCTGCTGTGCAAAATCCAGCTGATTTTCAATCTGTCTGTATACGGCATCAAAGCTGTCTCCGCCGTAAAACTGCTGCCACACTTTTCTGCCGCCGTATTCTTCATCAAGGGCAGCAAAATCTCCCTTGTACAAATCCATCCAGGCATTAAAAAACGGCAGGTGCAGGCCAATAACTTTGCTGTCATCTATTTCCTGCGGATAGTCTCCCGTGCAGATAACTTCAAAGCCGTCAAGGTCTGTTTCTTTTAGAAAATTATTCAGTTTTTCTCTGTCGCAGTAATCCTGCAGGCAGTCTTTGTTTGCGATAAGGTTGGTTAAAAATTTCATAGTTTACAGAATATAATATTTATCATTTTCAATCAGATATCCGTGTCCGCACTTTGGCTGCCACTGATATCTGTTTTTGTTTTCTTGTTTAAAAATATTCGCCATTATAGCGGCAATAACACCGCCATGGGTAATAACAACAGTGTCTTTGCCTGTAAATACCACATCTTTGAATGCCGCAAGTACACGCTGTTCCATCTGTGCCCCGCTTTCGCCTTTTGGTGCAACATTGGTATGGTTATCCCCGTTAATCCACTGCTGATATCCAGCATTATCCTTTAACTCATTATAACTCTTCATCTCAAAAATGCCAAAGTCTATTTCTTTAAAACGGCTGTCGGTGGAGTGTTCAATATCTCCAAACAGTATTTTCAGCGTTTCTTCAGTACGTTGCATACCGCTTGTAACAAAAACAGTGTTTTTAACATCTATATCATATTTAATATGCTTTAGTTCTTCCTTACCGATTTCTGACAAAGGCAAATCCGTACTGCCGCAGTAAAGGTGTTTTTCGTTGGCTGTGGTTTTGCCATGACGGATAAGATAAATTTTCATTTCAGCTTCTGCTCCAATCCGCAAAATATACGCACAACACTTTCCGCTTCTTGGGAAAGATACTGGCACAGCCTGCCTGTCTGCTGACGCCATCTGCGATTATCTGCCCCCATAGGCACAACACCGCAGAAGATATCCCGACTGATAATTATGCTGTTTTGCCATTGTTCTCTATGCTGCTTAAAATATTCCACGGGTTCAATATCATTCTTCACACAATAACAAGTGAACTGTTCAAGATTGTCGATACATTTTTTTGAAAAATCGATTTCTGTTCCATTACAGATGTGTATATCATCTTCTGTTAAATTATATTTTTCCTTTGCATAGCAGGTTTTGCCCTGATATGCACCGCCGATTATAAGTTTCATGGTTTTCTCCTAAAGCAAAGCAAGAACAATTATGCCGCAGAATTCTGATACAGTGAGGGCATAGCCTGCCACGTCGCCGTTTACGCCGTCAAGATTTTTGTAACCTTTGTACAGTGCAAAAACATATCCCAAAACAGTGCCCAAAACCGCAAATATATAGTTTTTGCAAAATATATAACTGCACGCAGCAGTTACAGCAAACATAAATGTCAGAACTGCAATATGTTTTTTGTTCTTTGCAAAGCCGACATATTGGCTCTGATTTATCTTTTTCAGTGTATTAAGTGCAAATGCAGAGCCCAGTCGGCTGACAACCGGTATAAACACAAGTGCGATGATTCCGTTAAAATCTATTGATGCAAATGCCGCAAACTGGCCTGTAACAAGCAGAACACAGCCCATAACCGCAAATGCACCCACGCGGGAGTCCTTAAGTATCTCACGGCGTTTTTCAAGATTTCGGCAGGACTTTACTGCATCGGTAACATCCATAAATCCGTCCAAATGAATATATCCCGAAATTACAAAAGGATAACCCGCAAGAATAAATGCTGTTAAAAAGTTAGGGATATTTAAAAACATACACAGTTTTGCTATTGCAAACCACAGCACACCAATTTCTGTGCCTATCAGCGGCAGGAATAAAAGCTGCTTATCCCTTGCACTTTCATCCCATATCTTCAACGGGCAGGGTATGGCACAGAACATTGACTGGCACATTATAAATGCGTTAAAAAACTGTTTCATATATATGTTTTCCTTTGTGAATGGTTGGTATGCCGTAATTCATCTCCATAACAATATCGGCATATGCGGCAATGCTGTTGCCGATTGCTGCCAAAGCTTTGCGGAAAAGCTGTGTGCTTTCATCATAGCTTTCGGCATCAGAAAATATATAGTCGCTGACAATAACAATGTTTTCCACAGTTTCCGCAAGTTCTCTTATATCTTTTATACATCTGTCTGCGGCATCGGTATCCGCACCTTTATTTTCAAAGTTGCCGTACAGCTCGTTGGCAAGCAGTGCCGTTACACTGTCCAGCAAAAATGTACCGCTTATATCTGCTTTTTCTGTAACAGATAATATATTTCTGCCGCACTCCACAGTTTCAAAACCCATACCATAGCGGTCTTCAAGGTGCAGGCGGATTTTCTCTTTATCCTCACTGTCGAATGGTATCATTGTGGCTATGTAATAAAGCGGATTATCTTTGCAGAGTGCTTTTGCCATATCCTGTGCAAGGTGACTTTTGCCGCTTTTTGAGCCGCCGCAGATAAAAACAATCATTATTTTGCCTCCACAGAGAATTTATCACCTTTGCGGATTTCAGCAAGGTAATCATCGTTTATCCCTGCATTTTCAAAAGTTGCCATATTGTTGATAACTGCACAGGCAGCATCTGCAATTTCAAATGCAAGGGGGCATCCGCTCCCCTCGCCAAGGCGCATACCAAGCAGAAACATCGGCTGCAGGCCCATTTCGTCCATAGCAAGTTTATAACCGATTTCGTAGGAAGCGTGACTTGAAATAAAATAATCTCTTGCCGTCGGGCACAGTTTATATGCACACAAAGCCGCAACCGCAGAGATAAAGCCGTCTATCACAACGGGTTTTCTGTTTGCGGCACAAGTGAGAAATGCACCGCACATGGCGGCAATATCAAAACCGCCCACCTTGCACAGCACATCAATAACATCATTTTTATCTGGCTTGTTTATTTCTATGGCCTGCTTTATAACCGCTTTTTTCTTTGCAAAACTGTCATCGGTTATGCCGCCGCCACGGCCTGTAACCGCATCAATATCTGCACCAAGCAGCACAGACAGCACCGCTGAAGATGTGGTTGTGTTGCCAATACCCATTTCGCCTATGCCGTAAATATCACTGTCGGTATCTGCCACAAGCTGTGCACCGATAAGTACGGCCTTTTCCGCCTCAGCTCGTGTCATAGCTGGACCTTTGGCGATATTGTTTGTGCCGTATGCAATTTTGCGGTTTAGCACTGCCAGCTCGGTTATATCTGCATTTACCCCCACATCACACACTGTAATGCTGTTGCCGAAATGCTTTGCCAGTACCGATGCACCGGTCTTTGCACGGGTGAGGTTTATGGTCTGCTGCAGGGTAACCGACTGTGGTGCAGAGGAAACACCTTCCTCCACCACGCCGTTATCTGCTGTAAAAACAAGAATATGCTTTTTATCTAACGTGTTGTGCACCTTGCCTGTTATACCGGCAAGCTGAACTGATAAATCTTCCAGTCTGCCAAGACTTTTGGGTGGTTTGGCAAGGGATTGCTGATAGCTTTCCGCCATTTCCATTGCATATCTGTCAAGTGGTTTTATTTTTTCAATAAGTCTGCCGATTGTCATTTTATTAATCCTTCTTCTTTGCAAGTTCAACAATTTCAAAAAATTTGGAGTTGATATACTGATATCCGTTTTCGCTGTGTGGGATAAGGCACTGTGAGCAATCCTTTATGCCCATTTCGATATATCTGAAGTTGCCGCCGCATTTATCCCCAAGGGCATACAGCGGACAGTAGCAGAACATACAGTTGAAATTCTCGTCATTTTCCACCTTATGGCAAGGGAAATATCCGCAGGATGTGTTTTTGTAATAGCAGAAGCTGTTTTCTTTCATAACAATTCTCCTTAATTAGTACACATTGCATCTTCAAATGCTTTGTTTTTGCCAAAATCACTTTTTGCAGTTGCATATATCTGCAAGGTCATGGGCAGCAGACAGTAAAATGCATAAACCACATAGAACACATAGCTTAAAGCTGTTATAGGGTTCATAACAATATGCGGATTTATCAGCATTTTTGTCTGGTCCAGCATAATGCCCATTGCAATTATGGTAAGGCAGGCAAACATTGTGACAACAACGCTTCGGTCACGGTTGTCAAAACGATAAAGCGAGTATGCAGTTCTGCCTTTAAGTGTATAGCCGCGGCTTTTCATACTCATACCGCTTTCCACAAAGTTTTCCAATGACCAGGTAATAACAATGGAACATACACGGATGGCATTTCTGATTTTCGTGAATATATTGCCCTGACCGACTCCTCTGCCTATAGAGGTCTGTGCCTTGTTTACACGGCTGAATCTGGTCACGATTTGAGGAGAAAAACGAAGAAATATCGACACAAAAAGAGATAACCGTGGCCAG
>SVNA01000025.1 GCA_015067145.1 Oscillospiraceae bacterium | reverse complement strand
GCCGCTTTTTCAGCTGCTTTGAAAGCCTTTTTGTCTTCTGCTTTTTTATACGCACAGAACTCTGCCAGCACGCATTTTTCGCACATAGCCTTCCTTGCTGTGCACACCGCTCTGCCATGCTCTACAAGCCTGTGGCAGAAATCGTTCTGTTTTTCGGGCTGAACAACCCTTTTCAGCTCCATCTCAACCTTGACAGGATCGGTGCTGTTTATAAATCCCAGCCGGTTGCTAAGACGTATACAGTGGGTGTCCGCCACAATGGCAGGCTTGCCGAAAACATCGCCAAGGATAAGGTTGGCACTTTTTCTGCCAACACCGGGCAGCATCAGCAAATCCTCCATATTGTCAGGCACAACGCAGTTATATTCATCTCTCAGCATCTTCATGCACAGGTTGATGTCTCTTGCCTTACTTTTCCCAAGTCCGCAGGGCTTTACAATATCTTCTATATCCTTTGGGTCTGCATCAGCAAGGGCGGATATGGACGGGAATTTTGCAAACAGCGTTGGGGTTGTGGCATTTACCCTCAGGTCTGTACACTGGGCGGAAAGCCGCACCGCAACCAGCAGCTGCCATGCATTTTCACTGTCCAGAAAGCATTCTGCCAATGGGTATTCATTTTCAAGGGCTTCAACAATCTGTGCCGCTTCCTTTTTTGTTTTCATACCATAACCTCCGTTTTATATTGATAAAAGTATATCATTTTACATTATTATCCACAAGTGACTGCGTCACATACAGTATAGTATATTGTTTTGCAGAGAGTTTTGCGGTATACTTTAGTAAGACAAAATAAAAGCGGGGTTGATAGTATGAGTATGCCTCTTGCGGCAGCAATAAGACCAAAAGAGCTTTCTGATGTATGCGGTCAGAAGCATCTGCTGGCAGAAAACAGCGTTTTCCGCCGTGCAATAGAAAAGGGTGTTACACCCAATATGATATTTTTCGGTCCGTCAGGCGTGGGCAAAACCACCGTGGCGTCCATTATTGCACGCAAAACAGGCAAAAAGCTGTTCAAACTGAACGGCACCCAGAGCTCCACAGCGGATATAAAGGATATCATCAACCAGATAAACACCTTCGGCACCGAAAACGGCATACTGCTCTATCTGGACGAAATCCAGTACCTCAACAAAAAACAGCAGCAGAGCCTGCTGGAGGTTATCGAGGACGGCAGTGTAACCCTTATCGCATCCACCACAGAAAACCCGTACTTTGCCATCTTCAATGCCATCCTCAGCCGATGCACAGTTTTTGAGTTCAAGCCTCTCACAGCAGCGGATGTCAGCGAGGGCATCGACAAGGCTGTGGAAAGATACAAAGAGGAAAATAACGTTATTATAGATGTAAGCGATGAGGCAAAACAGACACTCAGCTACGGCTGCGGCGGCGATATGCGTAAATGCTACAATGCCCTTGAACTGCTTATAGCGGCGGCAAAAGAAGAGGACGGCAGGCTGGTTATCACCAATGATATGGCAAAACAGGTTACCCAGCGTAGCTCAAACCGTTTTGACAACTCGGGAGATGTGCACTACAATCTTCTCTCTGCACTGCAGAAATCCATCCGCGGCTCTGACGAAAACGCCGCTCTCCACTACCTTGCCAGAATTCTGGAGGGAGACGGGCTTATCTCTGCTGTAAGACGCCTGCAGGTTATCGCCTGTGAAGATATCGGCCTTGCCTATCCGCAGGCTATAGCCATTGTAAAGGCCTGCTGTGACATGGCACTGCAGACAGGTATGCCGGAAGCGAGAATCCCACTTGCCGATGCGGTTATACTACTTGCCACAGCACCAAAATCCAACAGCGGCGAAGCGGCAATCAACGCTGCCTTTGAAGATGTAAAAAGCGGCAATTTCTCCGATGTGCCGCCACATCTGAAAGACGCATCCACCTTCGAAAACAAACAGCTGGAGGATTCAAAACGCTATAAATATCCTCACAGCTATCCTAACCACTGGATAAAACAGCAGTATCTGCCCGATGTGATAAAGGACAGAAAGTACTATCAGTACGGCGAAAACAAAACCGAACAGGCGGCAAAGGCCTATTGGGAAAAAATCAAAAAATAGCAAAAAAAGCCCTGTATCGATGTGATACAGGGTTTTTGATTTTTAATTATTCAGCTAAATCGAACTGTTCTTTGTCAACACCGCACAACGGACATACAAAATCTTCAGGCAGTTCTTCAAAGGTAGTGCCTGGAGCAATACCCAATTCTTCGTCGCCTGCCTCTTCATCATAAATCCAGCCGCAAATCATACAACCGTAACGTGCCATAATAAAATCTCCTTTGTTGATGATATTACTGAAAAATCAGTTTTGATGTTAGCTATATACTATAGCCACAAACGGCGGTCTGTCAATAGATTTTATATGGAAAACAGCCTGTTCGACACTGTAACATAAAATTTGTGAAAGATAGCCAAAATTGTCAAAAAAATTTTTTAATATTCTAACCTGCAAAATTCAAATTAAAATTGTAACAAAAGCCATTTAGTGTTATACTATATAGGTATTGATATTTAATTGTCAGCTGATAAGGCGGAGGTGCAAGAATGTTAAAAAAGGCTTTCAGCAACGAAATATATATTGAAAAACAGTCCCACGAAATCAAGGAGAGAATAAAACGCTTTGACGGCAAGCTCTATCTTGAATTCGGCGGCAAGCTTTTTGACGACTTCCACGCTTCCCGTGTTCTGCCGGGCTTCAAACCTGATACAAAAATCAGACTGCTCCAGTCTCTTGCAGACCAGGCGGAAATCATATTCTGCATCTCTGCAGACGATATTGAAAAAACAAAGGTTCGTGCCGACCTTGGTATCAGCTACGATATGGACGTTCTGCGTCTCATCGACGAGTTCAAGGCTATGGGCATTGCGGTAAACAGCATCGTAATCAACAAATACAACCACCAGCCTGCAGCAGACAATTTTATGCGTAAGCTGGAAAACCTTGGCATAAAAAGCTACCGTCACTATGTTATCCCAAACTATCCGGGCGATGTAAACAGCATTGTAAGTGATGAGGGTTACGGCAAAAACGAATTTGTGCAGACAACAAAACCTCTTGTTGTGGTAACAGCTCCGGGCCCTGGCAGCGGCAAGCTGGCAGTGTGTCTGTCCCAGGTTTACCACGAACACAAACGGGGCGTTATGGCGGGCTATGCAAAGTTTGAGACCTTCCCAATCTGGAATCTCCCGCTCAAACACCCTGTAAACCTTGCCTATGAAGCTGCAACAGCAGACCTGCTGGATGTAAATATGATCGACCCGTTCCATATGGAAGCCTACAACGAAATCACAGTAAACTACAACCGTGACGTTGAAGCATTCCCTATCGTAAAGACAATCCTTACAAAAATCACAGGGGACGAAAACTTCTACCGTTCCCCAACCGATATGGGTGTAAATATGGCGGGCTATGCCATCGTTGATGACGAAGCTGCACGCTATGCCTCCGCACAGGAGATTATTGCAAGATACTACACAGCTCTCTGCGATTACAAGATGGGTAAAATCGACCACAAAACAGTGGAAAAACTGGAATATATCATGGGCCAGATGCAGCTTTCAGCAGGCGAAGACCGCCCATGCGTAAAACCTGCCCTTGAAAAACACGAAGAAACAGGCAAAAACAGCGTTGCATACGAACTTTGCGACGGCACAATCATCACAGGCAAGGCCAGCGATATTATGTCAGCAACAAGTTCTGCAACTGTAAATGCTATAAAATATCTCAGCGGTATTCCTGACAGCATCAAGCTTATCCCGTCCGAAGTTCTGGCACCGATGCTGAAACTGAAAAGGGAGGTTCTGGGCAGCCGTACATCAGCACTCAAGCTGGACGACGTTCTGCTGGCACTGACAGTTTCCATGGCTACCAACCCAATGGTGGAACAGGCTCTCAACCAGCTGCCAAAACTCCGCGGCAGTGATCTGCACTCCTCTGTAATGCTGCGTACAGGTGACGTTTCCACCCTTAAAAAGCTGGGTGTCCGTGTAACCTGCGAGGACAGATTCCCTGAAAACAGTCTGTATTTTTAACTGAATATTATCACATAATTTCTACAGCTCCGACGGTGTTCGGGGCTGTTTTTTTGATTGTTTATATGTTAATATATTTATATTGAACAAAACCGAAAAGAGGGCTGCTATGAAAAAGTATTGGAAAAAGATAATATCCCTTATTCTGTCTGCAGCTGTGCTGTGCACATTTTTTACAGGCTGCACACAGGGCGAAGCTGCAGATGACAATGTACAGAACAGTGAAACTGAATATGAAACAGAATACGAACAGACCGAAGCTGACGAGGGCGACATTGTATACTACGGCGAGGACTATTCGACACCGCTGGAAGTTGCAGCCTATATCTACGAATGGGAGGAACTGCCACCGAACTATATAACAAAAAATGAAGCGGAAAAGCTTGGCTGGCAGTCCAATAAAGGCAACCTGTGGGATGTGGCATACGGCAAATCCATTGGCGGCGACAGGTTCGGAAACCGCGAAGGCCTGCTGCCTGAAGGGGAAGAATACCGCGAATGTGATGTAAACTATGAGGGTGGCTACCGTGGCGGCGAAAGAATTGTTTACAGCATTGACGACTATGACATCTACTACACAGACGACCATTACGAAAGTTTTTCCCAGATGTACAGCTATGAAGAGGGCTATATCTGGGAGGAGTAAATCCCTGTGAATCTATGGAGGTTATATGAAAAAAGCAGATATAAATCTCGGCTGGGATAAGGAAAGAATCCACGCAGAACTTGCGGAAAAGCTGGAGTTTCCGTCCTATTACGGCAAAAACCTTGACGCATTGTACGATGTGCTCACCGATATCTGTGAAGAAACGGTAATCGCAGTTGAGGGAGAATCCGACTACGGCAAAAAAATGCTGGCGACACTGAAAGATGCAGCGGCAGCAAACGATAAAATAATAATTTTGCAGGAGGCAAATATGACAATCAGCGAAGCAAAAGAAAAACTTTACGCCCTGCAGGCAAAGCTTGCAGCCTATAACCATGCAACAGCGGTGCTTTACTATGACGGTGCAACCACAGCACCAAAGGGTACAGGGGCAAACCGTGCACAGACAATGGCAGTATTAAGCGGCGAAATTTATACCCTTTCCACAGGAAAAGAGACGGTGGAACTGCTGGAATATCTGGAAGCAAACAAAGACCAGCTGGCAGAAAAGGAACAGCGTATGGTGCACCTTATGCTCAAGGGCATACGTCAGATGCAGAAAATTCCTTTCGACCAGTATATCGAGCTGCAGAAGCTTATCAGCGAGGCCGACGATGTGTGGCACACAGCAAAGGAAGAAAATAATTTCGGGATGTTCCGCCCTTACCTTGAAAGAATGTTTGAATTCTACAAAAAAATCGCAGGCTGGTGTGCACCTGAAAAGGACCCTTATGATTACTGGCTGGGTGAATTTGAAGACGGTCTCAGCAAAGCAAAATGTGAGGAATTTTTCGGCACACTCCGCAGCCGTATCGTTCCCCTGCTGCAGAAGATTCAGGCAAAACCACAGCTTGACACAAGCTGCATAAAAGGCAGTTTCCCACAGTCACAGCAGGAACAGTTCAGTGAATATCTGATGGATGTTATGGGCCTCGATAAAATGCACTGCGGCATCTCCACAACAGAACATCCGTTCACAACAACCCTCGGATCCCACGCGGACGTGCGTATCACAACAAAATATCACCTTGACGATTTTGCAAATTCCCTCTACAGCGTTGTGCACGAGGGAGGCCACGCACTTTACGAGATGGGTGTATCCGATGAATACGCATACACAGTGCTGGACGGCGGCGTAAGTATGGGTATCCACGAAAGTCAGAGCCGTTTCTACGAAAACTACATCGGCCGCAGCCGCAGCTTTATCGAATACATTTTCCCAAAAATGCAGAGCATCTTTCCACAGCTCACCTGTACAGCAGAGGATGTTTACAAAGCAGTGAACACAGCACAGCCGGGGCTTATCCGCATCGAAGCAGACGAGCTTACCTATGCACTCCATATTATGGTGCGTTATGAGCTGGAAAAACGCATCTTTGCAGGTGAGCTTGAGGTTAAGGACCTGCCTTGCGAATGGAACAGAATGTACAAGGAATATCTTGGTGTTGATGTGCCAAGCGACAAACAGGGTGTTCTGCAGGACAGCCACTGGTCAGGGGGCAACATCGGCTACTTCCCATCCTACGCCCTTGGCTCTGCCTACGGTGCACAGTTTCTCAAAAAGATGAAAGAAACTGTCGATGTGGACAAATGCATCAGAGAGGGTAACCTTGCTCCAATCAACGAATGGAACAGAGAACACATCTGGCAGTATGGTCAGCTTTATACACCTACACAGATACTTGAAAAAACAATCGGCAGTTTTGACCCGAATGTTTTCTGCGACTATCTGGAAGAAAAATTCACAGAGCTTTATAATCTGTAATATATCACATATAAAATAAAAGGCTTATCAGCAGATGCTGATAAGCCTTTCCTTTTGTTTTTTAATTGCAGGGGAACAGTTGCTCCGTTACATATCCAGTATTGCCAGCAGGATAACGCCGATAAGTACCATGCCGATAACAAAATACTGTTTTTTCTGCAGTTTTTCCCTGAGGAAGATATGGGACCACAGAACACTGAAAACTGTATAGCTGCCGATTGCAGGTGCAGCGATAATTGCGTTGCCGCTGAGGGCAAAAACGTATGTAAACTGACCGATTGTTTCAAAAACAGCTGCAACACCTTTGAATTTGTCGTTTTTCATTGTAATTTTGTCCTTTTTAATGCCAAGAACATAAATTGCACTGAGGATGCCAACAACCATAAATGTAAGTTCGTAGCTGATATTGCACACAACCTCAACAGTTTCTTCTGTAATACCTGTGTAGAAAACTGCAGGCATTGCAAAGTCAAAGTACAAACCGTCAAGGAATGTTCCCATAGCGTCGATAACAAGGTACAGCACAGGGAAGATAATTGCGAGGGCACTTCTTTCATATTTGCGGTCAACAGCAGAGGTTCTTGCCTTGTCTGCATCCAGCTTTTCAAAAAGTGCAAGCATAAAGATGCCCACAGAGATAAGTACAACTGCAACAAGTGCAAGGGGAGGCATTGTCTGCTTTAAAAATACAAAGCACATCAGTGCAACCATAGCACCTGAGGAGTTGCAGATAGGAGAGGATATAGACAATTCGATATATCTCAGCCCCATATAGCCGAACATCATTGAGATAATATACATTGCACTTACAGGCAGATATGCCAGAAAGTTGAACCACTGATATTCAACGCCGCCCACAGTGATCTGCCAGATTGCGTGAACACCCATTACGAAACCAACAGCCATAAGCAGCTTGAAGTGACTGAGTTTGTCGCTTGGCTGTGTACCCATTTTACTGAACAGGTCAGAACCGGACCACATCAGAATAGTACAGATTGTAAATAAGAACCACATATAACGATACCTTTTCTTTTTCCGAGTATATTCATTTGATCAGCAGGCCAAATTGACCTGTTGACCAATCAACAAAAAAGTATACTACAAAGTTTTTAAAAAAACAATATAAAAATACTGAAAAATGTATTCGTTCAGTGTATCGTTTTTATAAATTTCCGCACAAAAAACAGGAGAGAACAACACACTGAAAAAACAGACATAATAATATATGGTGTAAAAAAGTGTTTGTCAAGAGAAAAATTTTTTACCATTTAAAATTTTATTGACAATTTGACAAACAGGATGTATAATTTCAAAATGTACAATAATGGCTAATTAGGCTCTTTTTGAGATTTTGTGGAAAATTTGTGGTGAAAATACACAAAAATCACACCTGAAAATCTGTTTTTTGTACGAATTTTAACGTAAATTTTGGCAACTAAAAGTTTTACGGCTTTAAATCCGCAGTAATTCTGTGCGGGTTTACAGCCCGAATCTTGTCACAATTTTTTGCGGAATAAAAAAACTGCACAATTTTTTGTCCGCAAAGTGATTGGCCTAAGCTGCAAAAAGCAGTAATTCTGTGCTTTTTTCAGCCCAAACCATTGCCTTTATTTTTATTGAAAGCGCAAGGCCCCAAGCCACCTTTGGCTTATCTGTCGGGCTTTTGCCACCGACAAACCAAAGGGAAGCAAACCCAATACTTATGAAGGAGAATTACGAAACATGCTGAAAGTAAAACCAACCATGCTTGGCACAACACAGCGTATGAACTTTGCAAAAATCGATGAAGTTCTGGAAATGCCAAACCTTATCGATGTGCAGAAAACATCATACAAGTGGTTTATCGAAGAAGGTATCCGTGAAGTTTTCAGAGACACAGGCGCTATTGAAGATCACACAGGTACACTTGCTCTCGAATTCGTTGACTACCGTATCGACGAAAAAACAAAATACTCTGTAAAAGAATGTAAGGAACGTGACGTAACTTACGCTGCTCCGCTCAGAGCTACAATCCGCCTGCTCAACAAAGAAACAGGCGAAATCAAAGAGCAGGAAAAATTTATGGGCGACCTGCCTAAAATGACAGAAAGCGGCACATTTATCATCAACGGTGCTGAACGTGTTGTTGTTTCCCAGCTCATCCGTTCTCCTGGCGCTTACTTTAAACTTGACCACGACAAAACAGGTAAAGAGCTGTACAGCGGTACAATCATCCCTAACCGTGGTGCATGGCTTGAATATGAAACAGACGTAAACGACATTTTCTATGTTCGTATCGATAAAAACAGAAAGCTTCCTGTAACAAGCTTTATCAGAGCTCTCGGCGTAAGCACAGATGCTCAGATCAGAGAGCTGTTCGGTGAAAACGCAATCATCGAATCCACACTTCTCAAGGATATCACTTCCAACCAGGAAGAAGGTTTGCTGGAAACATACCGCAAACTTCGTCCGGGCGAACCACCAACAGTTGAAAACTCCCAGAACCACATCAACAACCTCTTCTTCGATCCAAGAAGATATGATCTGTCCCGTTTTGGCCGTTACAAATTCAACAAAAAGCTTTCTATCGCTAACCGCCTTATCAACCAGATTGCTGCAGAAACAATTGTAAGCCCTCTCACAGGCGAAATCCTCTGTGAAGAAGGCCAGACAATCAGCGAAGAACTGGCTTACATCATCGAAAACAACGGTGTTGCAGTAACACACGTTAAGAGCGGCGAAAAAACCGTTAAGGTTATCTCCAACGGTATGGTTGACCACAAAGCAGTTCTCGGCTTTGATGCAACAGACCTTGGCCTCAACGAAAAAGTTTCCTTTGCAGTTCTCAAGGAACTCATGGACGAAGCTAATGGCGACCAGCAGCTGCTCAGAGAACTCCTCGAAGCAAACTGTGAACGCCTCATCCCTAAAAACATCACAATCGATGACGTATTTGCATCCATCAGCTATGTGCTCTGCCTTGCTGACGGTGTAGGCGAATACGACGATATCGACCACCTTGGCAACCGCCGTATCCGTTCTGTTGGTGAACTTCTCCAGGCTCAGTTCCGTACAGGTATCATCCGTATGGAAAGAACAATCAAGGAAAGAATGGAACAGCAGGAAAGAGAGCTTATCACTCCTGAAAGCCTCATCAACATCAAACCTGTTGTAGCTGTTATCAAAGAATTCTTTGGTTCTTCCCAGCTTTCCCAGTTCATGGACCAGACAAACCCACTTGCTGAACTGACACACAAACGCCGTCTTTCCGCTCTTGGTCCTGGCGGTCTTTCCCGTGACCGTGCAGGCTTCGAAGTTCGTGACGTTCACTACTCACACTACGGCAGAATGTGCCCAATCGAAACACCTGAAGGTCCGAACATCGGTCTTATCTCCTATCTTGCTACATTTGCAAGAGTAAACGAATACGGCTTTATCGAAGCTCCATACCGCAAGGTTGACAAAGAAACAGGCGTTGTTACAAACGAAGTTGTTTATATGACAGCTGACGTTGAAGACAGATACATCGTTGCACAGGCTAACGAACCGCTGGACGAAGAAGGCCGTTTTGTTCGCCCACGTGTTAACGCACGTTTCCGTGACGCTATCCTTGAAACACCAAGAGAGTCCGTAGACTTTATGGACGTTTCTCCAAAAATGCTGGTTTCCGTTGCTACAAGTATGATTCCGTTCCTTGAAAACGACGACGCAAACCGTGCACTCATGGGTTCCAACATGCAGCGTCAGGCAGTTCCGCTTCTCCGTCCACAGCAGCCTATCGTTGCTACAGGTATGGAATACAAAGCAGGTTACGACTCCGGAATCGTTGTTATCGCTAAAAACGGCGGTGTTGTAGAAAGAGTATCTGCAGACAAAATCACAATCCGCGTAGACGCAACAACAGTTGACGAATACGATATCATTAAATTTATGCGCTCCAACCAGGGCACATGTATCAACCAGAGACCAATCGTAAGCGAAGGTCAGATTGTTGAAAAAGGTCAGGTTATCGCTGACGGTCCATCCACAGACCAGGGCGAAATCTCTCTTGGTAAAAACGTTCTCGTTGGCTATATGACATGGGAAGGTTACAACTACGAAGACGCTATCCTCATCAACGAAAGAGTTGTTAGCGGCGACGTATTCTCCTCCATCCATATTGAAGAATACGAAATCGAAGCAAGAGAAACAAAACTCGGACCTGAAGAAATCACAAGAGAAATTCCAAACGTTGGCGAAGACGCACTCAAAAACCTGGACGCTAACGGTATCATCCGCGTTGGTGCTGAAGTATCCAGCGGCGATATCCTTGTTGGTAAAGTTACACCAAAAGGCGAAACAGAACTCTCTCCGGAAGAAAAACTTCTCCGTGCTATCTTCGGCGAAAAAGCAGGCGATGTAAGAGATACATCCCTCAAAGTTCCACACGGCGAATACGGTACAATCGTAGGCGTAAGAGAATTTACAAGCGAAAACAGCGACGAAATCAAACCTGGCGTACTCAAAGTTGTTCGTGTATACATCGCACAGAAACGTAAGATTTCTGTAGGTGACAAGATGGCTGGCCGTCACGGTAACAAGGGTGTTGTTTCCCGCATTCTCCCACAGGAAGATATGCCGTTCCTCGAAGATGGTACACCACTTGACCTTGTTCTCAACCCACTGGGCGTTCCTTCCCGTATGAACATCGGTCAGGTTCTGGAAGTTCACCTCGGCTATGCTGCAAAAGCACTTGGCTGGAAGGTTATGACACCTGTATTCGACGGTGCAAAAGAAACAGACATCTTTGAAGCACTCAAAGAAGCAGGCTTGCCTGAAACAGGTAAAGTTACACTCTACGACGGCAGAACAGGTGAAAAATTTGATAACCCTGTAACAGTTGGTTACAAATACTTCCTCAAACTTCACCATCTGGTTGACGATAAAATCCACGCACGTTCCATCGGTCCATACTCACTCGTTACTCAGCAGCCTCTCGGTGGTAAAGCCCAGTTCGGTGGTCAGAGATTCGGTGAAATGGAAGTTTGGGCTCTCGAAGCTTACGGTGCTGCTTACACACTGCAGGAAATCCTCACAGTTAAATCCGACGATATGGTTGGCCGTGTAAAAACATACGAAGCTATCTTTAAAGGCAACGAAATTCCAAAACCAGGTATTCCTGAATCTTTCCGTGTTCTTATCAAGGAAATGCAGTCTCTCGGTCTTGATATCCGTGTTCTTGACAAAGCAGGAGAAGAAATTGACCTTAAACAGACATACGATGAAGATGCAGATTTTGCAAGCGAAATTGCAACAGAGTTAGTTGGACAGAATGAAGACTTTGAAAAAGGCTTCTCAGTATCAGATGACCCTGAATTTGACGAAAGTCTTGCCCTCAGCGAAGAATTTGTGTTCGATGCAGGCGATGACATGGATGACGAATTCTAATATCTAATATATTACATTATATAAGCGGGCACACCGCGGAGGAAAACCCGCTTGTATAACAGTCATCAGAATTCAAAGACAACATTTAACCCACTGACATTTACGAAAAGGAGTTTGCTTATAATTATGGCACATAACACTTTTGATTCCATAAAAATCGGCCTTGCTTCTCCTGACCAGATCAGAGCCTGGTCCCGTGGTGAAGTAACTAAGCCTGAAACTATAAACTACCGCACACTCAAACCGGAAAGAGACGGTCTTTTCTGCGAAAGAATCTTTGGACCTACAAAAGACTGGGAATGTAACTGCGGTAAACTCAACAAAAACCGTCACAAAGGTCAGATTTGTGACAAATGTGGCGTTGAATCCACAAGAAGTAAAGTAAGACGTGAAAGAATGGGTCACATTGAACTTGCAGCACCTGTTTCCCACATCTGGTACTTCAAAGCTATTCCATCCAGAATCGGCCTTATCCTTGACGTTACACCAAAAGCTCTTGAAAAGGTTATCTACTTCTCCAGCTACATTGTAACAGACAAAGGCTTTACATCTCTGGAAGACAAACAGCTCCTCAGCGAAAGCGAATACAACGATATGGTTGAACGCTACGGCGCAGACGCTTTTAAAGCTGCTATGGGTGCTGAAGCTATCCTTGAACTTCTGGAAAAAATCGACCTTGACCAGCTTTCCAAAGAACTCACAGAAGAACTTGAAACAGCTACAGGTCAGAAGAGAGTTAAACTCTACAAACGTCTTGAAGTTTGCGAAAGCTTCCGTCTTTCCGGCAACCGTCCTGAATGGATGATTCTCACAACAATTCCTGTTATCCCACCGGATATCAGACCAATGGTTCAGCTTGACGGCGGCAGATTTGCTACCTCTGACCTGAACGACCTTTACAGACGTGTTATCAACCGTAACAACCGTCTTAAAAAACTTCTCGAGCTCTCTGCTCCTGATATCATCGTAAGAAACGAAAAACGTATGCTCCAGGAAGCTGTTGATGCACTCATCGACAACGGCAGACGCGGAAGACCTGTAACAGGCGGCACATCCAACCGTCCTCTCAAATCCCTTTCCGATATGCTCAAGGGTAAACAGGGTCGTTTCCGTCAGAACCTTCTCGGTAAACGTGTTGACTACTCCGGCCGTTCCGTTATCGTTGTTGGTCCATCCCTTAAGATGTACCAGTGCGGTCTCCCAAAAGAAATGGCACTTGAACTTTTCAAACCATTTGTTATGAGAGAACTTGTTGACAAAGGTCACGCAACAAACATCAAATCCGCAAAGAAAAAGGTAGAAAAAGCAGGCAGCGAAGTATGGGATGCACTTGAAAAGGTAATCAAAGGCCACCCGGTTCTTCTCAACCGTGCTCCTACACTCCACCGTCTCGGTATCCAGGCATTCGAACCTGTTCTCGTAGAAGGCCGTGCACTCAAACTTCACCCACTCGTATGTACAGCTTACAACGCTGACTTCGACGGTGACCAGATGGCTGTTCACGTACCACTCTCCAAAGAAGCTCAGGACGAAGCAAGAAATATCATGCTTGCTTCCGGCAACCTTCTCAAACTTTCCGACGGTTCTCCTGTTGCAGTTCCTACACAGGACATGGTTCTCGGTTCCTACTACCTTACAATGATAAACGAAGGCGACAAGGGCGAAGGCATGATCTTCCGTGATGAAGACGAAGCACTTATGGCTTACACAAACGGCGATGTTACACTTCACGCCAAAGTTAAAGTACGCCGCACAGCTGAAATCAACGGTGAAAAGGTTTCCCGCATCATCGAAACAACAGTTGGCCGTCTCATCTTCAACAACCCTATCCCACAGGACCTCGGCTATGTTGACAGAACAAACCCTGACAACTGGCTCAAACTTGAAGTTGACTTCCTCGTAGGCAAAAAACAGCTTGGTCAGATTGTTAAAAAATGCATCGAAAAACACGGTACAAAAGATACATCCGTAGTTCTCGATGCAATCAAGGACCAGGGCTTCAAATACTCTACAAAAGGTGCTGTTACAGTTGCTGTTTGTGACGCTGTTATCCCACCTAAGAAGAAAGAACTGCTTGAAGACGCAGAAAAGAAAATTGCAAATATCCGCAAAAAATACGAACGCGGTATGCTTTCTGACGAAGAAAGATACAAATATGTTATCAGCCAGTGGAACGAAACAACAGACCTTGTTTCCAAAGCTCTTCAGGAAAACATGCATGCAAGAAACCCAATCTGGATGATGGCTGACTCCGGTGCCCGTGGTTCCATGAACCAGATCAAACAGCTTGCAGGTATGCGTGGTCTTATCGCTTCCACATCCGGTAAAACAATCGAAATTCCAATCAAGTCCAACTACCGTGAAGGTCTTAACATTCTGGAATACTTCATCTCCGCTCGTGGTGCACGTAAAGGTCTTGCCGATACAGCGCTCCGTACAGCTGACTCCGGTTACCTCACAAGAAGACTTGTTGACGTTTCTCACGATGTTATCATCAGAGAATATGACTGTGGTGCTAAACACGGTATCACAGTAAAAGAAATCTGGGAAGGCAACAGCTGTATCGAACCGCTCAAGGACAGACTCCTTGGCAGATACACAGTTTCTGACCTCTTCCACCCGGTAACAGGCGAAATGATCGTTTCCAAAGACGAAATGATGGATTCTGCAGCAGTTGAAAGAATCATCGAAGCATTCGGTGAAAAAGGCGAAGACGGCAAAATCAGTGCAAGAAATATCGAAGTTGAAATCCGTTCCGTTCTCAACTGTAAAGCAAAAATCGGCACATGTGCAAAATGTTACGGTGCTTCCCTTGCAAATGGCAAATCCGTTCCAATGGGTGAAGTTGTTGGTACAATCGCAGCTCAGTCCATCGGTGAACCTGGTACACAGCTTACAATGCGTACTTTCCATACCGGTGGTATCGCTTCCGCAGAGGATATCACACAGGGTCTTCCACGTGTTGAAGAACTCTTTGAAGCAAGAAGACCTAAGAAGATTGCTATCATGTCTGAAATCGCAGGTAAAGTTCGTATCGACAACACAAGAAAAGGTACCTACGCTGTAGTTGAAGGTTTCGACGAAAACGGTGCACCATGCGAAAAGAGCTACCTTATCCCATTCGACCAGCGTCTCTCCAAAGCAGCAGCTGAAGGTGCAGAAATCGAAAAAGGTGCTTACCTGACAGAAGGTGCTGCAGCTCCTGCAGATATCCTTGCAATCAAAGGCCGCAAATATGTTCAGGACTACATCATTGAAGAAGTTCAGAAAACATACCGTCAGCAGGGTGTTGATATCAACGACAAACACATCGAAGTTATCGTATCCAAGATGATGAACAAGGTTAAAGTTGACGAAGCAGGTTCCACAGACCTTATCGGCGGTTCCACAATCGACTACAAAGAATACCGTGAAAAACTTGATGCCATCAAGGAAAGAATTGCTAACGGCGAAAAAGACCTTGAACTTCCACAGGCAACAGATGTAATTCTCGGTATCACAAAAGCAGCTCTGGCAACAGACTCCTTCCTCTCTGCAGCATCCTTCCAGGAAACAACAAAGGTTCTCACAGATGCAGCAATCAAAGGCAAGGTTGACCCGCTGCTTGGCCTTAAAGAAAACGTTATCATCGGTAAACTCATCCCTGCAGGTGCTTCCGTTATGGAAAGAGATATGGAAGATGCAGCTGAAGAAATGGACGCAGCTCTGGACCCACAGGCAGCAGAATTTGCTGAAATGATTTAACGTAAATAGTCAAAAACACCTAACAGAATAGGGATATTTTGACCTTTATAGTAAATTATTTACAAACTATCAAAACTTTCACAAATTAAATAAAAAAGTATTGACAAATACCGTGCCGAAATAGTAAAATAATCTTCGGCACGGTATAGTTTTTATTGTTTAATGTGCCAATGTTTTTGAATAAAGTTTGGAGAAACTCACAAACTTTTAAAGAAAAACACAACAAATAAAATAAGGAGGAAACAAAAGAATGCCAACATTTAACCAGTTAGTTCGTAAAGGCAGAGAAGTTATGGTTAAAAAGTCTACAGCTCCTGCTCTTCAGAAAGGTTACAACAGCCACAAGAAGATCGCTACAGACCAGTCTGCTCCACAGAAACGTGGTGTTTGCACAGCTGTTAGAACAATGACACCTAAAAAACCTAACTCTGCTTTGAGAAAAGTTGCAAGAGTTCGTCTTTCCAACGGTATGGAAGTTACATCTTACATCCCTGGTATCGGTCATAACCTTCAGGAACACTCTGTTGTTCTCGTTCGTGGCGGCCGTGTAAAAGACCTTCCTGGTGTACGTTACCATACAGTTCGTGGTACACTCGACACACAGGGTGTTGCAAAACGTATGCAGTCCCGTTCCAAATACGGTGCAAAACGTCCTAAAGCAGGCGCTGCAAAAAAATAATTTTTTAAAAGTAAATTGAAGATAGTTATGCCATTATAAAGGGCTTTATATATAGATTCTATATATATTTCTCTTGTTGCGCGGGCCGCACAGGAGTCCGCCATGAATGCATACAGAAGTTAATTTACACTTTTGAGTACCAAAGATATCATCAAAAATAATGAAGGAGGGAAGACCAATGCCAAGAAGAGGTAATATTGCAAAAAGAGATGTATTGGCAGATCCAGTATA
>SVNA01000024.1 GCA_015067145.1 Oscillospiraceae bacterium | reverse complement strand
CGGGACTTTTTTATTTTATACATAACTTTTCTGTTTTACGACGAAGGTTTTGTTTACCTATACAGCATACTTTTTGTATGCAGTCTGATGTAAAATCTTTTTTACATAAAGAAAACCATCTTTTCTTGCAGATGTTATACTGTGGATTTATAATATAGACAGATTAACCGCAGAAAAGAGGAGTTATGTATGGCAGATGTATCTCAGAATATAAGACGGCAGAGAATTATGCTCAAAATGAGTCAGACCCAGCTGGCAGAAAAGCTGTCGGTTACAAGGCAGACAGTATCAAGTTGGGAACGCGGAAACTCCTACCCTGATGTCGTGATGCTGGAGGCGCTGGCTTCAGCACTGGAAACTGATGTAAACAGCCTCATATATCCTTCTCAGGTCAAAAAAGGTGGCAGGATAAAGTCCCAGCCGTTAGGTGGAGGCTTTGTGGTAAAATCGCTGTTTGTTTACATCCTGCTGCTTATACTTGGTGCAGGACCTGCAATCCAATTTTTCAAGGCAGTTTGCGGTGGCGGTATAGCGCAGGAATACATTTATTTTGTGTGCTGGGGGGTTGTTCTGATGGTGGGATACATTGCAGTATGTGTATGCACCATAACAGAATACTTTGCAGGATACTACCAATATGGTGATGAAGAATAGTATTCATAGATATAAGTTTTTTCACATTTGGTTTATACAAAAAATCCCGATGGAATTTTCCATCGGGATAATTTTTTGCTTTATTTCTTTTCAACTACAGGCAGGTTGATATGCTTGATAATTGTCCACATTCTCAGTCCAAAAATTATCGCCAGAGCAATGATGAAAGACAGGGGACGGTTCTCTGTCTTGTAATTTAGTTATAAAAGTTTTGGTTTATGACTATCCGCACCAAAAGGTCTCGACCATAACGGTCGGGACTTTTTTATTTTATAATAAAACATCAGATGTCGGGATATTATTTATCGCTAATAAATTGTTGCAATAAAGTTTATAATACAATATAATATTTTGTGTAATTGCTATGGTTTTTGTGCTTTGATAAAGCATACCGGGAAGATTAAGGGGATAAACTATGTATAAAAATATTGAAGAATTTAACAGCAAAATTAAATCTGTTCTCATAACGGAAGAAGAAATAAAAGCGAAGATTGCAGAGGCTGCAAAGGAGATTGACTCCTGGTATGACGGCACACCTATACTGCTTGTGAGCATACTTAAAGGAGCTTTTGTGTTTATGGCGGATATCTGCCGTGCGGTTACCGTTCCTTGTGAAATCGGTTTTATGTGTGCACAGAGCTATTACAGCGGCACACAGTCTTCCGGTATAGTAAATATTACAATGGATCTGGAACAGGATATCACAAACTATCATGTAGTAATAGTTGAAGATATTATTGACACAGGCAGAACGCTCAATGATGTTGTAAAACTGCTGAAAGCCCGCGGCCCAAAATCCTTACGCATTGTAACTCTGCTGGATAAACCTGCAAGAAGAGTTGTAGAGCTTAAGGCAGATGTTACTCTCTTTACAATTCCTGATAAATTTATCATCGGATACGGTCTGGATTGCGGAGAATACTTCCGTAATCTTCCATATATAGCAGAATTCAAGGAGGAGAAAAACTAAAATGCTGGAAAAACAATTCAGATTAAAAGAAAACAACACAACGGTTAAAACCGAAATTGCTGCCGGTATTACAACCTTTATGACAATGGCATATATTTTGGCGGTTAACCCAAGTATTCTCAGCGAAGCAGGCATGAACGCAAATGCAGTTCTCATTGCAACATGTCTTGCATCTTTCATCGGTACCATCTGTATGGGCCTTATGGCAAATCTCCCGTTTGCACTTTCCGCAGGCATGGGCCTCAACGCATATCTTGCCTATACAGTAGTTCTTGGTCAGGGCGTTTCCTGGCAGGTGGCACTTTTTGCAGTGTTTGTGGAAGGTATCATCTTTATTATACTTTCACTTACAAATGTTCGTGAAGCAATCTTCAACGCAATCCCTCTCACACTTAAAAAGGGTGTTTCTGTAGGTATCGGTCTGTTTATCGCATTTATCGGTCTTCAGAATGCGGGTCTCTGTGTTGACTCTTCCACACTTGTGACAATCACAAGCTTTACAGAAAACTTCAGCACAAAAGGTATCTGTGCCCTGCTTGCGGTGGTTGGTGTAATCATCACAGCGGTTCTTTACATCAAAAATGTAAAAGGTGCTATCCTTATCGGTATCATTGCAACATGGGGTTTGGGTATGGTTTGTCAGCTGGCTGGCATATATGTTCCTGACCCGTCCGTTGGTGCATACAGCCTTTTCCCTGCAGGCATCATGAGTGCAGACTTCTCCGCACTTGGTGAAACATTCGGTCAGTGCTTCAAACTGGATTTCAGTGCAGTGGGTATATTCAACTTTATTGTTGTGGTATTCTCCTTCCTGTTTGTTGACCTTTTCGACACACTTGGCACACTTATCGGTGTTGCAACAAAGGCAGATATGCTGGACGAGGAAGGTCATCTTCCAAACATCAAGCCGGCACTTATGTCCGATGCTATCGCAACAAGTGCAGGTGCTGTTCTTGGCACATCCACAGTTACAACATTTGTGGAATCTTCCGCAGGTGTTGCAGCAGGCGGCCGCACAGGTCTCACAGCAATCACAACAGGTGTGCTGTTCCTTCTTGCAACACTCTTCTCACCATTGTTCACATCAATCCCGTCCTTCGCAACTGCACCAGCCCTCATATTTGTAGGCTTCCTTATGTTTGAAACAGTTGTGGAAATCAAGTTTGATTCAAACAATCTTGCAGAAGCAATCCCTGCATATCTGTGTATCCTTGCAATGCCGCTGTTCTACAGCATCTCCGAAGGTATCTGCCTTGGCGTTATCTCCTATGTTGTAATTCAGGCTCTCACAGGCAAGGCAAAAGAGGTTAAACCTCTTATGTATATTCTTGCAGTGCTGTTTGTCCTCAAATACATCTTCCTGTAATACAGATATACAAAACAGTTTAATACAAAAAATAAGCACCGATGGTTTTATCCATCGGTGCTTTTGTCTGTTATAACAGAGTAAACTGATTTTTGTGAAAGGTCAGCAGCCCTTCGTCTCTCATTTTGCACAGCTCGTTTGACATTGCACTGCGGTCCACGGAGAGAAAATCAGCAAGCTGCTGGCGGTTGAAAGGTATATTGAAACTGTTGTTTTTGTTGATTGCAGCCTGTTCGGACAGATAGGAAATCAGCTTTTCACGGGTGGAACGCTGGGAGATATGTCCCAGCTTCTGCACAAGCTTTATGTTCTTTTCCGACAGGGCAAAAAACAGGTTCTGTATAACCTTTGAATGAAAATGACAGGAGGATGAACAGCTGGTCAGCATCCTGTGTATATCAAAAAAGGCCACAACACAGTCCTCCACCGCCACGGCATCGTTGAGCATAACGCTGTTTTGGGTAAGTGCGTAGGATTCGCCGAACATATCGCCTGCTTCTATAATGTTTATGATACTGCGGTTGCCCCAGTAATCATCCTTCTGTATATGCACACTGCCCTCCAGCAGAACGGTTATGCTGTCCATGCTGTCCCCGTGACAAAATACATATTCGCCTTTTCTGTATCGGCGGATTACAGGCTGTATACAGCCGGCAAGCAGCTCAATTTCATTTTCAGAGATGTTGGAGAATATGGAAGATTGTCTGAGCACAGAAATATATTTTTTCATAAAACCACCTTTTGTTGTAAAAACAACGGACTGTATGGGAAAATTATACTATAATATAATCACAAAATCAATTGAAATAAAACTAATAAATGGTATAATATAGTTATATAATTAACAACCCATCCACAGGCAAAAGGAGATACAGAAATGCACATCACAGACGATATTAAATATATAGGTGTCAACGACCACGAAATCGACCTTTTCGAAGGTCAGTACATCGTTCCAAATGGTATGGCCTACAACTCATATCTTATTCTGGACGAAAAAACAGCGGTAATGGATTCTGTTGACGGAAACTTTACACAGGAATGGTTGGACAAAATTGCCAAAGAGCTCGACGGAAGACAGCTGGATTATCTTGTTGTTCAGCATATGGAGCCTGACCACTCTGCAAGCATTATGGATTTTACAAAAGCTTATCCTGAAGCAAAGATTGTTTCTTCCTCCAAAGCTTTTGCAATGATGAAAAACTTTTTCGGCACAGATTTCAGCGAAAAACAGGTTGTGGTAAACGAAGGCAGCCAGCTTTCCCTGGGTAAACACCAGCTCAACTTTATCACAGCACCAATGGTACACTGGCCGGAAGTTATCATGACATACGACAGCACAGACAAGGTGCTTTTCTCTGCAGACGCATTCGGCAAATTCGGTGCACTTGACGTGGAAGAAGACTGGGCATGCGAAGCAAGAAGATACTATATCGGTATTGTCGGCAAATACGGTTCTCAGGTACAGGCTGTTCTGCGTAAGGCAGCAAAGCTGGATATTGAAAAAATCTGTGCACTCCACGGCCCTGTGCTTACTGAAAATCTGGGCTACTATCTCAATCTTTACAACATCTGGTCCAGCTATCAGCCAGAAGAAGAGGGCGTTGTAATCGCCTATACATCCGTATACGGAAACACAAAGAAAGCTGTTATGCAGCTGGCAGAAAAACTGGAAGCAAATGGCTGCAAAGTGGTAGTCAACGACCTTGCACGCTGCGACTGGGCAGAAGCTGTTGAGGATGCATTCCGTTACTCAAAGCTTGTTCTTGCAACAACAACCTACAATGCAGATATCTTCCCGTTTATGCGTCAGTTTATCGACCACCTCACAGAACGCAACTACTCTGACAGAACAGTTGCATTTATCGAAAACGGCACATGGGCACCTGTTGCAACAAAGATTATGAAAGGTATGTTTGAAAAGAGCAAGAACCTTGCATTTGCAGAAAATACAGTAAAGATTATGTCTGCACTCAACGACGAAAGCACAGCACAGCTTATGGCTCTTGCAGAAGAACTCTCTACAGGCAAGGCAGAAGAAGCTGTTGTTGAAGAAGAAGGCGGAAAAAGACGCTTTGAATGCTCTGTATGCGGATATATATATGAAGGCGAAGAACTGCCGGAAGATTTTGTATGCCCAATCTGTCAGCTTGGTGCAGAAGTTTTTGAGGAAATAGAATAGAATGCATTTTGTCCTGTACCTTACCCGTGCAGGACATTTTTTGTTGCGTTGCCGAAGATGGTGGTATATAATTTTTATATTAAATGAAGATAAAGGAGATATATTATGTTCAGGGAACTTGTAAGAAAAAACAAGCAGCTTCCTCAGGAGGAATGTATCAGGCTGCTCAAAGAAGAGACAAGAGGTGTTCTGTCTGTTCTGGGTGATGATGATTATCCTTACGGTATGCCGATGAACCACTGGTACAACGAAGAGGACGGCAAAATATATTTCCACTGCGGCAATGTGGGCCATCGCCTTGAAGCACTGCAGAAGCACAAGAAGGTATCATTCTGTGTATATGACAAGGGATACAAGGATGATAAACACTGGGCATATAAGGTTAAAAGTGTTATCGTTTTCGGCAAAATTGAGATTATTGATGATATTGACAAGATTATAGATATCACCACAAAGCTCAGCTACAAGTTTATTCAGGACGACGAATATATAAAAGGAGAAATAGAGGCGAGTGTCCACAGAACTTTGCTTTTACAGCTTAACCCTGAACATATCTGTGGTAAACTTGTTACAGAGGCATAACGGATGATGTAAAAACAGCCGGCAAAATATTTTGCCGGCTGCAAGTGTTATAAAAAAATCAAATACAGCAAATAAGTTTGCATAAAAACCATAAAATGTGATATTAAAAAAATAATTTAAAAATTTTAAAAAAATACTTGCATTTTGTAAAAAGGTGTGGTATTATAATCAAGCACTCAGATGAGGGCACAGTTTGCGGATGTGGTGGAATCGGCAGACACGCTAGCTTGAGGGGCTAGTGGTAGCAATATCGTGCAAGTTCAAGTCTTGTCATCCGCACCATCGGAATGGTCATAAATCAAATGACCATTCCGTTTTTTTATAGTTTATGATTTCAATAAAATGTACACAACAATCCGATCCGAACTTTTTGCCAGACATTGCAATGCTCGGATTTATTTTTATATTAAGACATATAATATATTATATGAGGTATGACATAAATGATTTTTGAACTTATTATGCTTGCAGTTGGTTTTATAATGCTTGCGAAAGGTGCCGACTGGTTTGTGGGCGGTGCAGTATGTATTGCGGAACGTTTTCGTATTCCGCCTGTTATCATAGGTCTCACCATTGTTGCTATGGGTACAAGTGCTCCGGAAGCAGCGGTAAGCATTACCTCTGCGTTTCAGGGAGCTGCCGATATCACAGTCGGCAATATTGTAGGCAGCAACATCATGAATATATTGGTGATTCTCGGTCTGTCGGCGACCATTATTCCTCTTGCGGTTACAAAATCCACAATCAAAGTTGACCTGCCGTTTTTGCTGGGCATTACAGTTCTGCTGCTCATACTCGGTTTCAACGGAACAGTCAGCTTTATTGACGGCCTTATTTTTATCACCTGCTTTGTTTTGTATATCGTTCATCTTATAAACAGAACAATAAAATACTCTGCAGATACAGAAGAACTGAAAACAATGAACATGTCAAAGGCTGTACCGTTGCTTGTTATCGGTATGGTGCTTATCGTTCTCGGCAGTAATTTTGCTGTTGATGCGGCAACAGGAATTGCAAGGATTCTCGGCATGTCAGAGAGAACAATCGGTCTTACGATAGTGGCATTGGGCACAAGCCTGCCGGAACTGTTCACTTCTGTGGCAGCGGCACTCAAAGGCAATGCGGATATTGCGGTAGGCAATATTGTAGGCAGCAATATTTTCAATATTCTTTTTGTTATAGGTATTTCAGCACTTATTATTCCTGTGCCCTTTGCAAAACCATTTATTGTTGATATGATTATTTCTGTAGTTACCACAGTGTTCATTTTTGCAGTATGCAGATTTAAAGATGAACTTCCACGCTGGAGCGGCCTGGCAATGCTGGCAGGATATGCAGGATATATGTTCTATCTGCTGTAATTAAATAATGATAATATAATTTATAATAAAAACTCCTGATGCTTACCGATGCATCAGGAGTTTTACTGTTTTATGTATTATTTAATTACAGCAGCTGTAAAGCTGATTTCCACAAGAAAAGCAGGCGATGCAAGAGTAGCTTCCACACAAAGTCTGGCAGGCTCATTGTCCTGGCTCACCCATCCATCCCATACACTGTTCATTTCCTTGAACATATTGATATCTTTAAGATAAATCTGTGCGGAGAGGATATGGTGTTTATCACTGCCATATTTTTCCAGCAGTGCCTCTGTCTTCTCCAAAATTTCTTTTGTCTGCTGTTTCACATCTCCTGCAGGGTTGGAGCAAAGCTGCCCTGTGAGATATAAAACACCATTGTGCTCAACAACATTGGAATATCTGCCGTTGCTTTCAAAGCGTCTGATAGCCATTATAACCTCCGTGCTATTTTATAATTAAGTATTATATTATATATAGAATTATTAGTATAAATCCAAATCATTTTCCTGTTCAAAGGTGATGTATTCCTCTTTGTTTTTGCTGAGATAAAGACTTGCAACTGCACCAAATGTAAGAAATGCCAGAACAAGTTTTAACAAAAAACCTAAAAATTTCATATTTACCTCCATCTAATTGTAAGCTGTATTTATCAGTAGTTAAGAACAACAAATTCCTGCATATACTCGCTTTTTTCAGCGAGAATGTTACAAGGGTCAGGGAAAAGGCAGGCATAATCATTTCTGCCCGGGAACAGTTTGTAAAGATTTAATAAAATAATGCTTTTTTCTTCCAGAACTGTATAAAAATGATTTTCAATAAATTCTTTGGAAAGAGTAAGTTCACCGCACCAGTAAAAGCCCTGTTGGTCATTTGATCTGAAAGAGCGGTAAGATATACCATCACAGGTTTCATCCATAAATGCCGCAGTGTGATTTTCAGCCGAAACCTTCCTTACGGAAGAGATGCCGTCAATGCCGAAATCCACAGCTATAAAGTCTCTTTGTTTTTCGGGATTCAGATTGAAGCACAGCTGCAGGTCATTTTTGCCCGAGGCTTCCTTGTCAAAACAGAAGGTGCAGATTTTAAGATTACCGTTTTCCACATACTGCTTCAGATAACAGAAAACCATACAGTTTTCATCGTCAGTGTAATAGTTTGTCAGCTTGAATGCACTCTGGGCATCCCAGTCTATTTTGTTTTGTGAAGTATAGATTATTTTTTGCAATTTTTACCTCATATACATTTTCTGCCGTATTATTGGATATAAAAGGCAGTTTTATACCCGATGCAGAAATATTTCTATATATAATATACCATATAATTTTATATTTCACAAACAACAATGGTATTTTTTACAAATTTTTAACAGCTTTTTGCGGCTTTTGAGTACATATTTGGCAAAATGACAAAATTGCCTAATTTTAGATATAAAAAATACATATAATTATGAAAAAAGGGGTATTTAGTATTGAATTTTCTTAACAAATTTGTTACAATTACAAATTGAAATAATAGGCTTTATATTTAAAGGCTTTGAATGGAGGATTATATAGTGGCAGTATTTAAAAAACTGGTTCGCAGTGCTTGTGGCGCACATGTTCCACACAACAAGAACACTGAGAACTTAGAAACTGTAAAAATGCCGGTTCCTGCTGTAGTTCGTATTCCTATGAGCATGCATATTGGTGCTCCAGCTAAAATGGTTGTAAAAAAAGGCGACGAAGTTAAAGTGGGTACAGTTATCGGTGAAGCAGGCGGCTTCATTTCCGCACCTGTTCACTCTTCTGTTTCCGGTAAAGTTGTTGGCACAGAAGAGATTCTTTTGCCAAACGGCAACAAAACACAGGCTGTTGTTATTGAAACAGATGGCGAACAGACAGTTTGCGAATGTGTTAAAGCTCCTGAAGTTACAGACCACGCAAGCTTTGTTGCAGCTATCAAAGCTTCCGGTCTTGTAGGTCTCGGCGGCGCAGGCTTCCCAGCAGGCGTTAAACTTGCACCACAGAACCTCAGCGAAGTTGACACACTCTGCATCAACGCAGCAGAATGTGAACCATACATCACAGCTGACTTCCGCGAAATGATGGAATGCGGCGAAGATGTAATCGAAGGTGCACAGCTTGTTAAAAAATACCTTGAACTTTCCAAAGTTATCATCGGTATTGAAAAGAACAAACCAGCAGCTATCGCTAAAATGAAAGAACTCTGCAAAGGTCTTGAAGGCTTCACAGTTTGTGAACTTCCAAGCGTTTACCCACAGGGTGCAGAAAAAGTTCTTATTGAATCCGCTACAGGCAGAGAAGTACCACAGGGTGCTCTTCCAAGTGCAGCTGGCTGCATCGTTATGAATGTTGCTTCTGTAGGTTTCGTTGCAAGATATCTCAGAACAGGTATGCCTCTCGTAACAAAACGTCTCACAGTTGACGGTGATGCAGTTGCAGAACCTAAAAACGTTGAAGTAGTTATCGGTACTTCCACAAAAGAAGTTATTGAATTCTGCGGCGGTTATAAAGCAGAAGCAGGCAAAATCATCTCCGGCGGTCCTATGATGGGTGCTGCAGTTATGAATGATGAACTGCCAATTATGAAACAGAACAATGCTATTCTCGTATTCGGCAAAGAATCCGCAATGCTTCCAAAATCTTCCGCATGTATCCGTTGCGGCAGATGTGTTGAAGCTTGCCCAATGGGTCTTTCCCCGGTTGAAATTGCATTGGCACTCAACAGCAAAGATGCTGAAGAAATTAAAGCTCTCTCCATCGACCTGTGTATGTCTTGTGGCAGCTGTTCCTTTGTATGTCCAGCAAAACGCCCTGTAGCACAGACAATGGCAGAAGCAAAAGATTTTGTAAGAAAGGCGGCAAACTAATATGAAATTATTTGTATCATCCGCACCTCATATTACAGGTAAAGATTCAAGCCGCTCTATTATGCTTGATGTTATCATTGCTATGGTTCCGGCAATTATCGCTTCCGGCGTTATTTTTGGTCTCAGAGCAGTGCTTCTTACAGCTGTAACAGCAGCAGCTTGTGTTGTTTTTGAATTCCTCTGGAACAAGGCACTCAAGAAAGAACAGACAGTTGGTGACCTGTCTGCTGTAGTTACAGGTATCCTGCTTGCATTCAATATGCCAAGCACAATGCCATTCTGGATGGCAATCGTTGGTGCAGCATTTGCTATCATCATGGTAAAACAGCTCTTCGGTGGCATCGGTTACAACTTTGCTAACCCAGCTATCACAGCTCGTATCATCCTTGCAACTTCCTTTGCAGGTTCCATGACAAACTTTGTTCACCCAACACAGACAATCGACGCTATCGCTTCCGCAACACCACTTGCAGCTAATGCAGCAGGTGCATTTGCAGAAGGCGGTGCTCCATATCTCACAATGTTCCTTGGCACACACGGCGGTGTTCTTGGTGAAACAAGTGCTCTTGCACTCCTCATCGGTTTTGTTTACCTTCTTGTTAAAAAGGTTATCAGCCCTGCAATCCCTGTTACATACGTTGCAACAGTTGCAGTTCTTGCAGTAGTATTCGGTCAGGATCCACTCGTTCATGTTCTTGGCGGCGGTCTCCTCCTCGGTGCTATCTTCATGGCTACAGACTACGTAACAAGCCCATACACACTCAAAGGCAAAATCGTATTCGGCCTCGGTCTTGGCGTTATCACAATGCTCATTCGTGTATTCGGTACAATGACAGAAGGCGTTTCCTACGCAATCCTTCTTATGAACCTCTTTGTTCCATACATCAATCAGCTCACAAGACAGAGACCACTTGGTGCTCCTAAAAAAGTAAAGGAGGCTAAATAATTATGAAAAAGAATTCTACATGGAATGATTTGCTCAAACCTGTTGTGGTTCTCACACTCATCTGTGCAGTTGTTTCTACAGCTCTTGCATTTGTAAACAATATCACAGCTCCAATCATTGCAGAAGCAGCAGCAAAAGCAGCTGATGCAGCAAGATATGAACTTCTCCCTGAAGCTGACGGCTTTGAAAAAATCGAAGTTGAAGTTGAAGGTGTAACAGAAATGTACAAAGCAACAAATGACAAAGGCTATGTAATTTCTGCACAGGGCAACGGTTACGGCGGTAACGGCTCTGTTAAACTTATGATTGCATACGATAACGAAGGTACAATCACAAACATCAAAGTTATCGACTGCAGCGGCGAAACACCAGGTATCGGTGACAAAATCGTTAGCGAACCATGGTATATGGAACAGTACATCGGTCTCAACGGCGAAGCTAAGAAAGGCGAAAACGTTGACCTTATCTCCGGTACAACAATCTCCTCCGGTGCTGCTCTCAACGCAGTAAACGCAGCTTACAAAGCATTCAGCGAAAAAGCTCTCGGTGTTGTTATTGTTGAACTTACATTCGAAGAAGAAGTTGCTCTCTACTTCGGTAACATGGTTGCAACAGAAGTTGCTCATGAAGATGTTCTCGAAGCTTACACATCCGACAAAGGTCTTGTTCTTGTAACAGAAGGCAAAGGTAACGGTATCATCGGTGATGAACATCAGTCCGGTCTTATGCTCAAAGCTTACACATCCTTCGACGAAGCAGGCGTTATCACAGGCGTTATGTTCGACGTTTCCAGTGAAACACCAGGTCTCGGCGACAAGATTGCAGAACCAGACTACATCAACAAATTTATCGGTGCTACAGATGACAGCGGTGCAGACATCATTGCAAACTGCACATACTCTTCTAAAGGTGCTAAACAGGCTGTAAGCAAAGCAGCAGCTGCATTTGCAGCAATCAATGGTTAAGGAGGAATTAAGTAATGGAAAAGAAAAATAACAAACTTTCTCTCATAACCAATGGTTTTATTAAAGAAAACCCTGTTCTCAAACTTGTTTTGGGTACTTGTCCAACACTTGCAGTTACATCTTCTGCATTTAACGGCTTTGGTATGGGTGTTGCAGCAACATTTGTTCTTATCTGTTCAAACGTTGTTATTTCCGCTCTCAGAAAAGTTATTCCTGATAAAGTACGTATTCCTGCATTTATCACAGTTATCGCAGGTTTCGTTACAGTAGTACAGATGCTTGTAAAAGCATTCCTGCCAGCATTGGACACAGCTCTCGGCGTGTTCCTTCCACTTATCGTTGTTAACTGTGTAATCCTCGGTCGTGCAGAAGCATTCGCTTCCAAAAACACAGTTCTTGATTCCGCACTTGACGGCGTAGGTATGGGTCTTGGCTTTACACTTACACTCACATTGATGGGTATCTTCAGAGAACTCCTTGGTGCAGGTACAGTATTTGGTTTCATCGTAACCAAAAACCTCTGGCAGCCAATCGGCTTCTTCACATCCGCAGCAGGCGGCTTCTTCACATTCGGTCTCTTTATGGCTATCGCAGTTAAACTTGAAATTGCTCAGATGCCAAAAGATGGTTGTGGTGCAGGTTGCATCGGCTGTAAAATGGCTTGTGCCAACGCAAAAAAAGAAGGAGGTAACGCATAATGGATGCAATGAGATTAGGTGCTATATTCTTCAGCATGGTGTTGGTTAACAACTATGTTCTCGTAAAATTCTTGGGTATCTGTCCATTCCTTGGCGTTTCCAAGAAACTTGACTCCTCCGTTGGTATGTCTGCAGCTGTTATCTTCGTTATGATTATGGCAACAGCAGTTACATGGCCAATCGACACTTATATTCTTCAGGCAAACGACCTCACTTACCTCAGAACAATCACATTTATCCTTGTTATTGCTTCTTTGGTACAGCTGGTTGAAATCATTCTCAAAAAATACATTCCGGGTCTTTACAACTCCCTCGGCGTATACCTTCCACTTATCACAACAAACTGTGCTATCCTCGGTGTTGCATTGCTCAACGTTGAATCCGGCTACAACTTTGTTGAAAGTATAATCGGTTCCCTTGGTGCAGGTGTTGGCTTTATGCTTGCTATGGTTATCTTTACAGGCGTTAGAAGCAGAGTTGACCAGGCTAAACCACCTAAATGCTTTGAAGGCTTGCCACTGACATTGGTAGCAGCTGCTTTGGTAGCTCTTTCCTTTACAGGTTTCGGCGGCATCGTAGAAAGCATCTTTGGTGCAATTTAAGGAGGGGTAACTATGGATGGTATTTTAACAACTGTTATTATCGTTGCTGCTATCGGTATTATTGCATCAGTAGTTCTTGTAGTTGCTGCTAAAGTAATGTACGTATACGAAGACGAAAGAATCGGTCTTGTTGCAGCATGTCTCCCAGGTGCAAACTGTGGTGGTTGCGGCTACGCCGGTTGTTCCGACTATGCAAAAGCAATCGTTGAAAAAGGTGCTGAACTTACAAAATGTGCTCCAGGCGGTGCAGATTGTGTAGCAGCTATCGCAAAAGTTATGGGCGTTTCCGCTTCTGCAGGTGCAGCTAAAAAAGCTGTAGTAAAATGTCAGGGTCACACATGCAACACAGGTACAAAATTTGATTACCAGGGTGTTACAACATGTTCCGCTGCAGCAAAAATGTTTGGCGGTCCTGGCGACTGTGCTTACGGCTGTCTCGGTCTTGGCGACTGTGCAAGCGTATGTCCATTCGGTGCAATCCAGGTTGTTGACGGTGTTGCAAGAGTAATCAACGAAAAATGTACAGGCTGCGGTGCTTGTGCTAAAGTTTGTCCAAAATTCGTTATCGAAATCGTTGAAGATGACGTTAAACCAATGGTTCTCTGTAACAACAAAGACAACGGTAAAGCAACAAGACAGGCATGTAAAGTTGGCTGTATCGGCTGTAAGAGATGTGAAAAAGTTTGTCCAATCGAAACAGCAAAAGCTAAAGCTGTTGTTGTTGACGGCTTCCTTGCAGACATCGATCAGGATCTCTGTATCGGTTGTATGCAGTGTGCAGAAGCTTGCCCGGTTGGTGCAATCGACATTCCAAACTGCAGATAATTGCCTATACGGTAATATTAAATGTAAAATTACAGGCTCGGATTTCCGGGCCTGTTTTTTATTGTATGCTTTGTAATAATTCTGAAAAAATAAAGATATTGTTTTATATATGATTTTATGGTTTAATAATTAGAGTATTTAATATTGAATTTATCATTTATATATAAGGAGACAATATGGTAAACGCAAAGGATATCTACAACTATCTCAACGATATAATGCCGTTTGAAACACAGGAAAAATGGGATAACAGCGGCCTGCTTGTAAACTGCGGCAACAGTGTAAACAAAGTGCTGTGCTGTCTTGATGTTACAAAAGCAGCGGTGGATAAAGCTATTGAAGAAAACTGTCAGCTTATTGTTTCTCATCATCCTGTTATCTTTTCATCCATAAAAAGTCTCGATTGCGGCAGCATACTGATGAAGCTGATACAGAATAATATCAGTGTTATATCTGCTCATACAAATTTTGATAAATATCAGTTTGGCACATCCTATCGTCTTGCACAGTACTGTGGAGTAAAGGGGAATGGAGAGCTGCTGGAGTTTGGTCTTGCCATATCCTTGGAAGAACCACAGCTTTTCAGCAGTTTTGTTGAAAAAATTAAACAAAAAGTAAATGTTCCTCTACAATATACAAATGGTAAAGAGAATGTAAACCGTGTGTTTGTCATTGCGGGCAGTGGCAAGGGTATGACAGAAGAAATTATGGCTGCAGGCTGTGACTGTGTGATAACAGGAGAGAACAGCTACCACGATATGCTGGACCTCAAGGAATTGGGGATAAGCTGCATCTGTCTTGGTCACGATGAAAGCGAAAAGATTTCTGTGGATACCCTGACAAAGCTTATCAACGACAGGTTTGAATCTGCGGAAGCTGTTTCCTATATAGAAGAAAGTCTTGTAAAATACATTTAGTAAAATATATTTAACAGTTTACAGCTATTAAGATTGAATGATATTTTGCATATCAATATTAATAAACTGCTAAACTGTTTTGGAGGAAAACAAATGGCATTGGATGCTATCACCCTTGCACTTCTGGCCAAAGAGCTGGACAGAGATCTGCAGGGAGCAAGAATAGATAAAATACATCAGCCGTCCAAGGATGAAATCGTGATGCATATGCGTAGACGTGACGGCAATATAAAATTGCTTATATCAGCAAGAAGCGGTTCTGCAAGGGTTTGCATTACAAATGAAAGCTTTGAAAATCCACAGGTGCCGCCGAGCTTCTGTATGCTTATGCGTAAATATTTTGCAGGGGCAAAATTTGTGGCGGCGAACAGTATAAAGGGCGAAAGAATTATTATGCTGTCCTTTACTGCCACCAGCGAGATGGGGGATACTGTTGAACTTGACCTGGCAGTGGAACTTATGGGCAGATATGCAAATATAGTTGCAATCAATCATCAGGGCAAGGTTATCGATGCTATGAAACGTGTTGATGCCGATGCATCAAGTGTGCGTCAGCTTCTGCCGGGACTTACCTATAAATTGCCGCCTAACAGAGACAATCCTCATCTGATTGAAGATACTCAACAGGTGCTGGATAAAGTTTTCAGCTTTGATGCACCACTGAACACTGCCTTTATGAAAAACACTCTTGGTATCGGTCCTGTTATCGCAAGAGAAATTGCGTACAGAGCACTGGGAGACAGGGATGTTTATGCGGCATATCTCAGTGATGAGCAGAAGCAATCTGTAAAGGATGCAGTGGATGCTGTTGTCGGATATTATAACAATCCGCAGTATACCACCGTATATGATGAAAACAGCAAGCCGAGCGAGTTCAGCTTTATGCCATTGCTGCAATACGGCGAGTTGCCGACAAAGTCCTATGAAAGTCTTAATATACTTCTTGATGAATATTATGCACAGAAAGACAAGGCAGAAAGACTTCGTCAGAAGGGCAAGGACCTCTATCGTCTGACACAGACACTCACCGAGCGTACCCAGCGTAAACAGGTTGCACGTAAAGAGGAACTGGAAGAAAGCCGTGACAGTGAGAAATATAAAATCTACGGCGAACTGCTCACAGCAAACCTCTGGCAGCTGGAAAAAGGTATGAAGAGCGTGAAGGTGCTCAACTACTACACCAATGAAGAAATCACAATCCCGCTTGATGTAAAACTTAACGGTAACCAGAATGCCCAGAAATACTATAAGGAATATAAAAAGCGTCAGACAGCTGTTAAGATGCTTACAGACCTTATCAAACAGGGCGAAATTGAACTGGAATATCTCAAATCCATCAACTATGCAGTTCAGGAAGCACAGAATGAAGCAGAATTGATGGCGATCAGGAGCGAGCTGCACGGTGCAGGATACATCAAGTACTACAAGCAGCGTGATAAAAAACAGAAGCCGCAGGATTTTATAAAATATATCTCATCCGACGGTTTCCTCATCTGTGTGGGCAGAAATAATCTGCAAAATGACAAACTGACAATGAAAACTGCCCGTGGCAAGGATATGTGGTTCCACACCAAGAAAGCACCGGGCAGCCATGTGATTGTAATCAGCGAGGGTGCAGATATTCCACTCAGAACACAGAACGAAGCAGCCATGCTGGCGGTGCACCACTCAAGCCTCAAGGATTCTGCAAGGGTTGAGATTGACTACACTTTTGTCAAAAATATCAAAAAGACAAATGACTTGAAACCGGGTATGGTTATCTATGATACCTACGAAAGTGCGGTTATCACTCCGGATATGGAGGTAATCAACAGTCTGGAAAGATTGAAGTAGAAAACAAAACACAGCAGTTTATTGGATATTTGCACAAAGATAATATATAAAAAGAAAGGAAGACACCAAAAGTCTTCCTTTTTGTTTGTAAATATAAACAAATAAAAATTTTTTTATTGTAACTATTGACAAAATATATATTATCTGATAATATATTTAAGGTTTGAGAAAACAAACCCATTGTGTGGAAAATGAAAACCCATCTTGTGTACAAGTTGCACAAAAAGAAAACCGAAAGTTCTACATGATTTATTATGGTATACAAAGTTTATAAAAATGTACAAAAATACTTGTATATAATATAGATTTGGTGTATCATAATTAGGCGACTGCAAAGATTATGCGTTGACGCGGGAGGTTGCCACAGTTATTGTGGGTTTTTCCGCCGAGTATGTCCGATCTTTGAACCGGGCGACAAAATATTGAATGCAAAGGGTGTATGACCTTGTGAGAGGTCCACTGGCCGTAACTTTGTGATAAAAGCCTCAGGGCTGTATCCGGGAAAAACTGCTCAGCGGTTTACCGGTTTTTATCATGAAAAGATGCGAAACACCCGGCACGATGTTCAATAAATTGTTTACCGCCGCTAAGAAAACAAACACAAAAATTTTACAGGAGGCGTTAAAATGGCAGTCAAAGAAAAAATCAGAGTAAGACTTAAGAGTTACGATCATCAGTTGATTGACGCAGCAGCAGAAAAAATTGTTGAAACAGCTAAAAGAACAGGTTCCAGAGTTTCCGGTCCTATTCCACTTCCAACAGACAAAGAAGTTGTGACAATCCTCAGAGCAGTTCACAAGTACAAAGACTCCCGTGAACAGTTCGAATATCGTACACACAAAAGACTTATCGACATTTTGAAACCAAGCAACAAAACTGTTGAAGCTCTCACAAGCCTGCAGTTGCCAGCTGGCGTAGAAATCGAAATCAAACTCTA
>SVNA01000023.1 GCA_015067145.1 Oscillospiraceae bacterium | reverse complement strand
CACCGAAGCCACCGCTCCAGCCACCGCCGCCTGCACCAAAGTTAGGGTCTACCCCTGCGTGACCGTAAGTATCGTATTTCTGTTTTTTGTCAGCATCGGAAAGAACTTCGTAAGCTTCGTTTACCTCTTTGAAGTTTCTCTCTGCCTCTGCGTCACCAGGGTTTAAGTCCGGGTGATATTTTTTTGCTTTTTTTCTGTATGCAGATTTGATTTCGGCATCGGATGCGGATTTTTCAACCCCTAATACCTCGTAGTAATCTCTTTTTTCTGCCACTGTTTTGCCCTCGTATTTTCGATATATAAGTTTCTGTATAATCGGCAATCGGGCGGAATGGATATTCCGCCCTTTTACCAAACTTTAATATTTTATACTAAACCTTCAATTTTATCAACTGTAAATTAGTCAACATCTTTGAATTCAGCATCTACAACGCCGTCGTCAGCCTGCTGCTGTGTACCGCCCTGTGCCTGCTGCTGTGCAGCCTGTGCCTGTGCAGCCTGTTCGTACATCTTCTGGCTGATAGCGTGGAGGGAAGATTCAAGAGCACTCATTTTAGCTTTGATGTCTTCTACATTGCCGCCTTCAACAGCTTTTTTGAGGTCTTCTTTCTTAGCTTCAGCTTCGGATTTTTCGCTGTCAGAGATTTTACCTTCCATATCTTTGAGAAGTTTTTCTGTCTGGTAAACCATTGTATCAGCGTGGTTCTTTGTTTCGATTTCTTCGCGGCGTTTTTTGTCTTCTTCTGCAAACTGTTCAGCTTCTTTAACAGCTTTTTCGATGTCTTCTTTGGACATGTTTGTGGAAGATGTGATTGTGATGGACTGCTGTTTGCCTGTGCCGAGGTCTTTTGCGGAAACGGAAACGATACCGTTAGCATCGATGTCGAATGTTACTTCGATCTGTGGGATACCTCTTGGAGCTGGAGCAATACCGTCAAGGTGGAAGATACCGAGGGATTTGTTGTCGCGAGCCATTTCTCTTTCGCCCTGGAGAACGTTAACTTCTACAGATGGCTGGTTGTCAGCAGCTGTGGAGAAGATCTGGCTTTTCTTTGTTGGGATTGTTGTGTTTCTTTCGATGATTCTTGTGGAAACGCCACCGAATGTTTCGATACCGAGGGAAAGTGGTGTTACGTCGAGAAGGAGGATGCCTTTTACATCGCCGCCGAGAACGCCGCCCTGAATTGCAGCACCGAGAGCAACACATTCGTCTGGGTTGATACCTTTGAATGGTTCTTTGCCGATGAGTTTTTTAACAGCTTCCTGAACTGCTGGAATTCTGGAAGAACCACCAACCATGAGAACTTTGTTGAGTTCGCTTGTGGAGAGACCGCTGTCGGAAAGTGCCTGACGTACTGGGCCCATTGTTGCTTCAACAAGGTCAGCTGTAAGTTCGTCAAATTTAGCACGTGTAAGTGTCATGTCAAGATGTTTTGGACCTGTTGCATCAACTGTGATAAATGGCAGGTTGATAGCTGTCTGCATAACACCGGAAAGTTCGATTTTTGCTTTTTCTGCAGCTTCTTTAAGACGCTGTGCAGCCATTTTGTCATTGAGGAGGTCGATGCCGTTGTCTTTTTTGAATTCTGCTGCAAGATATTTGATGATTCTGTCGTCAAAGTCGTCGCCGCCGAGACGGTTGTTACCTGCTGTTGCAAGAACTTCCTGAACGCCGTCGCCCATTTCGATGATGGAAACGTCGAATGTACCGCCGCCAAGGTCGTAAACCATAACTTTCTGGTCCTGTTCTTTGTCAACGCCGTAAGCAAGAGCAGCTGCTGTTGGTTCGTTGATGATACGTCTTACATTGAGGCCAGCGATAGCACCTGCGTCTTTTGTTGCCTGACGCTGGCTGTCGTTGAAGTATGCTGGAACTGTGATAACAGCTTCTGTAACTTTTTCGCCAAGGTATGCTTCTGCGTCTGCTTTGAGTTTAGAAAGAATCATTGCAGAAATTTCCTGTGGTGTGTAAGCTTTGCCGTTGATGTTTGCTTTGTAGTTTGTACCCATTTCTCTTTTGATGGAGGAAACTGTACCTTCTGGGTTTGTGATAGCCTGACGTTTAGCAACCTGACCTACAAGTCTTTCGCCAGTTTTGGAAAAACCAACAACGGAAGGTGTTGTTCTCATACCTTCTGCGTTAGCGATAACAACTGCTTCGCCGCCTTCCATTACAGCAACGCAAGAGTTAGTTGTACCAAGGTCAATACCGATAATTTTACTCATAATAGTAATCTCCTTTTTAATGTGTGTATATAAGTTGTATTTTTAAACTAATCTATGATAAACACGCTGTGGTGTTTATGGCTTGTTAAGTGCTGACTTTGTTTAATGTCGTGTCTGCTGCGACCTGTTGCTACTGTGCAACCGCTACTGTGGATGGGCGGATAACCTTGTCACCCATTTTGTAGCCCTTCTGCAGTTCCTTTGTAACAAAACCGCTTTCAAATTCTTCGCTTTCTTCCTGCATTACCGCTGCATGGAAGTTAGGGTTGAACTCGGTGCCGACAGCTTCGATTTTTTCAACACCCATTGAGTTGAATGCATTCATAGCCTGAGTCATTACCATCTCGATGCCTTTTTTATAGCTTTCGTCCTGACAGGGAGCGTTAAGGGCAAATTCGAGAGTGTCAAGAACAGGAAGCAGTGCTGTAACCGCCTGAATTTTGCCAAGATTAAAGTTTTCTGTCTTTTCCTTTGCTGTTCTTTTGCGGTAGTTGTCATACTCCGCCAAAGTTCTCTGGAAGGCATCTTTTGTGCTGTCCAGTTCTGTCTGAACTTCTTCCAGCTTCTTCTCTGTGCTGAGAAGATTTTCCAGAGTTTTCTTTATGTCAACCTTCTTTTCCTTTTTCTTTTTGCCGGTTGTTTCTTCTGCCACTGTTTCTGCAGTTTCTTCTGCAGCAGGAACTTCCTGCTGGAGTTCTTCCTGTGGCATATTTTCCATATCGTTCATTGCTATTTTTTCCTTTCAGTGCCTGTTATTGTCTGGGATAAAAGCTGTGTGAAGTACTGCATGCTTGCAAACAGCCTTGAGTAATCCACCGTCTGCGGACAAACCACGCACAAAGTGCCGCTTACCGCACTGCCAACGTAGTACTTTTTAGAGATAAAGCACACATTGTCTATATTTTTTATCGGAAGCTCGTCACCGAAAACCACACTGATTCCGTCCAGCTTTGGTGTGACGATTTTCTTTAAAATCTCTTTGTTTGCCAGAACCTTTAGCACATCGGCAATGTTCTGGTCAAAGTCGTCTGTTTTAAGCAGGTACTGCTCGCCTCTTACGTGTATCTGCTGTGTGCTTGCCAGCCTGATAAGGGCCAGTGCACCTTTTATTATCTGCCCGTAAACCGCCTTTTCTCTTGCAAGCTCTTTGGTGAGATACTCAAAATATCTTACATCTATATCCTGCCAGGATACAAAGCACAGTCTGGTGTTGAGCAGCAGCATAAGCTGGTTTATATCCTCGTTTGTTGCTTCCGCTGTCAGGTGTATAACACGGGTGTGTACCTGACCGAGACTTGTCACCCCGATTAGCACCACGTCGTACTTGCCTGTTTTGAGGATGTTGAAGTTTACAAATTTCAGTTCCTTATCCAGCGGCGGTGCGATGATGGTTGTAACGCCGAACATCTCGCTGAACAGCTCTGCAGCACCCTGCAGAAAACGTTGGCTGTCATGGTCCAGCAGGTCAAACTTTTCTTTGATTGCCTTTCTGTCTTTTTCGGAGAGGGCTGCTGTGTGGTCCAGATTTTCGATGTAGTATCTGTAGGCCTTGTTGGTTGGTACCCTGCCTGCCGAGACGTGAGGCTGATTGAGAAACCCCTGCTTTGTCAGATATGCCATCTCGTTGCGGAGTGTGGCGGAGGAAAGGGCCAGGTCCAGATAATCCTGAAGGGCAGATGACGCAACAGGCTCTCTGTCGTTGATGTACATGGAAACGATGGCATTGATTATAGCCTCATGTCTTTTGGAGATATCCATTGTGTCACCCCTTTCTCAAAATTAGCAGTCTCGCTGTTTGATTGCTAATTATATTTTACATCACTTTGCAAAAAAGTCAATAGATTCCTGCATTTTTCACAAATTATTAATATTTTTACACAAAATCCGCCATTTTTACATGTTTTCGGCCGGTTTTTTACACATTTTATATACAAACAGTTTATTTTATGCAGTTAGCAGTCTGTTTATTCTATCTGATATTTCTCCTTCTATATAACGTTGTTGTATATATTATTAGCACTCTCCCATCAATTTTATGCACCGAGTGCTAATCAGATGCTGTAATTTTATCTTTCTTTATTTTATATTCTTCTTATGCTATAATTTAATGTATAAAATCATATTATATATTTACAGGATTACCTATGAAACATTTTAAAAATTATATCCCGCAAATTGCAGCTGCACTTCAAGGTGCACTGCTGATAATGATATGCTATATCCATTCTGTGCCTGCAGGTGAATATGTGGATTTTAATCCTACCAACGGTACCTTCCAGAACTTCAACCCTGTACGCCGGCTTTTGTCGGGACAGGTTCCCTGCCGTGATTTCTTTGACTATCTCGGTCTTGGGCACCTTTTTTCCGGCTCTTTTGTCACAAAGCTTTTCGGAGGGGATTTTCAGGCAAGTCTTGTTGCCTTCACCTTTCTGACAATACTCTCCTTTGCACTGCTGTCTGTAGCTTTGGCCAAGTCCATCACCAACAGCTTTGCAATCTCACTGGGTTTTACAAACGCACTGCTTATCTCCATGCTGGTTGCACCTGATGTATACACCCTTGCACTGTCCTCTGTTCCCGATATGTCACACTCTCTGCTTTACCCCCTCTCAACAGGCAACTCCGCCCGTTTTGTCAGAGGTATGGTGCTTCCGCTGCTGTGTCTGGTGTTTATACTGATTTTCGCTGTTGTTCCAAAAATTACAGACAGATTCAGTGCTGCAGAAAAATACAGAGAAATGATATATCTTATCTGTGCATCCTTTGCTGCAGGTGTTGCTTTTATATGGAGCAACGACTACGGCATAAGCTGTTGGGTGTGCACAATGGTTATGGTTGTTGTGGTGGCATTTTCCAGAAAACGCAACATAAAAACACCGTTTATATGGTTTGCACTCTACACTGTTTTTTCTGTGCTGACTGTTTTCATAACCATCTCCCTTATAACAAAAGGACATTTTTCCGACTGGTTTTCGCAGACCTTCGGCAACGGCGGTTATCAGGCATGGTATTACAATTCCAACAAAAGCTATTATCTGTGGGATGTTGATTTTGCACCGGTTATGCTTGTGCAGGCATTTGTTGTGCTGGTATATCTGTGGAAGATATTTGCCGCCCGCGGCAGTGCCGATGCACTGAAACGCTTTGCCGTACCTGCATTTGCCAATATGACAGGCTTCTGTGCAGCAAACGAGTACAAGCTTATGAGCGGCGGCAACCTGAGACACATCGCCCTCTGCGTGCTGTTTCTCACCGTTGTTTATGAAATTGCATCCTTCATTATCTCCCGTCCAAAGCTGAAATTCATCGGTTATGCCGCCGTTGCCTGCTCCGTTCTGCTAAGCTCTGCATGGCTGTACATAAACACCGGCGATGTTCTCGCTGTCCACAATCAGCCTAAAAAAGGGATATACTTTGAAGAGTTGGGCGGCAACCTTGAGTATCTTGCCCCTGCCCTGATAAGCGGCGAAGAGTTCCTTGACGGCGAAAAGTTCTTTTCCACCTATGCATCAGGTCAGGAAACTGTGTGCGGTTTCTTCCACCCTTCCGGAACAGACTATATAATCCATGTCCTTGGTGATGAACAGCGTGAAAAATATCTGGACAGTTTCCAAAACGGCGACTTCCGCTATGCTGTAACTCTTTATGGTAAAAATTATAAATGGGAGCACTGGTCACAGCGTTCGAACTGGTATCTCTACCGCCATCTGTTTGCAGACTGGCACCCTGTATTCTCCAACACCTACAACATCTACTGGGAAAGAAATACTGATGATGTCTCCGCTGTTGTAACAGACAACATTTCAGTATCCACCGAAGATATTGGCAACGGCCGCATCAAGGTTATCGTCAATGCTGACAAGGGCGTCAACGGTGTTGCCGATGTATACCTTGACTACAAAGTATCCAAAACCGACAGCAACGCCTCCCGTTTTATGATACGCAGAATGCTGAGGGTAGAAAACACAGGCCATATTTTTGCTCAGGGAGAAGACCTTGAAGGCAACAATCTCCGTGACGAAAGCCGGGAACACACACCGGTCACCATTGTGGACGGCTACGGTGAAGCTCTTCTTACCAGCATGCCTGACGACGGCAACACCTATATCGAGCTGTACGAGGCTTCCTGCGAAAAGATATATACAGTGTCCTTTGACTATGTAAAGGTTTCTGAATACTCTGCTGACAACGGCAGTCTCACCCTGCGTGTATCCTCCTCCCAGCAAAACAGCTGCATCCTCGATGATGTTACAGGAGTATATCTGAACGGAAAGGAATACAGCATCTCCGATATGTATGAAGCAGACGGTTACATCTGTATTCCTGTTAATGCTGCAAAGGATTCTGCAGACAGCCTTGCAGATTACCTCGAATTTACCAACATGGTAAAGGTTATAAAAGGATAACCCTGTGCCGGCTGCATAATCACCGCTATATAAAAACTCCGCACCCCGCTGATTATGGGCAGGGTGCGGTATTTTATATATTATCATCTTTACTTACCATCAATAATCCTCTTTATTTTTTCAGCGGAATATGATAATATATATAGTTAGTAAAATAATAAATATATATACATTCATATATAAGGAGGAAATCCTTTGAAACAGGAAAATATCCGCAATTTTTCTATAATTGCTCATATCGACCACGGCAAATCCACATTGGCTGACCGTCTTCTTGAAAAAACAGGCACCGTTGAAAAACGCCTGATGGAAGAACAGCTGCTGGACAATATGGACATCGAAAGAGAACGCGGCATCACCATCAAAGCCCGCGCTGTTACACTCAACTACAAAGCAAGCGACGGCGAAACATACGAATACAACCTTATTGACACCCCGGGTCACGTTGACTTTGGTTACGAAGTAAGCCGCAGTCTTGCTGCATGCGAAGGTGCAATCCTGGTTGTGGACGCTTCTCAGGGCATCGAGGCACAGACACTTGCAAACACATATATGGCAGTGGAACACGGTCTTGAACTGCTGCCTGTTCTCAACAAAATTGACCTGCCAAGTGCAGAACCAATGCGTGTTGCACACGAGGTTGAGGATGTTATCGGTATTCCTTGTCTTGATGCACCACAGATAAGTGCGAAGATGGGTATAAATATTGAAGAAGTGCTGGAAAGGGTTGTTACAGATATTCCTGCACCAAAAGGTGACTACAATGCACCGCTGCAGGCACTTATCTTTGACAGCTACTATGACAGCTACAAAGGTGTTATCGTTTATGTGCGTGTAATGGAAGGCACACTGAAAGCCGGCGAACGCATCAGAATGATGCAGACAGGGGCCGAGTTTGATGTTGTGGAAGTGGGCAAGATGGGTGCAACCAACCTTGTTCCTACCGAAAGTCTCCGTGCAGGTGAGGTTGGCTATATCACAGCCTCCATCAAATCTGTGCGTGATACCCGTGTCGGCGACACTGTTACAAAGGTCAGTCAGCCGGCTCCGGAAGCACTGCCAGGTTATAAAAAGGTTACACCGATGGTTTACTGCGGTATCTACCCTGCAGACGGTGCAAAATACGGTGATCTGAGAGATGCTCTGGACAAACTGCAGCTCAATGACGCTTCCCTTGTTTTTGAACCTGAAACCTCCATTGCTCTGGGCTTTGGTTTCCGATGCGGCTTCCTTGGTCTGCTCCACCTTGAAATCATCATCGAAAGACTTGAAAGAGAGTTTGACCTTGACCTTGTTACAACCGCACCAAGCGTTGAGTACAAGCTGACAATGACAGACGGCACAGAGATGATGATTGACAACCCAACCAACTACCCTGACCCTGTTAAGATTGCAAGCAGCGAAGAACCTGTTGTAAATGCTCACATCTACTCACCAAAAGACTTTGTTGGCAGCCTCATGGAGCTGTGCCAGGAACGCCGCGGTGTGTTTATCGACATGAAATATATGGACGCAAACCGTGTTGACCTCCACTACGAACTGCCGCTGGGCGAAATTGTGTACGATTTCTTCGACTCAATCAAGAGCCGCAGCAAAGGCTACGCAAGCTATGAATACGAGTTCAAGGCATTTGCACCAAGCAAGCTTGTGCGTCTTGATATTATGCTCAACGGCGAAATCGTTGATGCACTGAGCCTTATCGTTCACGCTGACAAAGCTTATGAACGCGGCAGAAAGATTGCCGAAAAACTGAAGGAGAATATTCCTCGCCAGCTGTTTGAAATTCCTATTCAGGCGGCAATCGGCGGCAAGGTTATCGCCCGTGAAACCGTTAAGGCTATGCGTAAGGACGTTCTTGCAAAATGCTACGGCGGTGACATCACCCGTAAGAAGAAACTGCTTGAAAAACAGAAAGAGGGCAAGAAGAAGATGCGTCAGCTGGGCACTGTTGAGGTTCCAAGCGAAGCATTTACCGCTGTTCTCAAGCTGGACTAACAGCAAAACTATATGCGAATGCTCTGCAGGGGCGTTCTGTGAACGCCCGGCGGCGAACACAGCACGCCCCTGCATTATATATGTATACAAAGGTGTAAACTATGACCAATCTTTATTTTGTCCGCCATGCCGAACCAAACTACAACAACCACGACGATATGTCCCGGGAGCTTACCGAAAAAGGCCTGAAAGACCGTATGAAAGCAAAGGATTTTCTGGCAGACAAGGATATAAACCTTGTGCTGTCCAGCCCGTATAAACGCAGTGTGGATACAGTGAGACCCATTGCAGATGCAATAGGTCAGACAGAAATCGAAACCTACTACGACCTGCGGGAACGCACAGTCTGTGATGAATGGCTTTACTGCTTTGATGAGTATGCAAAAAATCAATGGAGTGATTTTACATATAAGCTGGAGGGCGGCGAGTGCATAGGCGAGGTGCAGGAAAGAAATATCCGTGCCATCAATGAGATAATCCGTAAATATCCCGACCGCAGCATCGCCATCGGCAGCCATGGAACTGCACTTTCCGCCATTATAAATTATTACACCGGCGGAAAATGGGGTTTCGATGATTTTCAGCGTATAAAAAAGGTTATGCCCTTTATCGCTCGTTTTTCTTTTGAGGGGGATAAATTTATAAGCTGCGAAGTTTTTGAACAGCTGTAGAAACCGCCTGTCGTACCTTCAATAATAACTATCCAAAACAAAAAACGCTGTCCTGTTGGACAGCGTTTTCTTTTTCAATTAAAGCTATAATTATTTAACAGCAATAACTTCAACTTCGATAAGAGCACCTTTTGGGATGTCGTTGCCGCCGAAGCAAGCACGAGCTGGTTTGTTTTCTACGAAGTATTCTGCGTATACAGCGTTGAATGCTGCGAAGTCGTTTACGTCAGCAAGAAGGCATGTTGTTTTAACAACATCGTTGAGGGAGAAGCCTGCTGCTTCGAGGATGTTTTTGATGTTTGTCAAAGACTGGTGTGCCTGACCTGTGATGTCTGTTGCTTCGATAGCACCTGTTTCTGGGTTAAGTGGAATCTGGCCGGAAACGTAGAGTGTGTTGCCTGCGAGAATTGCCTGGCTGTATGGACCTACTGCTGCTGGAGCTTTGTCTGTGTGGATAACTTTGTTCATGGGTGTATACCTCTTTCTTAATTTATAGTCGCATTTATTGCCATAATTTATGACAACTTTAACGTTATATATATAATAACATTATTTTTTTAACAATTCAATATATGGATGTGCAGTTTTACAATTAGTACATAATTCAAATTAAAAATATGTTTATTTTAGCAACAAACCGCAGCACCGCATTTTTTACATCATCGGACTCCAGATGCGGAAAATCATCTGGAATATTCTTTTCCACCACGGGGTCTTCTTCACCTGTTCCATTGTAACCCTGCGGCAGACTTTCAGTGTTTCGTTAAAGTCCTTTTTAACCTCATCCACTATGCTGCCGCCATAGAAGCTGCAGCAGTTTTCAAAATGCAGATACATACTGCGGAAATCCATATTGGCACTGCCCACAATAGCCTGCACATCATCAGAAACATACATCTTTGCGTGAAGAAATCCCGGTGCATATTCGTATATTTCCACCCCTGCCTCCAGCAGTACACGATAATAGCTTTGTGTGATGTAGTACACATACCATTTGTCCGGTATGCCTGGCACCATAATTTTAACATCAATGCCGCTCTGGGCTGCAAGACAGAGGCTTGTTATCATTTCATTGTCTATAACCAGATACGGTGTGGTGATATACACATATTTTTTGGCATTGTTGATAACCCCCAGGTATGCACTTTCGCAGATGTTCAGATTATCCAGAGGAGTATCAAAATATGGCTGGATTATGCCGTCAGTTTCCTTTTTAACTGTCGGCTTGTAGTTTGCATAGTTCAGTGCTTCCCCTGCAACAAGGTGCCATGCACGGATAAATGTGCTGGTGAGGCCATAAACCGCATCGCCTTCTATACGGAAAGCTGTGTCCTTCCACACACCGAAACGGGTTATGGCGTTTATATATTCATCGGCTATATTCAGCCCGCCGCCATAACCGACGTTGTTGTCGATAACTGTGATTTTGCGGTGGTCACGATGGTTGAGCATAAGATAGTCGCCAATATGTGTGCTGAACTTTACAGGGTTGAATACCCCTACCTTTATTCCCCAGCTTCTCAGTTTTTTCTCATAACCGGACGGCAGTGTCATCAGCGTGCCGAAATCATCATAGATTATCCTTACATCCACGCCGTTCTTCACCTTTTCCCTGAGCACATCCAGTATTGTGTCCCACATATACCCTTCGTCCACAATAAAGTAATGCATAAATATATTTTTCTCTGCTTTTTTCAGATCCTCAATATAATCAGCAAAAAAATCCTCGCCCATGGGGTAATACTTTGCCGATGTGTTGTGATATGGTGTAGCCTTTGCGAATTCGTCCAGAAATCTGGCCTGTTTTGCCAGCCCCATATCAATCTGTGCCAGCTCGTCTATAGCCTGCTGGTTTGTATCATGATATTTCCATGCATTATCCCGTATCTTATTTATCTCCAGCCGCTGTTTTTTGGTCAGCTTTGTGTCACCCCACAAAAAGTAGAACAGTGCCCCCGTAACAGGCAGAAACACCATAATTACAACCCACAGCAGCTTGTAGGACGGGTTGAGGTTGTCTCTTTCAAACAGGTAAAGCATAACCGCAATGCTGAATACCGTCATCAGCAGATAAACAGTTGAACCAAGGGTGTAAAACCTGCTTACCAGTACAATAAACAGCACTATCTGAAACAACGCCAGCATTACTGCCAGAAATTTTTTTGAAAATACAAATTTTAGTATTTTACGCATACAAATGCCTTTCGTGTTTTTTAGTATGTTGTAAAGTAATATCTATTGGAAAATGCGACAGTTTCCTGCCGCATCAAGTATTGTTACTCTATAGTTGTAACTTCGATTGTTTCGATTATAATATTTTCCTTTGGCTTTTCATCGTCGTCGGTTTTTACACCGTTTATGGCAAATGCAATTTCGAGACCTTCATATACCTGGCCAAACACTGTGTAGCGATAGTCAAGGTTTGGTGCACCGCCGGCCTGTCTGTAAGCATCAACTATGCCCTCACGCCAGCCTGCTTCCTCCATAAGACCAACAATTTCGTCATTTATATTTTTAGGCATACTTGTAACGATAAAAAACTGGCTGCAGTTTGTATTACTGCCCCTGTTTGCCATGGAAAGTGCCCCTGTATAGTGGTGCAGTTTATCGCTGAATTCGTCACTGAAAGGCAGCTGCCAGATACTTTCGCCCCCGTTGCCTGTACCTGTAGGGTCTCCGGACTGGATTATAAAATCCTCTACAACACGGTGGAATGCAACTCCGTCATAATATCCGTTTTCTGCATGTGTAATAAAATTTTCTACTGCCAGAGGGGCATACTTTGGATAGAGGATAACCTTTATATCCCCTTTGCTTGTTTTTATTGTTGCAACTGTGTCGCCGCTTTCAGGTGCAATGAACTGCATTTCATCGCTTTCCACCTTGGCGAGATTAACGGTTTTTTGTCCGCAACCTGTAAATATTATGCACGCTGTCATCATAACAGCCAGAACAGCTGTAAATCCCTTTTTCATCTTTAACCTCTGGTTGATGCTCTTTTTATAGTTCTGTATATAAGTATTATTGAATACTTTTTAAGTATACCATAAAAACTGTTAAAAATATATGTTATTTTTTCAAATCATTATTTTTCATATATCAAAAAGCAAATTTATGGACATTTCGTAAAAAATAATGCCCCTTTATTGACTGAAAAGAGCTTATGTTGTAAGATATTATTGTATAAAGATATACAAAGATTCAATTATCAGGAGACAGTTATGCCAGAAAATAAAAATATAAATGAAGATATGATGGCCGACATCATCACTCTTGTTGACGAAGACAATGTAGAGCACTCTTTTGAAATTATGGACCATTTTGAGTACAAAGACAACGCTTATGTTGCTCTCGTTCCTTATTTTGAAGACCCCGCAGAAGCTCTCAAAGAAGACCCAAGTGTTATCTTCTTCCGCGTAGGTCCTGAAGACGAAGAAGGCCTTGAAACCTTTGACATTGTGGAAGATGATGAAGAATATTACGCTATCAGCGGTATCTTTGAAAAGAGATATGAAAAAATGATGGAAGAAATAGAAAACGGCAATTTTGAATAATCCGTATATTTCTGCATACAATAGCAAAGTAAAATAAAAATCTCCTGCCTTGTGCGATAAAATGTGGTTGTTTTTAATCCTACACTTATATTAATCGGAAGTTCTTGTCCTGACGGGAATTGCAGACCTCCCCCACTGGGGAAGAAGGGAGCGTGAAGCGTCGGCAGAACATATCCAACCTTGCTGAAAAGCGGGTTCTAATATGACCACATACGGCTTGGCGGGAGCATTTTATTTTATCTCATCAAAATCACACCTGTGGTGCCGGCATCGCTGTTATGCCATTTTAACATCCTGCTGTTGCAGAAGCATTTAAATTTCAAGTCCGGGAGGCAGCTATGGAATTTTCCCAGAGAACAAAAATGGTCATCGGAGAAAATCTTTTCCGGTCGGTGACAGACAAAAAAATATGTATTGTAGGCGTTGGCGGTGTCGGCGGTGCCGCACTGGAAGGGCTTGTTCGTTTCGGAATGAAAAACATCACTATTTTTGATTTTGATACAGTGGATATAACCAACCTTAACCGACAGATTATCTCCACCCGGGAGGTTGTGGGACAACCCAAGACACAGGTTGCCGCAGCCCGGGCAAAAAGCATCAACCCGGATATAAATATAAAGGCGGTCGATATCTTTATCGAAAAGGACAATCTGCATCTGATAAAGGAAGAAAAACCTGACTATGTGATAGATGCTATCGACAGCGTAAAAGCCAAGCTGGACCTGATAGAATTCTGTCACAGGGAAAATATTCCCGTAATCTCCAGCATGGGCACAGGCAACCGCCTGAACTGCACAGGCTTTGTGATTGACAAGGTGGAAAAAACCGCGGGCAACGGATGTGGTCTGTCCAAAGTTATGCGGCAGGAGCTGAAAAAACGGGGTATAACAGGACACACTTCCCTTTTCAACACCCGCCCTCCCGAAAGCAAAGCGGTTAACAGTTCAAACGGCCGCAACGCACCGGGCTCCTGTTCCTTTGCACCAAATGTGGCAGGGCTGATGGTTGCACAGTATGTTGTTTCGCAGCTGCTGTAATAAATTTTCACAAACAAAAAACGGCAGAGTTCACCTTGCTGAAGGGTGCTCTGCCGTTTCATTTTAAAGCTGAATATTATATATTTCCGCAATTATTTCTATATATGTTAAGTAAGCTTATTCGTTAAGTCCAAAGCTGATATTCAGTGCATTGTTCATTCTTTTTATATCCTCGGGAGAAAGTCTGCCTGTTTTTTCCCGCAGCCGCTGTTTATCTATAGTTCTTATCTGTTCCAGAAGAACCACACTGTCCTTGGCAAGTCCGCAGCTTTCCGCCTTTACGCTGATATGGGTGGGCAGGCTGGTTTTGTCCTGTTTCGAGGTAATAGCCGCCGCAATAACTGTAGGAGAATGGCGGTTGCCCACATTGTTCTGCACAATAACCACAGGTCTTGTCCCACCCTGCTCACAGCCCACCACGGGGCTCAAATCTGCATAAAAAACTTCGCCTCGGTTAATTTCCATATTTTTCACTCCTTTGCTGTTTTTTCACCTATAGTATTTCCCCCTCTCAATTCATTTATTCAGATATCAGTATTTCCACATATAAAAATTGCTGCACAGTATGCACCTCTGTACAGTGTGAGTATACATATCAAATTTTTCTCGCATTTACAACAAAAAGCGGAGATTACTCTCCGCTTTTCATCACTTACTGTTCAGAACCTTTTGCATACGTTCCTCTGATTTGTTTTTCAACCCGGTATGCATAATATATTCTATTTCTTCATGTTGAAAAAATATATTATACTCATCGTCAAGATTGCCCTCAGGGTACAAACACGCAACGTAGTCCCATTCTTTACCTGTATCTTTCTGAATCTGTTTTCTTCCATATATCATTATTGTTCTTGTCCCATTTCTTAAAACAACAACTGTACCTATCGGATAATATTCAATTATTTCTCCTTTTTAACTATTACATTATTTTTATATCTTTTCAGTATCGGGGCAATAATTTCAAAAAAAGCATCCACAGACAAATACTGTTTATTCAGATTTATCCATATTATTTCATGAGTATCAACAGCCATAACATCCATTACGCTATCATTTGATTTCTCTGCATAATATTCTATCGTTTTATCCGGACTTCCCTGATGCTGTATCTTTTGTTCAGCAAATATACTTACAGCCAATTCTTTACATCTGCCGTTTTCACTGCCAATCATATTCAAAAGTTCAATATCAATATTCTCCCGAACAATATACAAAATCTCATCTTCCACATATCTCTTCATAAACAGAGTTTTAATTTCAGAAATCTGTGTTGCGGTTCCGCAAACACTATCATATCCAGAAGCATTCTCATTACATTTACTCAAAAATTCAGACAGTTCATCCTCCACACAAATATACTTTTTTCTTCTCCCCAACACACTCCTGTATTCTGTACGTTTTTTGAGTTTCGTGTACATACACACTTTATGTTTTGAAAACTCTTTTATTATATCTGTCGCAACAGGAAATATTTCGCTTGCTACTTTATCCTCATACCAGTATTCATCACCAGAAAACTTCAGAGATATCCATATATTATTTGCACTGCCTGTATCTTTTTCAATTTTACATACTATTGTATCTTTTCTGCTTTTATCCATATTTGCTCCGCATTTCAATTTATAAGCTATTCTTTATAAAACTTATCGACGAGATATTCGCTAATTTCATCACCGCTAAAACTGCCGGCAATACCACCTGCTACACCGCCGATATAGCCACCAATAACAGTGCCTAAACCAGGACATATCGCTGTACCGATTGCAGCACCTCCCATAGCCCCAAGTTTAGACCCCATTGCACCAAACATCCAACTGCCTCCTACCCCAACAGCCTGTCTGATTGTTTCTTTACCTATTGTACCATCATCGTCGTTCATATCATCATACATAACCTTCGCAATATCATATGCATCAAGAACTATCCCCACCGCAGCCATTGTTTTACCTGCACCCTTAAAATCATCAACAACTTTTGCGAAACTATTTGTTCGATTATACAATTCATCAGGTATGGCTCTGTGGTTCAGGTTCCTTGCAATTGTTTTTTGATGGTCGGATGCATTTTTAGCATAATCAATATTCAAATGCGGAACATTTTTGTTTTTTCCAAGATTATGTCTGTCAACAGCAAAAAGCCTCTTGCCTGTATTGACGTCATATAACTGATGGCCATATCCCGTTCTTCCTTTGGGCTTCTCAGGATTATACCATCCGATTCCTGTCGTTTGTGTCTGCAACGGGCTTATATATAAGTTACTTGGAACAGCACCTTTTACGATATTACTTATAGTTTCTAAGCTTCCCTGCGAGTATATACTATTATTTTTGATTATATCATATTCTTCTGTACTGTTCAAATTCTTATATACATCATCCTCTCTGTTAGTAGTATTATCCTGTCTGCCTGGGGTATAGTTAAGTTTTGGAACTGCCGAGGTAAACGGATTGCTTCTGACGGCATTTGAAGACTGCATACCCGTTCCTTTCAACTGACCATCTATCTGTTTCTGGCACATCTGGGCGATATATTTATCCCTCGCATACTTTTCCTGTGCCGCCTTTGCCTCTGCAGCCTGCTTTTCTGCAAGTTTCTGTGCGTTGTACTGCTCCTGCTGTCGCTTCAGGTCTGCGGCTTTCTGGGCATTCTTCTGTGCCACAGTGTCCTCATAAGGCAGTTTGATGCTGTCAAACACCCCCGCAGTTTTGTTGGAACTTGTTGATTTGTTGCTATTGAAAACAGCGGAGGATTTTGTTCCCCCGCTGCTTTTGTTTGCCGTGCTGTTTGTCGCAGAAGCTGAAGGTGCTTTTTGCCAAGCATTCTGTGCCTTCTGATTCTGCTTTTTCTTTTTGTTTTTATCGTCATATATATCATACCCGCCGATATTTTTCCATCCGCTGATGCTGTCTGGTGATGTCGTTGCCATTTTAACCCTCGCTGTTTACATCTGCACTTTCTTCGGTTTTTTCCCGTACATATTCCACCAGTTTCATAAGAAACGGCGGCAGAGGTGTGCCGATATCATTGATGTTTTCCAGTATGCTGATAAGCTCGTTTACCAGCAGCCAGAACACCACCGCAACCGATACAAGGCAGTCCATTCCTACATCAATATGCATGGTGTGTCCCATCTCAACAAGACAGTAGTCCAGTACAAAACCTATCATCACCAGCAGCCACATACACACCTTTTTGGCTATGCCGTGAAAGCCCACTTCACTGTTTACCCTTTCTCCTCTGTAAACTGCGGCGGCAATACCTGTTATATAATCCACCACATTTGCACCTACAAGGATATAGAACGGAATTGCAAGACTGCCAAGAAATCCGTTAACAGCTGTAAACACCGTTACAAAGCAAAATTTGATTTTATCTGCTGCTTTCATACATTCACCCCCTCCACCAGATTTTCAATCTCCAGCAGCACTTCTTTAAGTCTCTGGTTTTCTTTCAGCAGTTTTTCCATCTCTGCTGTCAAATCATCTGTTTTGGCCTACACCTGTTCCAGAAATTCATACCAGCTGTATGGCTGTCCCTTTCTTATGCGATTAGGGCAGTTTTTTCCGCTCCAGTAGTTGTGCTGCACCACATTGGAAAGAGGGATATTGTATTTATCCATAATATACTTTGTCAGTTTTGCGGCAAGATTTGTGGCGGCGAGTAAATCGCCGCCATTATTTTCGCATATTTCTATGGCTATTGATTGTCTGTTGCCTGTTCCGCTGCCGCCGTCACCTGCGTGCCACGCTACCTCATTATCAGGGATAAGCTGATAAATCTCTTTGTCATCCACCACATAATGATAGCTTACCTCCACATTTTTTCCGCCGCTGTTCATATATTCGGCATGAGCCTTTGCCGTTGCAGAGGTATTGGTATTGGCAGTATTGTGTATCGTGATATATCTTGGCACCAGACTGTATCCACAGCGTGCTTTTGTGTATTTTGGTATAAGTGCCTGTTTTATCTCCATATATCACACCTGCCTTTTATAACCCCAGACGGTGCAGCTGTTCCTCGATATATGTGCGTTTGCCCAGCTTGAAGATAAGTCTGTCCTCATACACAGCTGCTGCCTGTGGTGTTTCCGGCTGAATAAGTTTCTTTTCAATGCCGCATTTCAGTTTAAGCACATAGCCGTCATAGATGTTTGTCACC